>DAIREN010000007.1:0-47090 GCA_036795535.1 Spirochaetota bacterium
CACGCCGACCGCCACCACCGAATATTCCGTCGAAGAAATCCGAAAAGGGTCCGAAATTTCCGAAGATATCCTCAAACCCCGAGAAGTTCCTCGGATCGTAGGAACCGGCGCCGCCAGCCGCGCTCAACCCCTCATGCCCGTACCTGTCATAGGTGGAACGTTTCTCGTCGTTTGACAAGACTTCGTATGCTTCTGTTGCTTCTTTGAACTTTTCGAGTGCTTCCGGATTGTCACGATTTCGGTCAGGATGGTACTGCATGGCCAACTTGCGGTAGGCTTTTTTGATATCTTCCTTGCCCGTAGTCTTGCCGACACCCAATACTTCGTAATAATCCCGTTTTCCCGAAGCCATCGTACGCTCCATTGAAAAAGGCGGCACGGCCGGTCCTGTCCCGGCTCATGCCGCCCGTTTTATCATTTTTTCTTGTCGTCATCAACCACTTCAAAATCGGCATCCATCACATTGTCAGCCGGCTTCTTGGAACCTGCCGCCGACCCTGCGTCCTGTCCCGAAGCAGCATCCGCAGTTCCGGCCCCGGACTGACCCTTGGACGTCGCCTCGGAATACATATTGTGTGCCGTCTGCGTCAGCGAATCGAGGGCTGCCTTGAGCTTGGTTTCATCACCGCTGTCCAATACGGCTTTTGCTGCATCAATCTCTTTCTGGAGTTTGGCCTTGTTGTCATCCCCAAGTTTGTCACCGTGCTCGCGGAGTGTCTTCTCGGCTTCATAGATCAGGCTGTCCAGCTTGTTCCGGCTCTCGGCAGCCTCACGTTTCTTCTTGTCCTCTTCAGCATGCAGTTCGGCATCCTTGACCATTTTGTCGATCTCGCTCTCGGACAAGCCGCTCGAACTTTCAATGCGGATTTTCTGCTCTTTCCCGGTCCCGAGGTCCTTGGCACTGACATGCACAATTCCGTTCTCGTCGATATCGAACGAAACCTCGATCTGGGGAACACCCCTGGGTGCAGGAGCAATGCCCTCGAGCTCGAACCGGCCGAGAGTCCTGTTGTCCTTGGCAAATTCCCGCTCACCCTGCAACACGTGGATCGAAACAGCCGGCTGGTTGTCCGCGGCCGTCGAGAAGATCTGGCTCTTTTTTGTCGGAATCGTCGTGTTCCTCGGAATGAGCGAGGTCATGACGCCACCAAGGGTTTCGATACCGAGCGAGAGCGGTGTCACATCGAGAAGCAGAACGTCCTTGACGTCACCTGCCAGGATTCCACCCTGAATGGCCGCACCAACCGCCACAACTTCGTCCGGGTTGACCCCTTTGTTCGGTTCTTTTCCGAAAATCTTCCGTACCATCTCCTGGACAGCCGGGATGCGGGTCGAACCACCAACAAGGATCACCTCGTCAATATCCGCGGCTTTGAGCCCGGCATCACGCAGGGCATTTTCGCAGGGAATACGGGTTTTTTCGACCAGGTCCGCTACCAACTGCTCAAACTTGGCACGGGACAGTGAAATGTTGAAGTGCATCGGGACATTGTCGATCGCCGTGATAAATGGGATGCTGATGTCAACAGACTGGCTTCCCGACAGCTGGATCTTTGCCTTTTCGGCTTCGTCTCGCAGTCGCTGCATGGCGACTTTATCCTTGGAGAGGTCAACCGCCTTTTCCTTTTTGAACTCGGTCACCATCCATTCAACCAGTCTCTGGTCGAAATCGTCTCCACCCAGATGGGTGTCTCCATTGGTTGACTTGACTTCAAAAACTCCGTCACCCAGTTCGAGAATGGAGATGTCAAACGTCCCGCCGCCCAGATCATACACGGCGATTTTCTCGTCTTTCTTTTTATCGAGACCGTACGCGAGCGCTGCCGCGGTCGGCTCATTGACGATGCGCTCAACCTTGAGACCGGCAATCCGGCCGGCATCCTTGGTCGCCTGCCGCTGGGCATCGTTGAAATAGGCCGGAACGGTAATCACGGCACTATCGACCTTTGTGCCGAGATACTCTTCGGCCGTCTGTTTCATTTTCATCAAAACACGGGCGGAAATTTCCGGTGGAGTAAACTCCCCTTCACGGGTTGCAACACGGACTTCATCGTTGGAACCACCCTTGACCTCGTACGGAACATACCGGACTTCACTCCCGACTTCCGCGTACCGTCTTCCCATAAAACGTTTGATGGACCGGACAGTGTTGGACGGATTCACGACAGCCTGGTTTTTCGCCTGCTGCCCGACCAGCTGTTCTCCCTTTTCGGTATACGCCACAATGGATGGCGTCGTTCTCTGTCCCTCGCTATTGGCAATGACAACAGGCGCCCCACCTTCCATAACCGAAACGCATGAGTTGGTTGTACCCAAATCGATTCCAATGATCTTTCCCATAGCAATCACCTCTCGCTCTTTGTCTCTCCACCGATGCAGAGCATCGGTCAATGTGTTTCAAAACCTCAACCGCCTTGTCCCCGGGCAACCTTGACCTTGGCCAGGCGCAAAACCTTGTCGTGCAGGAGATACCCCCGCTGCATGACCTGAACAACCTTCTGCCCTTTGTGTTCTCCTTCATCAACAACAAAAAGAGCCTCATGAAATCCAGGATCAAACTCCGAATCCTGCGCATCGATCGGCTGAACACCGTGTTTCTCGAGGATGCCCCGGAATTTTTTGGCAATCATGATCACACCTTCACGCCATGCGGCCAAATCAGCAGTTTCACTGCCTTCAATCGCATTGGCAAACCCGTCCTCGATATCCAAAAGCTCGACAAGCAGGGCTTTGGCTGCGGATTTCCGCATTTCTTCCTGCTCGGTACGGGTTCGTCTGCGAAAATTCTCGAACTCGGCCAGCCTGTACTTGTCTTCTTTTTTGAGATCCTCGCACTGCTTTTCCAGTTCACCAAGTCTGGCCTTGAGTGCTTCATTTTCAGCAGTCAAACGGGCCATCTCGTCTCCTGAATCAGGCGCAGGAACGGGCTCTTCGGTTGTGTGTTCGGTATCATCACAAAGTTCAGTCTCGTCAGACATCGTGACCTCCTTGCGTCCCGTTGTGTATTAACAAATGTTTACCTTTTTGTAAACTACGAAAATCCATCCCTGCTGTCAAATTTTTCACCCCTGAAACAACTCTACAAGCATGGAGTCAAGCCAGAGACGCCCCTTGATTGTCGTTCTCCAGCGCCCGGCCTGCCTGCGCAAGAACCCCTGGGTCTCATACTTTTCCAATCTTTTGCACAGTTCTTCCGGTGAAAAACCGGCCTCCAACGCAAACCCGCAATCCTCCGGCAGGCCGGAGCGACTCCGTAACCCCAGCATCAATGTCTCATGATATTGATCACATGCTGTGAGCCATTCCTCGGTATGTCCGCCCCCCGGATTGGCCAGATACGCCTCAAGGTCAACCGTATTCTGGCGCCGTACCCGCGCGCCCCCAGGCCTGGAGACTGTTCCCACTGCCGCAAGGCCAAAGCCCAGAAGCTCCCGCCCCTCCCATGTCCCCTGATTATGCTTGCAAGGGAACCCGGGAAGTGCATAATTGGAAACCTCGTACTGTTCGTACCCGCCAGTGCTGAGTCTTCGTGCAAGAATCGTAAAGAGTCTGCGTTGCATCCAGTCGGAAACCGGGATGTTCTCCCGACCCCAGGGAGTGCCTTCCTCTATAGAAAGCATGTATGCCGAGATGTGCGGGATTTTGGCTGCCAGCAACGCTTCCAGTCCGGGTCGAAAATTCGCGAGCCTCTCACCCGGCAGGCCGAGGATCAGATCTACCCCGATGGACTCTATTCCGGCACTCCGGAGAATATCAACTGCCTTCCAAAACAGGGGAAGCTGATCCGCTCTCCCAATCGATTCGAGTACGCCCGGATCCATGCTCTGCATCCCGAGCGTCACCCGATCCACACCCGCGGATTTGAGGATACGAGCCACCTCGGGAGTGATATATCCCGGCAGGCTTTCGATACTCCATTCGCGAGTTGCAGGACCGTATGCCACCTTCCGGACAAGAGCCAGGAGACGCGCGAGCCAGTCCGGTCCGGGGAGTGTCGGGGTACCGCCACCGATAAATATTGACCAAGCACCGTCCGCAGGAATCGTTCCAGCACGGGCCCCGATCTCACGCCTGAGAGCCTCAAGATACCGCTCGGGGTCTTCTTTCCCGGGGACTCCGGAGACAAACGCACAATAGGGACAGCGCCGCCTGCAGAAGGGAACGTGTACGTAGACAGAAGGGCGGTGCTCCTCAATCAAGGGAATCAAGCCGCCCAAGAGGCCAGATACGCAGCATGGGAATCCCGGTAATGGAGTCTTCAAAAACCGGGCCCCAGATCCGGCTATCATACCCCGCATCCCGCACATCGTTGAGAACAAACAACATATCTTCAGGAACAACGAGCCAGGCATACCCGGACCTGACCTCGACCAGGTGTTTCGGTTCGTTGTTTTCCGTTTGATACCAGAGATTTCCCGTATCGTCCCAAAGCACAGCCGGGGATTTTGCCGTTTGCCCTGCCCTCAGGATTGAGACTTTCGCATTCTCGTCCCCGAGCACCGTCATGGCCAGCCAGCGTGCCGCCCAGGGAGCAGCCAAAACCTCGTTGGTAACCGGAACGGGGAAAACCCTTGCCGGAAGAGAGCCGCTCCCGTCCTCACTCTCCGCTGTCCTCCAGCTTCCTTCGCTGAAGAGTGACAGGGTCATATCCGGAAGAGGGTCTCCCTGAATTGTGTTTTGGTCAATCACCATCCTGTTGATGATGACGCTTCGAACCACATTCCCGGTTTTATCGGCCCTGTTTCTCAAGGTCAGGTTCCCCTTGATCCGGACCTTCCGTATGGCCTTTCCGTCAACATGCACAGTCCCGGATGCGTCTATCCGGATGCGCTGTCCCTCACGGGCCATCACCCGCACAAGCCGCATCTTCCCGTCTCCGGTCAAGCCGAAGAGCGATGCGGTACAGATATCAAAAAACTCGGCGATACCACTCCACCCCTGCCACGGATGCTTGATCAGGACAAGGTCTCCAACCTCCGGAGTGTAGAAACCGAAAATCCTGAGCGAATTGAACAACGGCACCCTGAATCCGGTTGCGAACCTGTTGACGAGAATGCTCTCTCCCCGGGAAACACCAGGAAGCATCTCGGGTCCATCAATCGTCACGGTTTCAAAAAAAAAGAGCCGGATGATGGCTGAAATGATCAGTGCTGACAGGACGAGCCGCAGGGTCATGGTCAATGGCGTTCGTTTCTTTTCCGGTCTGTATCGTTCCTGGATGCTCATTACTGTACTCTCCCAACCTCATCTTGAATTCCACACAACAGAGGCACTGACAAAAACACTCCTGAAAACGCTCGTGTCGACAACAAGCTGTCCCGCCAAAACCCTCATAAAAGATATACTCTTCCATGATTCAAGATAACGTCTTGTTTTTGGCGCAAACTACGCTACATTTATTGGTAATCAATCCGCCATAGCCTGCGGTGATGACGCAAGGAGTCTGCCATCCAAACCATACGCATATCCGCCACCGGAAGCGCTCTCCCCTCTCGAGTCTTGACCAATGTTGATATCGAGAAACTTGTCGAGACCTCCGACGAATGGATCCGGGAACGAACCGGCATCCGCCAACGCCATATCTGCGCACCCGGTGAATCCGCTTCGGATCTTGCTGTCGCCGCCTGCAAGCGGATGCAAGCCGAATTCCCCGCGGCTTTTGAAGGAATTGACTTCATTCTCGTCGCAACAACAACACCCGATCACCCGCTCTTCCCGTCCGTTGCATCTCTTGTCGGGAACCGTCTGGGACTGGGATTTGTCCCCTGCGTCGATCTTTCGGCCGCATGCACGGGCTTTGTCTATTCTCTCTCTGCCGCGACCGCCTGGATACGGAGTGGCATGTACAAAAAAATCCTTCTGGTCTGTGTGGATACACTGTCGCATTTTCTCGACTGGACCGATCGATCGACCTGCATTCTCTTCGGTGATGGTGCCGGTGCCATGATTCTTGAAGCGGGTCCTGAAGACAGCCCGAGCGATGCGCTGGGATTTGAATTGCACGCGGACGGAGGCGGCTCAAACATGTTGATCGTCCCGGAGGGCGGCTCCCGTAAGCCTTTTTCGGCAGAGACACTGGCCAATCGCGGCCAGTTCTTGCGGATGGACGGCCCTGCCGTCTATAAATTCGCCATCAACGCCATCACCGAATCGGTGAATGCCGTCCTTGAGAAAAGCAGTCTGAGAGTTTCGGATATCACCCACTTTATACCGCACCAGGCGAATATCCGCATCATCGATTCTGCCGCAAAAAAAATCGGGCTCGCCCCCGATGTCATCCGGACAAACCTCGACCGATGCGGAAACACATCATCGGCGTCCATCCCGATTGTACTCGACGAACTCAATCGCCAGGGGAAACTCACCCGGGGCGATATCCTGGTAACCGTCGGCTTTGGTGCCGGATTGACGTGGGGAGCTTCAGTTCTTCGCTGGTAGGGACAGTCCCGGGAAGACCGAGTACTCAAAGCCTTCGTCATCTTCTTTTTTTTCTGTCAAGGGGTCCGGTTTTCGCCATCTTCCATCAATGACGTAGCAAAAGTGGATTTCTCCGGGAGTACTCATCGGAACATAACCGCTCCAAACCCTGGTTCCGAGTGTGTTTGTCAAAAAAAACTGTACCGGATTCCATGCGTTAAAGGAACCCGCTACCGTCACACTTTTTGTTCCTTCGTCAAACTCGCCAGCAAAAAAAACACCATTCCGCATCACTCTGGGACCCATAGCGAGCACGATCCCGGCCTTCTGTCCGTCTTGTTGTATACGGACCTCTCTCGAAGGAGAACACCCGGCCACAAGAAGAGTGGCAATCAGGACAAACTTCATCTCTGGTTACCGACGATCTTTGTGACCTGCTCGGGAAGCGCTATCCGGCTGCCGGGCCGTATCCCATGCCTTGCAAACCAGCCCAGGTTGACTTCGAGCGCATAGAGTATCTCCCCTTTTGGCATGGTCACTGTCGTATCATGGGGTTGCATATCTTCAATATTTACCACATTTCCTTCATGATCAAGAAACGCGATAGAAAGCGGAATCAACGTATTCTTCATCCAAAAACCCCACCGTCCCGGATACTCGAAGACAAACAGCATGCCTGTATCGTCATCAAGGGAGTCCCGATACATCAAGCCACGAGCCCGTTCCCCGGGTGTTGCCGCCACCTCGACGGTCAACTGCGAATTTCCCATACCAATCCGGATTTTTGGCTCTTGCCTGTCTTCGGCAAAAAGGACCCACGCGCCAACTGTCAGCGCGAACAGCAACACCACACTGAAACTCTTCAAAGATTCATCCTCTCACAGAAATTGACAAATTCACGGTCCCGCTCAAGCGCATCTGTATCCCGGACCGGAATCATCTCCCGGGCAAGTTTGCGGACAAATTCCACATCAAGGGCATGACCGGTCTTGTGCCCAATAATATGGGCACGCAGTGGACGACCAAGCAATGCGAGATCACCCATGATATCCAATACCTTGTGACGGACACATTCATCTTCAAAATGCAGATCCGGACTGATCGGACCGGCTTCATCAAACACAAGCACACTCTCATAGTCTCCGCCTCGGGCCAGCCCCTGTTTGCGGAGCATTTCGATATCACCAGTAAAACCGAAGGTTCTTGCCGGTGCTATCTCGGCAGCAAATGTCGCTGCATCGATCCTGATATGACAGGCCTGATACCGTATGGATTTGTGCTTGAAATGGATGGAGCAGGATATGCGCAAATCGTTTGCCGGGAGTGCCAGGAGGTAGCGGTCACCATCTTCAACCCAGACCGGTATGGCTATCCGGCAATACTCTCGGTCAGCCTCTTGCTCCTGCAATCCAGTCTGATTGATGGCCTCAAAAAATGTTTTGGCGCCACCATCACACAGCGGTATTTCGGGACCATGCACATGAATATGGCAATTATCGATACCTGTTGCCGCAAGGGCGGACAAGAGATGTTCCACTGTCTGGATGGAAACGCTCTCCCTGCCTATTGTGACATTGTGCCCCGTATCCAGCACAAAACGCCAGGAAGCCGGTATGGGCATACCAGGCGCCATATCCTCCCGAAAAAAAACATGCCCGCTCCCGGGTTCAGCCGGCGTAATGCGCACTGCAACATCCTGTCCGCTGTGCAGACCCTTGCCTTGAAGCACTATCTGCCCTGAAACCGTTTTCTGCTTCATCGTTCTCCACCGGAATCCTTCAAGCCTATCCAGAAATGTATCACAATTGCCTATAGATATCCGCTGCATCAAGATACCGTTGCAAAATCACGGCCGCTGCCCAATCGTCCATGAATTGACCGGGTTTTTTTCTCTTTCCGGTGGCATGCAACAATTCCAGTGCCTCCCGGCTGGAAAAAGCTTCCGCAACACGGACGACGGGAATGCCTTGCTCCTCCATACGTCCGATACAACCTGATATTGCCGTGCGAACAGATTCAGTCCGCGGATCATCTTCGTCCGGCCAACCCATCACAACACCGACCGCCGAGGAAGATGCGACCTCCTGCAGAATTGTACTCACCACAAACGTATCGGGTTTCCCGTTTCTGTGAAGAATCTTGAGTGGCGAGGCTAGCATCCGGAGCGCATCGGTTCTGGCAAGACCGACTCGTGCCAAACCAAAATCGATTCCGAGCAGAACACCTGATGCGGGAATCTCAGCTCTGCTCATGATCTCTTCCCGGGGCACGTCCGGCAGCAATGCCGCGTTTGGAGGAACGGATAAATTCCGCAAGACAGGCCGCATCCTCGCCCCCGATGGCATCGAGTTTTTCCAAAACGGCCGCAAGAGCCAGCCCTTGTCGATAGAGCAGGCGGAACAATCTCTTGACTGCAAAGCGCCGTTCCTGATCATATCCATTCCGCTTGAGACCGATCGAATTGACACACACGACCCGGGCCGGAACACCTTGGACCGTGCAAAAAGGAGGAATATCCTGACTGATGAAACTCGATGCTCCGATCATGGCAAAACAGCCGATATGTGCATGCTGATGAACGGATACATTGCCGGAAATAAATGCCCGGTCACCGACGACGACATGCCCTGCCAGAAGCGCGGAATTCGCCATGGTGACGTGATTGCCTATTACAGCGTCATGCCCGACATGGCTGCAGGTCATCATGTAGACATGATGGCCTATATAGGTTGTCCCGCCATCATGGGCACTGCGGTGCACCGTCACACCTTCCCTGAAAACCGAATTCTTGCCGATCTGGAGTCCGGAATGCATTGTGATCTGATTATACGAAAAATCCTGTGGCAGACCGCCGAGAGCGGCAAAGGGGTGTACAACACACCCCTCCCCAAGAGTCGTGTCACCGCCAATCCAGGCATGAGCCATGATCCTGCAATTCCGGCCAATTCGCACAGGCCCTTCCAGCACAGCGTACGGGCCAATCTCAACACCTTCATCGATCTGTGCTGAACTGTCTATTATTGCAGTGGGATGAATCATACCTGCTCCATGAGTATCAAGCATCTTCTTTTTTTTGTACCAGCATGGCCGTCATTTCGGCTTCACTCGCAACCTTGCCGTCAACAATGACTTCACCCTGCATCTTGGCCCTGGTACCATTAAAGCTGATGATCTTGACCTTGTAGGTGATGGTATCACCGGGCAAAACCGGCTTTCTGAATTTCACGTTGTTCAGGCTCATGAAGTACACAACATAGGATGACGGATTTTCAACCTTTTGAAAAATCAGACATCCAGCACATTGAGCCAGACCCTCGACCTGCAGCACACCCGGCATGATCGGATGTCCGGGGAAATGCCCCTGGAAGAATGGCTCATTGATTGTGACATTCTTGAGCCCTGTGATCGTTTCTTCGTCGCAATCCACGATCTTGTCGACCATCAAAAAAGGATAACGGTGTGGAAGCAGTTTCATGATCCCGGTTATATCCAGCGTCTTTGACATCTTCTCCTCCTGTTATTCGAGTATTCTCGTTGAACGCACTCACTCAAGTATCATCAGAAATTCCCGGAACGTCCAGCACACAAGAGTACATCAACTCTCTCCGGATTCCGTGGATCTGGCCGCAAGAAGTTCCGGAAGTCTGTGAAACAAAGGCAATATTTTTTGCATCTTTCCCATTTCAATGGCCGGTGTCCCGAAATACACGGTATCCGGTTTGACTCTCCGGATCTGGACCCCAGCCTGCGGTCCGATCACGACACGGTCACCGATCCGGCAATGGTCTGCAACCCCTGCCTGCCCGGCAAAAATACAGCGCTCTCCCGTAACGGTACTCCCTGCGATACCGACCTGGGCTGCAAGAATGTTTTTCGGGCCAATAACGACATTGTGGGCAATCTGGACCAGATTGTCAATCTTTGTGCCGGCTCCGATCACGGTTGAACCGCACGTCGACCTGTCGATTGTGGCATTGGCACCTATTTCAACATCATTTTCGATAACAACATTCCCGATCTGCGGAATCTTTTCATGGGTACCATCGGAATCCTGTCTGTACCCGAATCCGTCTGCACCGATGACGGCCCCGGCATGGATGATGACCCTGTCTCCGAGTCGGCATCCTTCACGGATGACAACATTGGGATGAATCACACAATCGGAACCAACAACGGTTTCTTCACCCAAAAAGACACCCGGCCAGACGACCGTACCCGGGCCGATCGTGACTCCCTGCATGACAACCGCATTTTGCATGACCACGGCATCAGGATGGATCATGGCACCAGGATCAATGGATGCCTGTGGTGAAATTCCTTTTGGCACTGTCAGTCGGGGGGTGAACAATTTCAGGCATTCTATCCAGGCGGATTTCGGATCCTCGACAAGAATGACGGGTTTCGTGACATGTTCCGCATGGGCACTGCTCACAAGGACGGCGGCACAGGATCCGGCATCCGCAATTCGGCAATTGGCCGGTGAAATGGCATACGTAATCGTATCAGATCCTGAGGCATCCAGCGGACCGACACCCCACACCAGAATGGACGCATCACCGGCCGAGCGCAAATCTCCCTTGATATGCCTGGCCAAATCACCCAGCGTCAGGGTCTTACCCCGCAACATGGTTCTTAAAACCGCTGTTTTTGCGAAAGTATCATGCGCAATCGAAGAATCACCTGCTGTGTCAAATCCAGTTCGATGTCATGATAGGCGATGTATGAACGACTGTCGAGAACGATCTTGATTCCCTGCTTGTTGGCCACAAACCTGACCGCCTCATAGATTTCCTGAAGGATCGGCTGCGTGATATCCCGCTCTTCTTTTTCCAGCTCGGCATTCCGCCTGGCAACCAGGCTTGCCAGTTCGTCCTTCTTGAATTCAATTTCTGCAATCCGTCTGCGTCTCTCGCTGTCCGACGCACCGGCCATCTGATCCTTGAGATCGCTTTCCATCTTCCTGATCACAGCGGCCTCATCCCGGATCTCTTTGACAAATCTGGCCTTTTTCTCCCGAACCGACTTTGAAGCTTCGCTCTTGGATGCATATTCCGAAAAGAGCTTGCCCATATCGACAACACCGATCTTGATGATATCCTTGAGCGAGGCAGCGGGCAGCATTGCCGGCAGAATGCAGAGCACAACCGCCGCGAGAATGACAGACTTCTTCATGGTATCCTCCAAAACATATCTGGTCAAAAAACACCTGCCACTGAAAAGACGGTTTCCCATCCATCAAAAGCGCCTGAACCACCAATCCAGTTCACATGGCCAGCATCATCATACTCGAATTTCTTCGCAAAATACAGTCTGATCGGCAAAACGGCGATCTGGAGCCGGAACCCGAATCCGAAGCTGTGCTTGAAGTCCTTGAGATTGAAGGAAACCTTGCTGTAATCCTCCCAAAGCTTCCCGGCATCATAGAAAAACACACCCCAGAGCATCCTCTTGTCAATCGGGTACCGAATTTCCGTCATAGTCGAAATTTTGCCCCGTCCGACCTGGTTGTAACTTCGCCATCCGCGCAATTCGTTCATACCGTCAAATTGGAGTTCATCACCCGGATATATGTTTGAAGATCCATCGAACTGGTCAAGGATGTACTCGAACTTGGTATCCACTGCAAACACGAAGTCCCAGAAGAGGGGGATGAAGAACGAAAAATTGCTCTCGGACATGATTGACTGGCTGTCTCCACCGAGAATGCCTCCTGTATATGTCAGGAACTGGCTGGCATAGATACCGCGCGAAGGACCGCCGACATAGTCACGGGTGTCATACAGAAGACCGAGTCTCAGACTGCTCTTGGTGCTGTACCCTTTTTCGAGGGCATCCCGCAAGCGACGGATATATTCCTGTGTGGTCGAACTCTTGTTCGTCGCATCCGTTTCACTGAGCGGGACAAAATTGGCGTCGTAACTGTCGATCCAGGCGAATGTATAGGAAGAATACCCACGCCACCATTCGGAGAAACTCCGCCCGGCACGGAGCTGGATCTCGAAAGCCTTTCGCATGAAATGGTACTCGTCATCATCTCCGCGTTTGGCTTCAGAAAGCGGTCCATTCAAATAGTTTGTATTGATATTTTCAATCTGGGTGGCACTGTACGAAATGGTAAACCCGAGCGAGACCGGTTCATAGGTGAACGTATACGGTGTATCGATCCCCAAAGAAATGCTCTTGCGTTTCTCACCGAGTTCAAGTCTTTGCGAAACCGTCAACCCCATTCCGAAAAGATTGTTCTCGGAGATCTGTTCATAAAACGTGAAACCGGTCACAGAGCCATACCCGGCTCCAAGCGTAAAAAGTCCGGTCCGGTCTTCCTTGACCGAGAACACAAGATCCATCAGACCCTCGTTGCCCTCAACGGGATCGATTTCGATATTGACATCCTTGAAATAGCGCAGGTTGAATAATCTCTCCTGGGAACGCCTGATCGCGGAACTGTTGAAGATCTCGCCTTCCTTGATTCGCATCTCGCGCTGGATCACGTAATCTTCACTTCGCGTGTTCCCCTTGATCTTGATGTGTCGAACGTGGGCGATCTCTTTCTCCCGGATCTTGTAGGTCAAATTGACAGTCTGCGCCTGTTCGTCAATCTGCCGGATGGGGGTGATTTCGGTGAAAATATATCCTCGCTCTCGATATGCCTGCCAGAGCCCCATCTGATCTTTTTCGTACTGACTGTTGTCGAAGTACTCCCCGGACTTCAATCTGAAGAACTTTGTGACAATTTCATCACTCGGGAAAATGTCATTCCCTTCAAAGACATAGCGCCCCATCCGGTACCGCTTTCCCTCTTCAACATGCACATCGATGAAAATCCCGTACTGGGTGGATCCAGGCTTGACCGGCTCGACCCGGAGATCGACTTTTTTGATCTGCATCTTGATGAAACCGCGATTCCTGTAATACTCGACGATTCTCGATTTGTCTTTTTCAAAGACTTTTTCGTCATAGATGCCGCCGCGGAACAACCCGGATTCATGGGTATCCTCGATGGCATCACGCACCGCACTCTCCGGCAATTCCTTTGTCCCGAGAATACGAATTTTTTGAATGACGATTTTTTTTCCTTCGTCGATATCAAGCCGGATATAGACCTTGCGCAGATCCTTGTCCACTCTGACATTCGTCGTGACTTTGGCATTCCTGAAGCCTTCCTTGCGGTATGCTTCAAGAATGTTCTCGATATTTTTTTGGAGCTGGATCTGGCTGAACACCGAATCCTTGCGCAGAGTCATCACCTCAGCAAGATCGCTTTCCGAGAGCTCGTCGTTTCCCTTGAAAAGGATTTCCTCTATTTTATCATACTCTTCGAAGACGTAGGTCAGAACCATTCCGCCGGCAACAATGACCGAATCGACCTGAATATTGGAGAAATAGCCCAGATAGTACAAGTCCTTGACGTCCCGCGTCACATTCCTGTACGAAAATTTCGAATTGACCTTGCTTGAAAGCAGAGCACGTATCAACGAGGCATCGGTATTGACATTGCCCTTCAGGTCGATTTTGATGATCGTGTAATCTTCATAACCTGCAGACCAGACCGGAATGGATGCCGTCATGGCAAAAATTACCAGTACCAGCCGAAAGCGGGCCAGACAGTTCATTGAATACGCTCCAAATCATTACCCCGACATACCCTCACGCGGTATCCCTAGAACCGCTGGCGAAAGCGAAGCTCGATGCTCTGTTCGTACTCACCGAAACCGCTCTTCTCGGTTGGCTTGATGAGATACCCCAGATTGAGAAAGTCGAAACTCAACTCAAGGCCAACCTGGTGCGTTGGTAAAACATCACCATAGTTTTGTGTATCGTCCTTCAGTACCAAAGTATATTCAACGAACATGAAACTGGTCAAATACTTTCCCAGGGAAAACTGGGTGTCACGAAAGATGGAGAGCTGCCGTTTCGGATCAAGAGCATCCAGACTCTCCCGTTCGAGGATATTTCGGACGATCGGTGTGCGGATGGTAAAAATGTCCAACCCGAACCACTCCCGGATTTCTTTCGTAAGCGGTTTGAGTCCGAGGAGAGAAATCAATTCCGTCGAGCGGAGCATGATGTTCTCGCTTTTCCGTCTGCCATCAACCGAATCTTTCTCCGGCTGCTCGATACCCAGGAGGACCCTGATCTCGTCCTGCGTCCTTTCGGGTTCAGAACTGAAAACGGGATTGATTCCTGCAGACAAGGGGCCGGAAAAAGTCAGATAGATATCCACATCCTCAAGCTCTTCATCCTTGATGCGCAAGCGGCCCCTGAAGGCCAGCCATGGATCCAATCCGTAAGATGTCCGTCTGAATTCGATATACGTCGGTTGCTCTATCCTGAATTCATGGTTGATATAGTCAAAAGTCCCGCGGGCGGCCGTCACCCTCCCATTCACGGAAAATTCCTTGTCGATGATGCTGTTTTTCAATTGCAAAGACGATCCGGGCTGGATCATCGCGGTCACAAGCTGGTTGACATAGCTGACACCATCCAACACGGCAACTTCCATGTTCCAGCGAATTCTCTTTATCCAGTTCTCTCTGCTGGGGATGGCCGAATCTTCCATATAAAAAAATTCGTTGTCGTGGAGCGCAATCCGCCCCTGGACCGTCGGCGCATTGATGTTCCCGCTGATAAACAGATCGGCCAGAACACCGCCAGAGGACCGAATCTCGGGATCCACCAGATCGAGGTCGAGACCGTGCTTCCTGTCCGTCAGCAGACGGACATCAATGTCATCGATCTCCCCATTTCTGATAAACGCTTTCCCCCGTACTGAAAGAGCACCCCGCCCGTTGGTAGCCGCAAGAGAGCCCAAGGTGACAGTCCCCTGTGTGAGACTGGCGACCATTGAAAATTTCGTCAGTGGGGTCCGGAGCATGGCAAGATCAAACCTTGCATCCTGAATGCTTGCCGAACCTGAAATATCGGGATCCTCACCGGAGCCCTGGATATGGAGACTGGCACTCATATTTCCGCGGACTAAACGGAACATGACCGGAAAATTATCGAGGAGGGATAATGGTATTCCTGTCGCTTCACTCCTGATGTCTATCCTGTCTCCAAATCCTCCGTGAAGGGACAACCGCATCCCTCCGACATCCTCATAGCTGATGTCAAGCTTGTTCTCCTCCGGACTGTACCATCCTTGAATCCCTGCTGGCCCCTGTTTCTTGAGAAGGATTCGTTTTCCGGACCGTGTCACAACACTCGAAAAATCGGGAAACCTTGTCTTCCCAAAACGGATATCGGCAATGGCCACAATGACTTCATCACTCCCGCCCTGTGCCAGAAGCCGGCTCTGGATCTGGAAGGGAGCACCCTTCCAGGCGAATCCCCCGTTGAATAAAAACTCGAAACCGTTTTGGGTGTGAATTACATGCCCGTTGCGAACCGTCAGTGCGGCATCACCCAGCACAACCAGGGTCTCTCCGATCTGCATCCCGCCTTGGCGGGGACTTCCCGTCGTCACAACCGAGAATGGTGTCCCATGGAATGATCCCTGCCGGACAGAAAAATTCCAGGACGCATCCGGAATGGAATTTTCCATTTTGAACTCGGCCTTGCCATCAAGTTGCCCACGCAAAATCCCCGGAAAAATCGTGGCCAGATCCACGTTTTCAAATTGGGAGACAACGGAAAATCTGCCAACGAGAGAACTGGCCTGAAATGCCATTCCATTCGCAAAAGCCATCGAAAGATGGGTGGCCCCCTGTTCATCAATCCAGGCTGTTCCACCTCCAATGAGAGCATGCCCCTGTCGCTCAAGAACAAAGCGTGTGATGTCAAACCGCTTTCCTGCTCCTTGAAACTCGATCGACACTGACGGTATTTCCGGATCCTTCATTTGCAGCAACACCTTGCCACCACTGGAAAGCATGCCACCCTTCTGGACTATCGTTCCCTCGCCTGCAAGCATGGCCTCAAGACCGACCGGATGAAGATCAAGATCATGAACGGCAAACGATGCCCGGAGACCATCTGCGGAAATGTCGGCCTGCCCGGAAAAAAGTCCTTCAATTTCAAATCCGGCCCGGGTCATGCCTCCGGTCTGCTTCATGTGTGCCACCAGGGGCCATTCCCTGCCATTGTACAGAACGGTGAATCTCCCGCTTGCGCCATCGTACTCCCGATGGGCTGTCCCGCTGATCGTGAACCAGTCGCTGGACAATTTTTTCAGCTTGATTTCATTTCCTGTAAAGTCAAATTTTGCTCCTAGCTCTCCATAGTCCCCGGTTTGGATCACGGTATCACCGGAGAGTGTCACTCCTGATTCGATGCTTTTGAGTGTAATATTGCCTGTAAGATTCCATCCGGAGATGAAGTCCATTCCCGCGAGTGCTCCGGCAATCGCTCCTGCCTTGAAGCCACGACAGTCCAGTGTCACAACAGTATCACCCTGACCCTCGTCAATCCTGCCACGAAGTGCACCGTCAAATCCATCAATGACAACAGCCGGGCTTTTCCCGTCGACAAGCGCATTCAGCGAACCGATGTATTGACCATTGATACCAAGTCCTTCGATTCCTACGGAAACAAGTCCGTTATTTTTCTCGCGGACTGAGATATTCGCATCCACGCTTGCGGATTCCACCTCGAACCCGCGGACCCTGGCTGCAATTTCGGGAATCCCCTTCCAGTCCCAGTATCCGGAAACACTGATCAGATGCTCGCCTCTCGCCAACTCGAGACGCTCTACAGAGAGAATCTCTTGATTCCCGGTTGCTGCCAGCCGGAAAACCGGTTTTCCCTGACTGTCCTCAATCGCCAAAGAACCGGCCATCCGTGCACCATCTGCTCCAATGTCCAGGGAAATTGTTCCTGATGGTGTGTATCTCTCGCCCTTTGTGAAAAACATTTTTCCCAAAACGCCCAATGATGTTTTGGTCACAAAATTTTCAAATGACTTCAGACTTTTATCCAAGGTCAGAATGAAACTTCCATCCTGCCCTTCCTTCCAGCGACCATCAATCGAGACAGGTTGCCCGAATGTGGAAGAGTCCACCCTGATCTGGCCTTCTTCACGAGTGACAAAAAATCGCAACTCTGGAAGACCAAGCCCGGCAATCCAGGCATCGCTGGTTGTCACCAATGCGTCAACCGAGCCCGTATCAAGATTCAGGATCCCAGAGATATCGACTTTTCCGGCGGCCAGATCCTGCCCGGGAAGAACCGCCAAGCCGGTTTTGATCCCGAAACTCCCCCTGTTCTGGTTCAATTCCATTTTGATATCGGAAAAATCCAGTTCAGCCACAGGTGCAGCCGGTGGTATCGCGGCACGGGAATCCGAAGAATAGACACGAATCTGGCCATTCCTGACATTCAGGTTGACATCAAACTTGGGCGTCGCGACGGTCTTCCCGGATGGGTCCTTTTTTGTCTTGTTTGCCCCGAACTTGTCGAGAAGGGACCCATCCCGATACAGTGCCAGCTCAGGCTTTTCGATATTCACCGAAGCGATCGTCTCCAGCGCATCCTTCGTTCCGAACAACAACGGGAAGATCCGTACCCTGATCTCCGCACTGGCAAGACTGGCCAGAACTGCCTGCTTGTTTGTATCGCCATGCCGGATTTTCAAACCGCGCATGACAACCGTATCAAATGACGCGACTGAGATTGAGTCGTAGTCAATCCGGATATCGTGATCCCGCTCCAATCCTCCCACCAGATCATCTTCGATCGAGACAAGAAGATTGCCAAGTGCGTAATTGACAAGCATTGAAAGGGAAAAAAGAAAAAACAGGATACTCCCGACCATCACGGATGGAAATACCACACCTCTCCGGAATTTCACGGGATTACCTCGGTTGTATGGTAAAGACGATCGTGCCGGTCTGCACTCCTGTTCCAGGAGAGGCAGCTTCGAAGCGGTACATTCGTGCCCGTTGCTCGAGCAGGAGATCCAGACCAGAATCCCCGCTTGGTTCGAGAACAGCCGCGCGGCTGACAATACCTTCCTCCGACACAGTGATCTCGACTTGAACAGAATAGGAGATTCCCTGCCTGCTGAAACGTTCGGGCAATACTACTGTCGGCCGATACAGCAAACTCCGCCCTCGCATGTTTACCAAGCCAGTCACTCCGGCTCCGCGGTCTCCCTGTTTTCCGAAATCGGAGCCTTTGATATCGGGATTTCCGTTTTTCCCGGATTGGCGGGTTGCGTCATCCCTACCGAAGGTCTCTCTCGTCCCTTCTTTGGTTCGTGTATCCCGATCGGTTATTGAAGGTCGGTGAGCCTGCATATCCTTGGAATCCGGATTCCTGTCCAATAGCCCATCCGGAGATTCCTGATCACGACGAAGGGACCCATAATCGAAATCATCTTCTCGTTTTCGGTTCGGAGCATCCCTTTCGGCAACCGGTTGATGGGGAAACGTGGATCTCTCCAGCAGACTCTCCAGCGATTCCTCGGCAGAGCCTGTACTGACCGCATCACGTTTGACCCTACCGGGTGCGCTCTCGCGTTTGACTTCGGCAATCACCTCCCGCGCGACGGGACGGGATTCGATGACGAGCTGGACCGTCTTGATAGCAGGGACTGCACTCCCGCCCCAGAGCAACGAAACAAACAGGAGAAGAAGACAGTGTGCAATAATGGACATAACGACCATGCGGTCAAACCGCAGACTATACTGGTTGCGATCCATTTTCCAGCTCCTCTCCGCCCATCCCCCAACTAACGCTTGGTCGAGAGCGATACATTATAGATACCGGCCAGTCGCGCAATATCCATCACTTCAACAAGGACACCGTATTCAATGACCTCATCTGCCCGGATGATCAAAAAATCCCGTTTGGCCTCTTTATAGACTTTTCGGAGTTTTTGATAGAGATCTTTTTTGGCTACCTTGGCATCATTGAGAAAAATAGCCCCCTCACGACTGATGGAGATGACAAGATCACGATCCGGTTGGGACTCTGCCGATTTTGCGTGGGGTAAAGCCACCTGTATGCCCTGATCTTTGATGATTGATGACGTAATCATGAAAAAAATCAACAAGAGAAAAACAGAATCGATCATGGGAGTCATGTCAATGCCCACACGATACTGCAGCCTACGTTTGAATTTCATGTTTCCCCCAATACTACATCTCTCTTCTATAAATATACTGCACTCAGGGATGAAAAAACCGCCGGGGGGCGGTCTTGATCAGATGGAAACTCCGATTATTTTCCGAGGATTCCGATCGGTTGAAGCTTGGAGAAAACCTTGTCCCCGTGCGGGGACGATGCAATCTGACTGGTGATATCCTGACCGGCAGCGTGACCCTTATGGACACCGGTCTTCCAGGCCGGCACAGCGGAGACGTCGAACACCTTGCCCTTGTAGGCAACCCATGCCGGACGACCATTTTTCCCGTCATTCTTGGCCAAATCAGCCGAAGATATCGTATTTGTCACAGTGCCAGACTGACTCACCCCGCTCTTTTCCTGGTCGACAGCCTTTGATTCATCCGTTTTCCCGCAGGCAAAGACCACCAAACCCACCAACAGAATAACCAAAATTTTCATGGAACCTCCAGTCATTTCATGATTCGTGCAAGCACGGGTACCAAGAGTATCACTTATTTTTTCCAGAATAACCATCCCTTTTTCTTTCCGGTCTCCGCGTTGGCCCCTGACTTCGCCTGCTCCGGCTGGGCAAGCGGATTTTCCCGGAACTTTGCAGATTTTTCAACCGGAGAAACTGGTCCGGCAGAGCGCCCCCGGGAACGATTCCTGTTTGCCTGTCGTTCCATCGGGCCTTTCTGTTCATTTGGATCACCGGGACGGGAGACTTGGGCATTTTTCTGACCCGATCCGGAACCCTTTTCCGTGCTTCTGGTCCTCTCACGGGTATTCTGGCCAGACTGTCTGTTTCTCGAAGACTCGCCTTTTTTTGATCCTGCCTGCTTGCTTTCTTCAAGAACCAGGTCAACAAAACCCTTCTCCGCATTCACGGATTTGATTTTGACCTTGATGATGCTCCCAATGCTGTACACCCGTCGGGTCCGCTCTCCGACCAAGGTATGCCCCCATGTGTCAAGCCGGTAATAATCATCCCGCAACTCGGAGATATGGAGTAGTCCGTCCAGACCCCATTGCAGGAGGGTGATGAACATGCCCCAGGAAGTGACAGATGTCACCTTGCCTTCAAAAGTCTCGCCGATCTTTTTCCCGAGGAATCGAGCGCCCTTGATGCGCGTATACTCCCGCTCGGCATCAACGGCATTCTGTTCCATCTTTGTCGCCTGTTCGGCAATCCGTTCCAGCTCCTTTTGGGTGTACGCCTTTTTCCCTTCGATGGCCGCTGACAACAGCCGGTGGACAACCAGATCGGGATAGCGCCTGATCGGCGAAGTAAAATGCGTATAATCGGCAAATGCAAGACCGAAATGGCCCGGGTTGTCCGTGCTGTACACGGCTTTCTGCATTGTCCGCAAAAGCAGACTGCTCAACACCCCGGCGTTCGGATTAGAACGCACTTCCTCGAGAAGATGCTGCATGGCTCGCGGTGTATTGTCGGCCGGGACCCGCAATCCCAGCCCGATCCCGCGTGCAAACTTGACAAATTCCTGCAGTTTTTCCTGGTCGGGGCTGGCATGGATCCTGAAGATCGATGCCCCTTTTTTCGAAAGGAAACTTGCCACCTGTTCGTTGGCAGCCAGCATGAAGTCTTCGATCATCATCTCGGCTTCATTTCTGACCGGAACCGTGACCCCAACGGCATCACCAGAATCATCCAGGCTGATTCTCACTTCAGGTACTTCGAATTCCAGCCCGCCCTGTTCATGCCGTCTGATCCTGAGGATTTTGGCCAGATCGGCCATGACCTTGAGATGATGCGCGTCGGCATCCTTCTTCCCGCGAAGGATTGCCTCAACCTCATTGTATGAAAACCTTCTTGCAACCTGGATGACCGTTTTTTCAAATCTGGCTGCCGTCACTTTCCCGGTCGTGTCTATCGACAGAAATGCCGAGAGTGCCAATTTTTGGCTGTTTGCATTCAGGCTGCACAGATCATCACTCAATTCATGCGGAAACATCGGTACCACATGACGGTTGAGATACACGCTCGTTCCCCGTGCAAATGCATCCTTGTCGAGAAGGCTGCCCCTCGGGACATAAAAAGAAACATCCGCGATATGCACACCGAGCTCCCATCCATTCCGGACCTGCCGGACCGAAACGGCATCATCGAGATCTTTGGCGCTTTCGGAATCAATAGTGATGATCCATTCATCCAGTTTCTTTCTTTTTGGCAGTTCGCGTTTGGCCGCCTCCCCGCAACGACGTGCCTGGTCAAGGACTGGTTGCGGAAACTCGGCCGGAAGAGAATACTTTTGAAGAACACGGTCAAGATCGTTAAAGCTGTCCGTAAATTCCTCTTTTGGTGTTTTTTCCTTCAGGTGAAAATGCTGCCCCTGATAGACGATTTTTTTCTCCCGAAGAAGTCGCGAAAGTTCGGCAAAAACCCCGGCGATATCAGTCTTTTCGCCGATAATCTGCTCCAATGTGCTGCCTGCATCCGATTCAGAAATCGTGTCAAGAACCGTCTGTTTTTGTGCATTCTTTTTCATTCTTTTTTTCCGTTCTGCTCCGGGAACACCGGCTTTTTGGGCACTGCTTGTTCGTTCGCTCCCCGTTTCCGTGATCCTGTTCGTTTGATACGAACACGGACTATTCGGGTGCTGTCTGCTTCCTCGACGTGGAAGCGATACCCCTCATAGAGAACACTCTCGCTGACGGAGGGAATCCTTTGCATCAGGTGTTCCAAAAATCCTCCAATTGTTTCAAACCCCTTCTTTTCGATCCGTATCCGTAACACCTGCTGGACCTTGTCGACATCTGTCCAACCGTCGGCCAGATACTCGCCCGGAGCCACCTCCTGCATCTCCAGCTCCATCTTCTCGCCCTTGTCCAGAATCTGCCCGACTACATGTTCCGCAATGTCCTCATGGGTGATGATGCCCGCGGTCCCACCCCATTCATCGACGACAAATACCATAGGAAGCCGCTTCTGCCGCATCTCGATCAACAGGCTGTCAATGCACTTGGATTCGGGTATGAAGACCGCCGGACGGAGATACTCGGCACTGCTCGCATTCCGCCTGCTCTGCTTGAGATCGAATGCGGAGATATAGCCAATCATCGTATGCGCATGTTTCCGGTACACAGGTATCCGGGAAAACCCGGCGCGCTCGATCACCTTCACAACCTCTTCAACAGACGTATCTTCCTCGAGCGCAATCACATCGACCAGTGGTGTCATGATCTCACGGGCCGTGGTCTTGGCAAATGCCAGGACTGAACTGAGCAACGCGTAGGAACGGGCGTTGATGGCGCCCTGTTCCATCCCCACATCGGCCAAGAGCGTGATATCCTCACGTGTCAGAACCTGACGGTCTTTTCTCTTACCTCCGACGAGATAGACCATCACTCCCGATATCCCGTTGACAAGCATGAGGACCGGTCTCAGGATCACCCCAAAAACACGGAGCCATGGGGCCACATACCGCGAGAGCTCTTCCGGCCGGCTTTGAAACAGGAGTTTGGGCATGATTTCAGAAGTCATCAGCATGACTATTGTCAACCCGAACGTCGTGATAAAATTGGCTGCATATGACGGAACCCAATGTTCGAGGAGTCTGTTGGTCAACACAGCCGCTGAAACATTGACAATATTGTTCCCGACCAGGACAGTTCCGATCAACAAATCCGGTTTTTGTTTCATGGACAGGATCAGCCGTGACCGCAGATCACCCCTGTCCGCCCGGTGCTGAAGCCGAATGGGATCAGAGAGCATCATCCCGGACTCGGCACCCGAGAAAAAGGCCGACAGAGCCATGCATACCAGAATCCCGCCCGCGAGAAGCCAGATTTCGATCATTTCCGGACCACCTCAATCTGGCTGACATGTTTCCCCTTGAGTGCCATGACACGAAAACGGAATACCCCGTCATCAAAAACATCATTCTCCTGCGGGATTTTCCCCGCAAGCTCAAGAACGTATCCCGAAAGGGTCTGGTAATCATCGCTCGAGAAATCCGTGCCCATCCGTTTATTGAAAATCGCCAACGGGGTTGTTCCGCGAAAGACACATGTCCTGTTTGTCTTGGACCAGTACATGCTTTCATCTTTGTCATTTTCATTGAGCAGCTGCCCCATGATCTCCTCAAGGACATCATCAAGGGTGACGATTCCTGCCGTTCCGCCATATTCATCAACAACCACGGCCAACCGGCTGGTATTCTGCTGCATCTCGGGTAAAAAGTCGGACAGGAGTTTCCCCTCGGGTATCCTGAAAACCGGCCGCATCAATCGCTTGAGCGTTGTCTGCTTCCTGATCCCGGTTATATATGGAAGAAGATCCTTTGCCCTGAGATATCCGACAATATTGTCCTTGTTCGTTTTATACAAAGGTATTTTTGAATAGGGCATCGCCTTGACCATCTCGAAGGCTTCTTTCATTTTGGCGTCCACCGGCAAACCCTGAATGCTGGTCCGGGGCGTCATGATATGCCGCGCCTCGAGCATCGAAAATGTTATGATATTGGCCAGTAATCCACTCTCGCCTTTTTCAAGAGCGCCACTGGCCCCACTGCGCTTGATCGCGCTCTTGAACTCGTCCTCGGTCAACATCTGTGGTTCCGCATCGGCTCCGATTCGTCTCAACATCGGTTTCATCAGCCAGGAAAAGAGATTCCTGATGGGTGAAAGAAGCACCTTGATGAACACCAGCGGCGATGCACTGAATACAACCAATCTGTCGTTGTGCCGCAGACCGAGTCTCTTGGGCGTAACCTCGCCAAAAATCAGGAGGGTAAAAGTGATCGCCACGATTGCTAGCCCGGTATCATCCCCGAAAAGATCGGATGCTGTCGAGGAGAGCGCCGTATTCACAAGCATGTTCCCGATCAGGACAGTCATGATCAGCTCCCGCGGCCGCCGCAAGAGGAGCGACGCCCGCATTGCGGAAGGCCGTTCGTCCCTGGCAAGCTTTGACCGCTTGAGCATGTCCAACGAAAAAAAGGCTGTTTCTGATCCGGAGAAAAAGGCTGACAAAACCAGCAGGACGGAAAACAGAAGAATGTATTCCGTCATTCTGCCACCATCATGGTCCGGCCGGACCGAATAGTACCGCTTTCCATCACATCTTGTCCCCGCGACCTTTTTGGGGTGATTTGGTTCGTGAAAGCATGTCAAGGATCTCGGTCGTCTTGGTTTCCATATCGAGAACCAGCATATTCACCTGGTTGGTAAACCAGTTGTGACAGACAACAACCGGAATGGCAACAAACAGACCGGCCGCAGTTGTGATCAGAGCTTCCGAGATTCCGCCAATCAAACCGACCGGGTTGGATGTTCCGGCAATGGCCAAGTGATTTGAGGATTTTATCATACCAAGAACAGTGCCCAAAAGTCCCAGCAACGGGCTGACGGTTCCTATGGTACCCAGTGCAGGCAAATATTTTTCAAGCCTGGCCACTTCACGGCTGGCTGTCTCTTCGACGGCTTGCCGGATTTCTTCACGGCTTCGGTCATGCAATGCTATCGCGGATTTGACAATGGCAGGCATGGGACCGGTCGTGTTGTCGCAGATCACGAGGGCTTCCATGATGCGATTGGCTCCGACAACGCGAGTGATCTTGTCCATGAATCGCTGTGTCTCAATCCGGACCTTGCGGAGATAAATCACACGTTCAATGATAATCGCCAAAGCAACAATCGATCCAAGGATAATGGGAATCATCATGATTCCACCCTGGACAATCCAGTCAGCCAACGATGTCTTGACGGCTGTCACATTCTCCATTGCGGCTGTATTCGTGACTGCGTTTGTCGCTTTTTCAACTGCTGCAAGCAGAAAAAATGGGGCGTTCATGGGGCTCCTTCCCTTTCGACTCTCTCGTATGAGAATATACTATTCCGGCACGCACCACAAGAGCCGCGCACATGGATGAGACTTCTCCTGCCAATTTCAGAACCGCGCCGAGAATCCGGCATGAAGTGTCAAACCCGGCTGCCAATAAAGGGGTCGCAGACGCCATTTCGTTCCAAGCAGATTCCGGACGTCAACGATGATGGAAGATGTTGAACCGATGGCCTGCTGAAGCCTCAAATCCAGCAGGGTATAGGCACCCAATCCCGGCAAATTCCGGTCGCCTTCGATCTTCAATACCGCCCGAAGGGATGTATCGGAATCCGGGATAAGCACGTCCATCGATGTCGTGATTTCCCAATCTGGCAACCACGGAACTTCCTCGGACGTCAGCCGCTGTTGCCAACCGGCCTTCAAATCGAGCCAGCTCCCCGGAGTGAACCGTATCTCGGCGGAAACAGTCGTGACATCCGGATCACTGAAACTGTATTCATACAAACCATCAGCGTTTTCAACCAGTCCAGGATACCTTGAATAGGATGCATGCACGATTGTCCCGACAAGAGAGAGGCTGGAGGACGGTTGCCAACGGGTCCCTCCCGCCATTCTGAATCTGTCGACCGGGAGTGATGGCAAGACAGCTGAAACAAACGGTTCCTGCAAAACGCTCTGTCTGAATCTCAGGAAAAAAACTTCACGCCCGATATCCCCGAAAAACGCAAACTCGGGTGAAAGTCTCCAATTCGCATCAAGCCCGGGCGAGAACCACGCCGATTCACCGGCCAACAAACGGCCCCCGACGGTCATCGACACCGGTCCAATCGAAAATCCGAACCGTGAACCACCTGAAAACGCTGTAACACTGTTTTCATGAGCCCCGGTTCCGGAATCGGTACTCTCGTCAAACACCAACCCGATATCCGTCTTCAGACTCAAACGTCTCGGCCATTGCATGGTGATCTCCAGAGCGGCATCAGCCGAATAGTTTTCGACCTCCTGTCTCGCTGATGGATGATCCAGAACATGCGTCCCGTGACCAAGCAAAAAATCAAGCTTCATCCTGGTGACCGTCGAAATGATGTATCCCGCCTGCAGTCGCGCATCCAACCCGATCGTGCGAAGCTGGGAAAAATTGGTATTCCCTTGCAATCCGAGCATTCCTCCCGAAAACACGACGCCCGCCGAAAGATCAAACGCATCCCTGTTCCAGGAAAAATCAAAGACGAGCGAATCGCTCCCTCGCAACGAGTTCGCCAACCGTTTTCCGTCCTTGTCAAATCCTTCATCCCGTTTTCGTCGGTATGTGACCTGCCATGCCATATCCCTGGCTTCCAAGCCGGTCGAGACAAGCGCCTCAAGCGTATCATAAAACCCGTACGTGAGTTCAAATGTGGACAAAACATGCCGTGTCCCGGAACCATCTCGACCGCTTCCGTCCAGATCCCCATCCCCTCCGGGGGATGTGGTGTTTTTCCTTTTTTTGCCGTTGTGGTCAAACGCCGGATTCCTTCCGGGTTCGTCAAGCCTGAGTCTGGCTCGTTCGATTTCAGGGAGAAGCAACCTGAGATTCCCGTCCCTTTCGAGACGCATCTCGGAGAGATCCTCAATATTGATGATCGTCGGTGGAAGCCGGATCTTGCCGCTTGTCCCGCCACTGGCCGGGTTGTCTCCAGGCCTCGTATTGGTTGCCAGGACCAGTGCCTTGTCAGCGGTGCTCCCCGGAACCATCATCCGGGAATTCGTGCCCTCTTCGCCACCCCTTTTGAGTGAAAGGTTTTCCTGTTCCGTACCTTCCAACCCGATGAAAGGAAACCAGAACAGGCCGAGAAGTATCCCGATGAAGAGCAATTCTTTCATTGCATGGACTCCTTGAGCGCCCGGGCCTTGACAGCCCATTCCCCATCCGGATATTCCCGAATCAACCGGTCAAGGAGCGAAAGAGCTCCGTTTTTGTTTCCCTGTTTGTGCAGCGAGTCGGCAGCCAGATAGAGCGCTTCTACGACAATCGATTTTTGGTTGGCGTGAAGATACACGGCTTTCATGCATTCATCATACGCTTGCGCGTAGAGTTGTCTG
The DNA here is from genome assembly GCA_036795535.1 of Spirochaetota bacterium. Classification (GTDB taxonomy): domain Bacteria; phylum Spirochaetota; class JAGLSM01; order JAGLSM01; family JAKPMW01; genus JAKPMW01. The sequence continues at coordinate 27,350 of DAIREN010000007.1, forward strand.
TTTTGCATACCCTTCCCGTAAAAATACCTTCCGAGCTCGAGCCTGGCTTCTCCTCCAGCTTCTCCCTTGTCAGCCTCGGCGGCTTTCCTGAGCAAAGCGAGTCCTTCCTGCTCATTTTTTTCATGACGGATTCGCCAGAGACCCCAATGCCGGTAAGATCGGCTTTTCACTGTTGTTGACAATGCGTTCTCCGCCAAGACCTGAAAATTCCGCATGGCACGGTCATACTCCCGTCGCTGCTCAAATACCAGGGCCTGCTCATAGGCCGCCATTTCCGCTGTTTCAGTCCCGCGGTACCGTTTGATGATTTCCATATATGCATCAACTGCTTCGGCCGATCGCCCCTCCTTGGCAAACATCGCAGCCATCCTCATCCGCGCATCGGCACCATACTCGTTCTCGGGATACTTCTCGATAAATGAACGGAAAATGCCGAGCGCCATCGCCGTTCTGCCTTCGCGGGCATAGGTCCACCCGATCCAGTAGAGAGCATCACCCGCCAAGGGGTTTCCGGCCCAGCTTGCCACCATCTGGTTGAAATGCTGGCGCGCACTGTCATACAATCCTTTATTGAAATAATACTCCCCGAGGCGAAAGACGCCCTCCGGTGTCCATTGGCTCTGCGGAAACTCCTCTGCAAGCCTGTTGATGAAAACACGTGCCATGTCGGGCTGTTCGGACGCCAGCCAGCTTCTCGCCAGCTCGTAGAGAGCCTCGTCCTGGACTGACTTGTACCGTGTGTCACGGATGACAGCCTGAAGTGCCTGGCGCGCGTTGTCCATCTCCTTCCGTGCAAGCGAACAAAGCGCGGACTGGACAAGGGCACGACCGGCAATTTCGTTTCCTGCATGTTGCTTTGCCAGCGTGTCAAAAACGACCGTGGCTTCCTGATACTGCTTCAATCTGTACAATGACATCCCGCGCCAAAACATGGCATCGGTCAGCCTCTTTCCGGTTTTGAATGCGGTCTCATACCGCTCAAACGCCCGGGCAGCCTGGTCGTATCTTGCAACTTTATAGAGGATCCAGCCTGTCTGGAAGACGGCATCTTCGGAGAGTTTTCCAGCCGGAAAGCGGCGCAATTGCTCCTCGAATGAATTGAGGGCCTCTTCGCTCTTTTTTATGTTGAACAGGATCACGCCGCGACGGTACAGAGCGATCTCCGATTCGGGAGCATCCGGATAGAGAGTCACCAACTCGGTATACTTGTCAACGGCCCTGACGTATTGTTTCATGCCATAGTAGCTCCAGGCAATCGCTTCAAGTGCCTTCGGGGCATACGGACTCTCCCGATACTCGCTCGCCACTTTGGAAAATTCCTGGAGGGCGACCGTGTACTGGTCCATCGAGAGGGCCGATTCACCAGAAAGGAAAATCACTTCAGCCAGCCGTTTTGATTTCGGAAAATTCCTCTGCATTCCTAAAAACGACTCCCGGGCTTTCTCGAACATCCGGGTGCGCATATACGCGGTTCCCAGCCAGTACCAGACTTCCTCCGCAAGTTCGTGCGCCGGCCAGGTTTTGATGAATTCTTCATATGCCTGCCTGGCCAGATCCGGTTTACCCATCACCAGTGCCACATCACCCCGGCTTTTCAGCGCCAGGATCCTCTGTTCTTCGGTGGATTGCAATTTGGCGACATCCGAGAACAATCCGGCCGCTCTTTCGTTGTTCCCGAGTTTATAGTGGCAGAGTGCGGCATTGAAAGCTGCCTCGGCCAGGATCTGTCCGGATTCGGGAAAATTCTTGATGACATTTTCATAGTATTTTAAGGCGACATCGTATTCACCGCCCCGTTGTGCAAGCCAGCCAAGTTTGAGCAGGGCCTCCGGAATCATGGCATGTTTTGGCCACCCGGCAACAAACTCCCTGAAATTTGTCCTGGCCGTCTCGAATTCATCCTGCCTGAGCCAGGAAAACGCGATTCTGTATTTAGAATCTCCGGCATATTCGCTTTGTGGCCATTTGGAGAGTATGTTCGCGAATCTCTGTCTGGCTTCAGCGTACTCCTCCAGCCAGTATCTGCTTTCGCCAAGCCAATATTCAGCCTGCGGGACAAGTTCCGGCCGGCCACCCGTATTGATGACCAGGGAAAATTCTCTCGCTGATCCCCTATAGTCCCGCAACCGGAAGAGTGAAAGACCGTACTGCATGCGCGCAAATGGCACCAGTTCATGGATAGACCAGGTTTTCAGAATATGGGAAAACGCTTCTCCCGCCCTGTCATACCGCTTGAGCAGCATGCATCCCTCTCCCAGTGCAAACCAGGCATGCGGCAACACCGGATCATTCTTTTGTCCGGCTACGAGTTTTTCGAGAAGGACAACACTCTCCAAAACTCTTCCATTTTTCTGTTCACTGACAGCGATGTAATATCCGGCAGCGAGACGGTATCCCGAATCCGGATATTGCTGCAACAGCGTCTGCATTTCAAACACAGCCGCCGTGTAATTCTCCTGTCTGAAAAACCCGAGCCCGATATGGTACTGGGCACGGTCAGCCAATTCACTGTCCGGATACTCTGACACAAGGCGCTTGAGATTTCTTCTTGAGAGATCATAAAACCCGTCATCAAACGCGCCCTTTCCGATCCGGTAGAGATCTTGGGCTGTCTCCGCAAAGACAGATCCGGCCAAAAACACCATGACCAAGCCTGCAAGCAGACACCTCATCATCTCCTTCTGGACTCTCATTCCGGACTCCCGTTCTCCTCTTCCGGAATAGCCGGCTTCGGGGATGCAGCTTCGTTTATCATGAAGGTAAAGCCCTCACCATCCTGGAAACCGATGGTGATCTTTGACTGGTCCTTGAACTCCCCGGCAAGGAATCTCTGGGCCAATGGATCCTCGATCTCGCGCTGGATTGTTCGCCTGAGCGGTCTTGCCCCATACTTCCTGTTGTAGCCCCGCCTGATGATTTCCTCACGGGCCCGTTCACTCAATTCCAGTTCCATGCCTTTTTCACTCAGGCGTGCCGAAAGCTCGCGAAGCATCACATCCAGAATACTTGCGATATGTGGCCATGTCAACGAATGGAACACAACGACCTCATCGACACGATTCAGGAATTCGGGACTGAAGGTCCGCCTGAGTTCCCCCATGGCTTTTTCTTTCATGTCGGAGAAATCCTGTTCATCATCCGTGAAGGACGAGAACCCGAGTGATACTTCTTTTGTGATTTCGCGCGCACCGACGTTGGACGTCAGAATGATCACGGTATTCCTGAAATCGACAGTGTGTCCCAGATTGTCTGTCAGCTGTCCGTCTTCCATGACCTGCAGGAGAATATTGAAGACATCCGGATGGGCTTTTTCGATCTCATCGAGCAACAACACGCTGTAGGGTCTTCTCCTGACCTTCTCCGTCAAATCACCGCCTTCATCATACCCGACATACCCGGGGGGCGCCCCGATCAATCTGCTGACCGAATATTTTTCCATGAACTCGCTCATGTCGAACCGGATCAACGCGTCCTCATTCCCGAAGAGCAGTTCGGCAAGCGCCCTGGCCAGTTCCGTTTTTCCAACACCTGTCGGACCCAAAAAGACAAAGGTTCCGGTCGGACGTTTGGGTGACTTCAATCCCGTGCGCGAACGGCGGACAGCCCGGCTGACCGCCGCAATCGCATCCTCCTGTCCGATGACGCGTTTGTGAAGATCCTCCTCCATGCGCAGGAGTTTTTTGGATTCACTCTCCGTCAGACGAGAAAGCGGGATCCCCGTAATCGAAGAGACTATCCGCGAGATGTCCTCGTACCCGATCAGGGGAACATCCTTGTTGATGGATTGACGCCAGGATTCGGTCAACTGCTTGAGCTCTTCCTTGCGCATCTTGACCTTGTCCCGGACGTCGGCGGCTTTTTCATAATTCTGGATCCGGACAAGCTCATCCTTTTCCCTGTTGAGGATTTCTATCTCTTTTTCCAGCTCGACGAATGTTGCCGGACGTGTCGAACTTGCCAGTCTGGCTTTGGCACCGGCCTCGTCCAGAAGGTCTACCGCTTTGTCGGGGAGGAACCGGTCCTTGATGTACCTGTGCGCAAGATTGGCAGCCGCATCAATGGCCTCATCCGAATATTTCACCTTGTGGTGCGTCTCGTAATTCTCCTTGAGTCCATGCAGGATCTGGACGGTCTCGGCGACTGGCGGTTCTTCGACAAGAATCGGCTGGAACCGGCGTTCAAGAGCCGCATCCCGCTCGATGTGCTTGCGGAATTCATTGAGGGTTGTCGCTCCGATACACTGCAACTCGCCCCTGGCCAACGCCGGCTTGAGCATATTGGCCGCATCAATGGCCCCTTCGGCACCGCCGGCTCCGATCAGGGTATGCAATTCATCAATGAACAAAATGATATTGTTGGCCTTCCGGATTTCGTTGATCACGTTCCGCAAACGCTCTTCAAATTCTCCACGGTATTTCGTACCGGCAACAAGGGAGGGCAAATCCAGGGTGACAAGCCGGCGGTTCAACAGAATCTCGGGAACCTCGCCACTGACAATATTCCTCGCAAGGCCCTCCACGATGGCCGTTTTCCCCACACCCGGCTCTCCAATCAGGACCGGATTGTTTTTCTTCCGGCGCGAAAGGATCTGAACAACGCGCTCGATCTCGTTTTGCCTTCCGATCACGGGATCCAGCTTGCCCTGACGGGCTATCTCGGTCAGGTCCCGGCTGAAATCATCCAGAGTCGGTGTCTTGACGGATTCGGTTCCGATACTCTTTGGCATGGTTCCAAAACCGAGCAATTTGAGAATGCTGTTTCGGACCTTGTCGAGCTTGACGCCCCGGGATTCCAGGATCATGGCCGCCTTGGAATTGTCTTCCCGCAAAATTCCCAACAGAAGATGTTCCGTACCGATGTATGTATGCCCGAGATTCTTGGACTCCTCGGCACTGTACCGCAACACCTTTTCAATCCTCGGTGACGGAGGAACCTCGCCCAGCATGAGAATTTCGCCGCTCTTCTTGATCGCATTCTCGATATCACGCTGAAGCTCATCCAGATCAATGCCCAAATTTTTGAGGGTATCGATGGCGATCCCCTGGCCGTGTTTCAGCAACCCAAGAAGAATGTGCTCCGGAACAAGTTTATCGTGATTGAGCCTCTTGGCTTCTTCCTGAGCCATCAGACCGATGATCTTTTGTGCCCTTGGTGTCAATCCCTCAAACATCAGCGGCCTCCTTTGTATGCTGTCATAAATATACTTTTATCCAAGACTGCAAGCCACCCAAGGTACCGCATCAGCACTTCAGGGAGTATATTCTTGTAATATCATCTGTCCTCAAGGATGGGTTGGAGGAAGTGCATGCACAACTGGAATCCACTCTCCTGGCACGATTTTCCGGCCAGACAACAGCCCGATTGGCCGGACCGGACCAAACTGACCCGAATCCTCGAGATTCTCGGGCAGCGGCTCCCCCTCGTGTTTTCCGGTGAGGTTGACATCCTCCGGGACAAAATCGCACAGGCCGCCCGCGGAAAGATGTTCTTGCTCCAGGGCGGAGATTGCGCGGAGCGGTTCTCCCCCCGCCTTGGCGAGATCGAGAACCTCCTGCGCGTCCTCCTCCAGATGAACATGGTCTTGATGTACGCCGCCGCCAAACCGGTCATCAAGGTCGGACGCTTTGCCGGACAATTTGCCAAACCACGCTCGCAACCAACCGAAACCATCAACGGTGAGGAGATTCCAAACTATTTCGGGGATATCGTCAACAGGCTTGATCCCGATCTCAAATCAAGAACGCCTAATCCGAAGAATCTGCTGGATGCGTACAATTTCAGCGCATCCATCCTCAATATTGTCAGGGGCCTCTCGAAGGGCGGCTTTGCTGACCTGCAACAGGTCCATTCGTGGAACGAGGCTTTCATCCTTGACAGTCCCGAGGGGCAACAGTTCCGCATGATCGCCGAGGGGATTTCAAAAGCATTGGCCTTCATGAATGCCTGCGGTGTCAACTCGCGTGAAGAAACCGCAACAACGGATTTCTATACCTCCCACGAAGCCCTGGTGCTTGATTATGAATCCGGACTGACCAGGCTCGATCCTTCAACCGGGCGCTACTACGACCTCTCGGCCCACATGCTTTGGCTTGGCGATCGCACGCGGCAACCTGACGGTGCCCATGTCGAATTCCTGAGAGGCATCCGCAATCCCGTCGGTATCAAGGCAGGTCCGTCCATGACCGGAGACGATCTCTGCCGTCTCCTTGACACCCTCAATCCGGCCAATGAATCCGGACGAATTACGCTCATAACCAGATTCGGAGCACCCAGGATCGGACAGCACCTTCCTTCCCTGATCCGGACCGTCAAAACGCATGGCTATGATGTTCTCTGGAGTTGCGATCCCATGCACGGTAACACAAGCACAACCGAGCATGGATACAAAACCCGTGATTTCGCGCTCGTTGTCGAGGAACTCAAAGCGTTTCTCGAAATCCACAAGGCTGAGGGAACAGTTGCCGGCGGTGTCCATCTGGAACTGACGGGAGAGAATGTGACCGAATGCACCGGGGGCGCCGAAGGACTGGCCGCTGCCGATCTCTCGACAAACTATCAGTCAGCCTGCGATCCCCGCCTGAATGCACGACAGGCATTAGAGCTGGCTTTCCTGATAGCCAAAGAAATTGCCTGAAACCGGCAAGTCCCGGCATGGGTCCGGACGGATACTTGCAGTTCCAGCGATCTCCATCATGTATCCTTGAAGACTTTAAGGATGATGTCCGAGAAGAGGACCGACTCCCTGATACTCCTCTTCATCTCACCCAAAAATCGGACATTCCCGGCCGCACCGATCTTGTGGAGATTGTCCACAATCTCCGGCTTTTCACTGTCGATATCATGCCCGATCCGGACCAGGACAGTCTGAAGATTGACAGTGCAATCCCGGATATCCTGCAACACGGCATGCAACTCCTGGTTGATGGTCGCAATCCGTGCGCCCAACGCCTTTTTGGACGCCAGATCACCCTTGAATTTTTGCAGCATTGACTGGAAGAGGCTTCCCTTTTCCTTCCGGATGTTGACGCTGTTTGAAAACACAATCAATCTGTTGAAAAGATCATCCATCTTGTAAAACTCGTCTGCAAGTGTCCGGCGGGCCAGACTGTCCTTGAAACTCCCATCGACAATCAGTTTGTTCAAAACCCGTTTGATATACTGGTAATATTTTTCCGAGAAGTACCGCATGCTGACATAAAATGCTGTCGGATAGATAAAGTCCGGAAGGTCGAGCTTTCTCAAGATGCCGTTTGTGGCCTCCGAATACAGATAGTCCGGCATTTGCTCCTGTGTCTCGAACAATTCCTTGAGCTTGGCATCAACTTCTTCCTGCTTCCTGCGGGCAAGAACTCGCGAGACTCTGGCTTCCATGGCTGCAACCAGCCCGCGGCCAAACTCCTCGAAAAAATTTGTCCCTCGGGGGTAGATATGCGCCTCATACTCCAGGTTTTTTGTGATATATCTGATCAGGAGACACAACTGCTGGCCGTTCACAATTTTCGACAGAGACGCTGGAATCATGCGGTACCCGCCTTCGGCCATTTTCTGAAAATGAACCAGCGTCTTGGCCACGGTCTCTTCATCAGCAGTTTTTGATCCGTTTTCCTGGAAATACGCTGCCGCCAGCCCAAGGACAGATGGCAAGGCTTTTGTATTGACAGCCAGCAGGATACTTTCGAGATCCTTGAGCATCTCGCCAGTCCCATCCGGGCGGATGTCATGAAAGTCGGGATTTGGATCATCCACCGAGTACCCCGACTGAAATCGTTTTAGGAAAGAAAAGAAATTGTAGGAGAGCAATTCCTTCACGTTGATAAAATCTGCAAATGTTCGATTCAGTCTCCGTCTTGTCTCTTCGTCGATCTTCCGTATGAAGATATCCGTCATTTCATCAATCCGTTTCCGGACCATCGAATCACGGTCGCCCTTCACGTACTCCTTGATACCATCTTCCGTAAACCGGAATATTTCTTCATCTGTAATGGTTGGTACCAAGGTCCGGACATAAAAGAGCTGAAAATCGAGATGACTCTCCGGGTCTGTTTCGCCAAAGACCTCTTCAAAGACAATCCGATACGGCCAGACCAGCTTGAAAAAATCATGTATCAAACCCGCAAACTCGGCGGTGATCGCTTCAGTCTGGAAATTGTAGACTGCCGGCTTGAGTTTCTTGATTGCCAGCTTGAGCTCTTTGATGCGTTTTTTCTTTTCATAATCTGCGGGCGAGAGTCCGGTAAACAACATCACAAAAAATCGGACCAGGCGTTCAAAGAATCCGGCCTTCTTCACGTCTTGCTGGCCTTGTTTGCCTCTTTTTTTTCCGGATTTGTTGTCGGATGCCTCGGCCTTGTTCATGAGGTCACGCTGAGCACCTTCAAAACCCTTGGCCATGCGTTTTTTCTCGTCTTCACTCAGCCCGAGCGCAAGAGGATCAAAGCTGTCGTTGAATATGCCTTTATCCTTGGCTTTGCGAATCGATTCCTCATCGTAGGACATTTTCTCACCCTTTGTCAAAAGAGGTTTCGTGACAGCGCGGCCATCAGATCCATGATGAATGCGATGGCAAAGTGCAGCACCGGACATACCCAGAATGATCGTGCCCGCAAAACGAGAATACCGAGGACCCACGCAGCAATAATGGAACCAAAGGCCTCGGCAACAGGCTTTCCGGCATGCATGATCGCAAACGGGACAAGACCGACCAGTGCGGCCAGCGATCCGATCCTGCGGGAAAGCGGAAAAATGAGCAATCCTCGAAAGAAAAATTCCCAACCGACAAAGTAGAGAAAAAAACAAGTTTCAAGAATGATGAACCAGAAAACAAAATCAGGCTGATGACCGGTTATCCCCTTGACGGCAAACATCGGGTAATACCGTAAAAAACCCTCGATATGGAAAACCTTGATGGCTGCGACAGCCAGAGCCATCACGACGGCAAACGCTGAAAAAATTTTCAATGAGAATAGCCAGTCCCCAAGACCAAGACCATAGTCCTTCAGTCGCAGCCGTGGATGGACAGCTATAAAAACAACCGGTAGCACAAAAAGAATGAAGAATGTCGACAAAAACCATCCCGCATATCTGAGATAATGAATGCTCCGTCCGCGTTCTCCTGCAACCGCACTGTCCTTGGAGACCATGGCATCGAGTTTCTGGATTTTTTGTACTGTCTCCGCCGTTCCCGGTTGCTTTTTCGTTTCCAGTTTGAGCCGGTCCAGTTCGATCCGTCTCTCCCCGGCGGCCACATCTCCCGAAATCAGGGCCGGCAAGCCGTACCCGCTTCCCTTCATGAAGGACTCTTTTCCAAGATAGATGTAGATCATGAAAAGTGCGGCTATGGCCATGAATCCCAGATGAACCCACCGGTTCCTTCCGGTGAGCTCTCTGGTGAAAGGTGAAAACAGATTACGTAAATTTCCAAGCATCCATCAGTTCCTGTTTCGGATAAAAGCCTGCTCAGCCTTGCTGCGGACTTTTTCAAGAACCTGATCGGCATCTGCTTTTGCGGCAAATGGGCCCACCCAGACACGATGCAGCCTTTCGCCGGAAAACTGCCGGATGAAGACAGGAAGCCCCATGGCCTGCAGGCTCCTTAAAAGACTCTCGGCATTGTCAAGGCTCAAAAAAGCGCCGGCCTGGATGACAATCTTCCCAGTCTCAACGGGTTTGACTGTTGCGTTGTCATCATTTTTATGCTGAACATCCTCGGGCCGGATAATCCTCGGCCCATCCGTCAGAGTCGTCCCGGTTCCCCTGGGTGTTTCGACAGCCCCTCCATTGGTCCCTTGATCCGCAGGATACACCGGATTCTGGTTGGCATTCGAGGCCACGGTCACAGCGCTGTTTCGTGTGTCTTCATTTCTGGTGAGCGCCGGAACCGCGCTGGCCGCTGTTGTCGCAGCCTGCATCTTTCCGTCTCCAAGCTGAACCACCCTGATTTCCACTTTCGCAGTCCCTTTCGTCCGGAAATCAAGCAGGGATGCCGCAGCCCGTGATACATCGATGACCCGTTCCTTGGCAAACGGGCCCCGGTCATTGATGCGGACAGTGACGCTCTTGTCGTTCTCGAGATTCGTCACCCGGACAAGTGTTCCAAAAGGAAGCGTCCGGTGGGCTGCTGTCAGCATCGTCATGTCATAGGTCTCACCACTGGCTGTCGTTCTTCCATGGTACACATCACCGTACCAGGAAGCCTCACCATAAAACAGCATCGGGATACCGGCTGTATCGGCTGCCGAAAGCGGCAATCCGGTTACGACAAGCACAAGTACAAGAGCGAGCAGTTTTTTCATTTCGATACGCTCCACATTCTACAGGAATTTGTTTCATTTATCGGTACAATACCAAAATGACTGTAGACTGAAACTCAGGAGCGAGGGAATGGACAAGCAGAGCCTGTATCGATTCGGAAACTTCTTCCCGAAAGTTGATCCCTCGGTGTATATCGCTCCCGGTGCCAGGATCGTCGGCGATGTCACCCTCGGCGAGAACACCAGCATTTGGTGGAACACCGTTCTCCGTGCCGATCTCGCACCAATCATCGTCGGGCCACGTTCCAATATCCAGGACAACGCCACACTGCATGTCGGTCGCAACCAGGCGTGCATTCTCGGAACGGATGTTCTGGTCGGACATGGCGCAATCTGTCATGCCTGTACCATCGATGATGGTGCCCTGATCGGGATGGGAGCGATCATCCTCTCGGGTGTCACCATCGGGCATCATGCCCTGATCGCGGCTGGTTCCCTTGTTTCCGAGCGGACAGAGATTCCCCCGCAAACACTCTGGGCCGGCAATCCGGCCCGTTGTATCAAGAGTCTCGGCCCCGGGATGCTCGAACGCATGCGGGAAGGTTCGGCACTCTATCTGAGCCTGGCTGCTCTCTCGAGAGACGACGGCCCTCACCGTGATACTGACTGATCAAAAACCTGTCGGCGCATCAAGAAAGCAGGTCTCGACTGGCCAGGAAGTGGCGCAATGCTTCATCAGTCGTTTGATGCCAACCGTTTCGCTCAGATAATGGCCGTACAACAGGCAGACGATTCCGCATTCGACAATCTGGTGATAGGAAGCATGGCTCCCCTCCCCGCTGATGAACAGCTCTGCGCCGAGTCGTGCCGCCTCTTCCGCATATTTCAGTCCGCTTCCGGTGATGGCTCCTGCGGAATGGAACACGGTATCCGGAGAACACTCATTCAATATCCGTGTCGGTCCCGAACCAAGCGTCTTCTCCAATGCCCCTATGACGCTCTCGAAACTTCTGCCCTCCTGAGACTGCCCGAAGCTTCCGACCTTGGTACCACGTTCTTCAGCAAAATTTCCCGTGATGGTGAAACCCGCATCCTCAAGGATTCCCGCATTGTTTCCATACAGAGGATGGACATCCAGCGGGAGATGGGCGGCGTACAGCGAGAGGTTACTCTCGATGCAGGCAGCCACGCGCTGTCGGTGCGTACCGGTAATCATCAAGGGCTGATTCCAAAAGAGACCATGGTGCACCACAAGCAAATCCGCTTTGGCCTCGACGGCAAGCTGGATCGTCTTTAGCCCGGCATCCACGGCAAAAGCGATTCTCCGGATCTGGTCACAGCCTTCAATCTGCAAACCATTATTCGACCAGTCTGCAATCCTCTTCCGTTCCAGGAGGGCATCAAGCCCTCCTGTCACCTCGTCCAGCAACATCACTGGACATTCCCTTCCTGTTGGAGCTTGAGATTCTGTTTGAGATCATGTGCCTTCTCGGCCAATCCCTTCTGCTCACGCTGCATGTTGTCAATCGCACGCTGCTGGAGAATCTTCCAGACTTCCTCGTCATCAATATCGTTCTCGATGACTTTGGCGGCATGCCATTCGTAGCGCATTGAAACATTCTTGATATAGAGGATGAAATCGCCGCCAATCTGGTCCATGTTTCTGTAGACAACGAAGGAACTGAACTTGAGGTAGGGGAGATCTTTGGGATACATGGGTTTTCTGATGATGACACGATCCTTGACCTGATCGATGTAGTTCGGATTGACCCATGTCAGCTTGCGCCAGTTGTCAAAAAAGAGATTCCCGAAGAAATACTCATGAGCCTTGTTGTCCTGGTCGAGCATCCGGACGGCAAAATCAAACGGATAGTTTCTTCCTTTGACCCAGACCGAGACATCTTTGACCAGCCCGACATTGGTCACAATCCCGTTCGAGATGTTCGAGAAATTTCCTTTTTTGTCATAGACGTGGAACTCGAACTGTGGCCGGATATAGGCCCTGTCGTTCTGCCGGGTTTCGGGGAAATTGATCCTGACACCAAGGACATTCTGGTTCTGCAATTTGCTGAAAACCGAAAGACATTGCGATTTGACAATATTTGGAATCCGGACACCGGAAGAACGGACTTCGACAATCCAGTTACTGATGGCCATCACCGATGGCGTCAGGATATAATTCGGTGATCCATCCGGGTTTTTCGGTTTAGAGTTTGTACTGATACTCTGGAATTCGGCTGTAATTCTTTTTTCGTAATTGCCAAAATTGATCACAGTGATGTCGCTCAATGCATGAACGATCATTGGAACCAATAAAGCCAATGACAGAATTACAAATACAACAATTTTCATCCGCTTTTGTAACAACATGTCGACCCTCCGGCATACGACACCTCTGTCTCTCCCGAATACTCCGGGACGGGCATCGATTGTGCACATCATGGTTTTTGAAATCCATTTCTGATGGTGACTGCCGGGAAGTCCGTTTCCCTCTCAGATGATCGGATTCCCGTCAAAAAGGTTTAGTGGTTTCGCACCAATCCCCGGAAACAAGTCCTTTCAAAACACCATCATTGTCTGTACAATAGTGGGAGAATCTACCTTTATGGAGGTGCCGGACATGCCAATAAAGCGCAGCCTGAGATTGCATCTTCTGGCAGGTCTCGTGCTTGTTGTAATGACCGCATCCGTTATCATACAATATCTCGTCTCCCGGGATACGCTACGCACTAAAGACAATGACGTCATGAGAATCTTTATTGAACGAGAAATCGGCAATATTGACGGCTGGATCCGTGAGCACGGACAGATGATCAATCTTGCAGGATCACTGGTGCAGAAAGCCGGTGAAACCGAATCCGAGATACTCCACTATCTCACGACATTTCTCGAGTCCGGTCGTGATTTTGTAACACTGTATTTTGGGACGCCTGACAACCGCATGATCAATGCCAGCAAATGGCGGATGCCTCCGGGATTTGACCTTCGCACACGCCCTTGGTATCTCGAAGCACTTCGTGCAGGCGATCTGACAACAACACCTGTTTTTCTCAATGCAAGCAGGGACAGGCTGATCATTACTGTCTGCAAACCTGTCTATGATACAGCCGGAATTCTTAAAGGAGTCGTTGCCGGCGATCTTCCCATCGATTCCCTTCTCGGTAGAATTGCCACTACTTCTCCTGATAACGCCGGATGTTCGTTTGTCGTCGGCACCGAAGGGCGATTGTTGGCACATTCTTCATATCTGTCAAACCGGAACCCGCTTGAAGTACTGTTACCTGATCCTGACTATTCCCCTGTTCTTGCCAGAATCACGCATGGAAAGACCGGTACATTCGAGACCACCCTTTCCGGAGTATCCGGTTTTCTTGTCTTCAAGCACATGGAGCAACTGGATCTGATTGTCGCTGCCTTTGTTCCGGACGACAAACTGGAGCAGACGTTTGGAACACTGAAAATCACATTTTTCGCCATCATTGCCGTCTCTCTAGTGATTTGGGTTTCTTTCGTCTGGTACCAGCGTCGACACATTGATCTTCCGCTCGCTCTCCTCGAGCAAGGTGTCACAGCGATCGATCCTGATGCCAGGCCTTGGTACCGGCTTCCATCGATTCCTTCAAAAGACTTCACCCCGATCGTCCATACCATCAACAGCATCCTGGACAGGATTGAATTGTACTATAACGAGAAAAACTCCGCCGAAACCGCTCTCAGGAAATCTCTTCAGGAAAAAGAATCTCTTCTCAGGGAAGTCCATCACCGGGTGAAAAACAATATGCAAATCGTGGTAAGCCTGCTTGAATCACAGGCAGATTTTCAGCGCGAGCCCCACTCCATCGAGGCATTGCAACAGATCGCTCAGCGGGTGCGGAGTATGGCCATTGTGCATGAGGAACTGTACAGGTCTGAAAACCTTTCCCAAATTCCTTTTGCGCCGGTCGCTGAAAAAATCATCTCGTCGCTTGCGGATCTCCTCGACCACAATCACCGCATTCACTGGACTATTGAAGACTGCGACCGTGGTCTTGATCTCGTCAAAGCCATCCCCTGCGGGTTGATCCTCAATGAACTTGTCTCCAATGTCTTGAAGCATGCTTTTGCCGGAAATGAGCCGGGCGTTCTGCGTGTTTCCCTGACCGCTCTCCATGATGCCCCGCCAAAAAAACAGTTTCTGATGACTGTTGAAGACAATGGTCGCGGATTGCCCGAGGGGCTGGACATGTCGGCAACCCGTTCGTTCGGACTGCAACTGGTCAAAATCCTCTGCAAGCAGCTCCAGGCAGACCTGACACTGGACCGCTCCAACGGGACGCGCTATTCCATCTTTTTCTGATGTTACATCGGGAAGGCAAGGGCGACCTCTGTCCCCTTGCCATGGATGCTTGAAAGAGAAATTGAACCACCGTACGTCTCGATGAAATTCCGGACTATGTACAGCCCGAGACCGGCACCCCTGTTGTACATGTCGTGCGAGGTCCCGGCGCGGTAGAATCTTTCAAAAACTTTGTCAAGCTCTTCCTTACGTATACCAATACCGGTATCCATGATCGTAATATGGCAAAACTGGGAGTCCTGGTTGATGACAATCCTGACACTTCCCGAGTCACGGTTATAGACAACCGCATTGCAGATTACTTCATCCATAATGGTATGAATGATATCCTGGTTCCCCTCGAAGGGATGGACTTCTTCCGGGAACTCGTACTGTATTGACAATTTTCGCTTTCTGATTTCTTCGCCGAGATTCTCGACAATCTCCCGGATCATGATATCCATCCGGATACTGTGCAGATACATCTCGTCAACTTCGTTTTGCAGGGCTGCCATCGAAATGACTTTGTTGACCGTCCGCCTGAGCCATTCCGCAAGATTGATTGCCTCCTGCTGCCTTGAGCAGTCTTCCCCATTGATGAGATCGACCAGTTTCCCGAGAGGCCGTTGGAGATCGGACGAGAGATGTTCAATAAAATTGTTTTTCAGCATGATCATCCGGCGAAGTTCGCGATTCTGCTGACGAAGTCTGTGATACAGCATCGAGTTGTTGAACCCGACCGAAAGCTGGGATGCCAGAATCTCCAAAAATTCGTGATCGATGGCCGAAAAGCCGTCCGCATCCATTGTCCTCTCGAGATACAGGACCCCTATTGTGCGCCCCTCACGGGACAACTTGGCATGCAGTCCGACGACAGAGCGCCCGGCAAGAATGGCCTCCAGAATGCTGTCCGCCTCGGCTTCGTACACAAAACCGCTTCGGGCAATGGGAGTCATGCTTGCACCCGTATACCGTGCAATAAATCCTCTGCTTGCCGAAAAAAGCCGGCAGGCTTCGCGGAGTGTATGTTCAAGAAGATCGTCCACAGGTTGGAGAGCATTCATGCAGACATTCATCGACAGTATTGCAGCCAGGACGGCATCCCGCTGTTTGATCTCGGAAACAGTCAGCATCTCGATCCGGTCATGCGCAGCCAGCATCTGCTCAGCGTGGAGACGTTCCTGGGACGCCAGGTGCTGAATCTCCTCCTGGGCCCGAATCGTTTCCTCGGCGGCCAACCGCTCTTTCTCCGTGAACTCGTGCAACGTTTCCTGGGCCTTGATGGTTTTATCGGCTTGTCTGAGCTCCTGCTCGGCGAGACGCTGCACACCTTCCTGCGCTCGAATGGTCATTTCTGCCGCGATACGCTCCTGCTCCGAAAGACCTTGGAGACGCTCCCGGGCCTCGATCATCCTTTCGGCATCGATGCGTTCCTGCCTCGACAACTCCTCGGCCCGAACGTGCATCTCGTTGATGCGCTCAAGTTCCTCAATCCTGAGATTCTGGCGTTCGATCATGAGCCTCAGTGATTCCAACAAATCACCTTGGTGTTCATCCCGCTTTCGTTTCTGTCCCATTTCTCTTCCGGATCAGGGCTGAATGGTATCGACCAGGCTCAGGTCGGTTGCTTTGAAGACGTAAATCTTTTTATCCGGCGAGTTGACGTAGATGTATTCACCAAAGAAGCTGATGAAGCTGTCCTTGTCGATCTGGACCTTGGAACGAGCGGCCTGCTCGAGTTTTGCGTCAAACCTCCCGAGATAGTACCCGGCATCCTGGACAACAGCATAGACCGAGTCTGCCTTGACCTCGACAAAACTCTGCCAATAGACGTTGACCTTCCCCTTTGCAACCAACTCCAGCTTTTTGGGGTCGAGCACAACGAGAAAATGCCCGCTTGAGTGGTTTCCTTCGTAGCCGACCACGACAGCTCCACCACTGAAAATGTCATAGCGCTTACCGCAGATATTCCTGAACGGGGAAACAAGTGAAACCTTTCGTGTTACGGGATTGATAAGCACCATTTCATTCTTGTAATGGCCGTTGTCGAGCGGTTCAATGACTTTCAGATAGTACAAACCGCCGTCGTACACATTCCGGTCAAGCTCGCCTTTTTTCAATTCGTCTTCACGCTTTTTGATCTCGTCCGCTTTTTTTTCGAGATCCTGCTTAGTTTTTTCGACCTCGTCCTGCTTTTTTTTCAGATCATCCTTGATGACCTGCGGGATTTTATCCTCCGCCAGTTTGGTCTCGTCCTTCTTTATCGAGGTTTCCTCTTTTTTGAGATCGTCCTTCTTTTTATCGAGATCATCCTGCTTTTTCCCGATCGTCGTTTCATCTTTCTTTAACTTCTCTTCATCTTTCTTGATGTCGTCTTTTTTCTTTTCTATTTCTTGTTCCTTTTTTCCGATCTCGTCTTTCTTGATTTCGGCTTTGTCAGGATCCGTTTCCTTTTTGAGGTCCTCTTTCTGTTTCGTTACTTCGTCTTCCTTTTTTTTCAGATCCGATCTGTCATCTTCGAGCTTCTTCTTTTCATCCTCGAGCTTCTTTTTGTCTTTGTCGAGGTCCTGCTGTTTCTTGTCCAGATCATCTTTTTTGATCTCGAGCAAATCCCTCCGCTCAGGGATCCCTTTGTCAGGACGGTTTGTCAGTTTGGTAATCACCTCTCTCCCGGTGAACCCGTCAATATCAATCCGGGGCTTTCCGCCATTGGTCGAAGTGATCAAGGGAACGAGCATCTGGGTCCTGCCAGGCCAGTTCCTGTAGTTTCTGTCAATACCGACAAATTGCTGTACCAACCTGGAAGTGACAACCGGCTTGTACTTGGTCCGGAAATACTCGATCTGTCCTCGATAGATGGCATTGTAGTACGTGACAAAAGTCGCCAGGACCCGCCCGTCCCGATCGGAATACCCATACTGGCCGGAGAGATACCCGCCCAGGACATCGCGCACTCCGTTGATGTCCACAATGTCGCTTGTCGGTTCGAGCATGAAGATATCGGCGTCAAAACCGTTTGTGACAGAGAGATCGATTGCCCGGATCACCGAATACTGTCTTTTGGCGGTATACTTCCGGTTGGAGAGGGTTGCCAGCGACGAGAGCTGACGGCCAACACCCCGAAGTTCTTCGGGGGTTACGATCTTTGTGTAGCGGCCCCGATAATTGATGAATTCGACGGGCGCACCTCGCCGGATTTCCTGTTCAGCTACAGACAAAGCACCCAATGTCCCGGCAAAAATGCATGCTAAAACGACAACAACACCCGAAATCCGCCGTATCATACTCTCCCCCATTCTTGATCCTCTCTGTCTCCAGTTTCTATTCATAGCACATCTTGAACCGTATGTCAAAATTTGCCAAATACCGGTAAGGACGGACTTGACCCGAGCTTTATTGAGTGGTTATTGTCGTAGGTACGGGTCTGTTCTGTTTTGGGGGTCTTGTTTCACTCCGCAGACTGTTCTTTTTCCCGTTTTCGTATCCGTGCCGCATAGCACAACCATCCAATTCTGGAGATGAACTGCTCATGAAACGTGACCCTTCCAAAACTCGAGTCGTTGTAACGGGAATGGGGACCATCAACCCCATCGCGCACACCGTCCGGGAGTACTGGGAAAATCTCGCAGCCGGGAAAAACGGTATCCGTCTTCTTCAACACACCGATACCACGGATTACCCGGTGAAGATCGGTGGCGAGGTTGATTTGCCAGAAAATATCGCAGACTATATGCCCAAAAAGATGGTCAACCGGCTCGAACGATTCATTGTTTTTGCCCAGATCGCTGCGGTTCAGGCGTTTGATGATGCCGGGATTCGCCAGGAAGACATCGATCGCGAACCGTATCGCTACGGTGCCATCATCGGTACGGGAGACGCCGGAAACTGGGGGCACTACAAGGCCTGCAGGACCATCGACAAGGACAACTCCGTCGATATGGTTTCCCCTTTCTACGTCGTCGGAGTCATTCCCAATACCCCGCCTGCGTATTTTGCCAAGGACCGGAATTTCCAGGGACCAAATTTTTCCGTCAATTCTGCCTGCGCAACAAGCAACCATGCGATCGGTGTGGCTGCTACAATCATCAAGTCCGGCCTGGCTGATGTGATGATGGCCGGCGGATGCGAGAGTGTCGTCAATACGGCCGGGATTGCCGGCTTCAACGCCATCGGTGCCCTCTCGAGAAGAAATGATGATCCTGCCACCGCCAGCCGTCCCTTTGATAAAGACCGCGAAGGCTTTGTCCTGAGTGAGGGCGCCGGGGTGCTCTGTCTGGAAGAACTCGAGCACGCCAAGGCGCGTGGAGCAACCATCTATGCCGAACTCTCGGGCTACGGCCTTTCCTGTGACGCCTATGATCTCGTTGCACCCCATCCCGAAGGACGTGGAGCCGCCATGGCCATGTCGATGGCCATCGAATCCGCCAACCTCAATCTCTCCGATGTCGATTTGATCAACGCTCACGGAACCTCGACCCCCCTGGGAGATCTGGCCGAATGCCGCACCATCCGTCGTCTCTTCGGCGACCTGGCCGATACCATTCCCGTTCACAGTACCAAGTCGATGATCGGACACCTTGTCGGAGCCGCGGGTGGCGTTGAAGCCATTGCGACCATCCTGGCCCTCTACAAAGGGGTCATCCATGGTTCCATGAATGTCTTTGAGCAAGATCCCGAACTCAAGCTGAATGTCGTTGCCAATCAGCCGATCGAACGCAAGATCAAGCATGCCCTTTCCAACAGCTTCGGATTCGGCGGACAGAATTCAACCATCATTCTTTCGCGCTTTGATGGCTGATCACGTCAGACCGGATTGTATCCCGCAGAAACGCCCCCGGAGGGGGTGTTTTTGCATGCACAGGCCTGCCGCATGACGCTGCAATCCTGCCGTCAATGTGGTGCCTGCTGCATCGCACCCTCCATCTCCAGTCTCGACAAACCGGCCGGGGTGCGCTGTCACCATCTCACTGACCGAAACACCTGCAGCATCTTTGGATCAACCAACCGGCCGGCGGTCTGCTCGTCGTATGCCCCGGGTACCGACTGCGGGCATTCGTTTTTGGAGGCCATGGAGAAACTGACACGGTTGGAGACACTGACTTCGCCTGTCCGGACTGACGACCCGCTGAATTACCCCGGAGGGCAGGCTTCCTGGCCCACCCTTACAGGGAATCCA
>DAIREN010000008.1:0-44370 GCA_036795535.1 Spirochaetota bacterium
AGACGAGCAGCGCTGCCCAGGCAGGAACCTCCATGCCCAAAAATTCCAGCGGGAACCCTCTGGACATTTTCCCGGCCGAGATGAGCATGAGGACCAAGGAAGCAAAAGCACCCGGAAACACCGCCGCGGTCCGCGAAAAAAGCATCAAGACACCCTGAATGAGCAACCCTGCCAGTACAATTCCGGTCATCGTGGGAACCCGTCTTTCATCAATTCACAAAAAACATACATCATGCACGCCTCACACGCAAGGCAAATCCGTCCTCTTGCATCCGGGACCAATCCGCGTTAGAGTGGTTGAATGGAGGAAGACATGGCACCATCGGTTACCATCAAGGACCGGATTATCCAGTACATGAATCAGACGCTTCTCTCGACCCTTGTCACGGTCGTCCATGGACGGCCTGTCTCGCGAATGATGCTCTTCGGAAATGACAAACGGGGGACTGTCTGGCTCTGCACCCGTGCCGATTCATCGATCCTTGACGAGATCCGGCAATTTCCCCATGTCGCTCTCTCGATCTTCCGCGAGGAAACACTTCTCGACGAAATCGTCTCCCTTTCCGTCGAAGGTGAAGCCAGAATCGTCGAGGATCCCATGGACAGACTCTCCCTTGAAGGATTTGACATCCTCGGAAGAAAATCCCCCCGCATCGGGGACATCCCCCACGCCGGAGAAGCCGACCGCTATCGAATCGTGATTGTCAGCCCGACACTCTTCCGGTTCCACAGCTGGGCCGACCACGTCAAGGGCGTGCCGCCTGTCACCCTGAGACGAAAGAGCGGTGCTTCGACCATCTGAATCCAGAGAGGACCACAAGGAGCAGGCAGGAGAAGCCGGCACAGAGCAGCAAAGGCGTCGTGATAGCCGCCAGCGACCGGCTGACGAGGGCATCGGCGATCGTGGCCCATTCCCCCCCGCCACTCTTGAGACGGACAATCGTCCCGGCGATCTCGGTGATCTGCCCGGAAAAAAACATGATGGGCATGAGCAGCATGAGCGCCGTTCCGCCAGCCACGCCCGCCAGGCACTCGGGAAAGCAGGAGCGCTTTTCCATGCTCCAGTACCAGAGGCCCGCCACCACAAACGGAAGAAGCACGACAAACGGCAGGCCGCCATACCAGCCGAGAAAGGTTTCCCGAACCTCATGCAGCCTGTATTCCAGATTCGAATTCACACCGAGGAGAGGAAGCATCCGCATCGCAGTCGGAACTTTTTTCGAGAAATTCCGTTCAATCTTCTGTTCCAGTCTCTGGACGAAGAATTCCGGAAGCTTTGAGCGGACCGCCTGCTTGAGCATCCACATGATCCGTCCCCGGGTTTCGGCCAGATTCATCACGGGATCAAAACGGTTGGTGTCACCACTCAGCCAGGCAGTCCAGATACCGGGAAGGGTTTTCAGGAAGGGATTGGCCACCTCGGTTCGCAGGGTGTGATAGATCTGTCCATAGAGCTGGGCATCAAGTGATTGCAGTTGCCAAAGCCCGGAGGAATTGATGATGATGGTGTCTATTTTTTTTTGAACAGCCTCACGCCCGAGAATCTCACGGTAGAGCCCGGGATCGACCGCTGTCTCACGCAGGGCCAGATAGAGACTGACTCCGACAATTGTCAGCGAAAAAACAAGGGCAGCCAGAATCGAGGTCGTTGTGCGCAAACCCTTCATGAGTTTCATCGTATGATTCCTCCCTGATAAACCTGCATCACAGGCCTGTCCAGATCAAGCAGGTCGTCGAGAAGTGAGGAAACCGCACGCCCCCCTTTGGAACTGGTCACACTGCATATCCGCTCCCGGATCAAGGTATCGGGTTGACGCGGAATATGAAGCCGCAACCAGTCTTGCCAGACGGCAGGTGACCAGTGTCCAGGCTTGATGATCGCCCGACCGCGGACCAATGTCCAGACCGATCTGATCTCGACACCGTTTTGCACCCGTTTCCATGGTCCGGGCAGGCGCCCGATCCGACTCCCGGCCGGAAGGGTGAGCACCAGCTTGTCTCGCCAGGTTCCCCGCCTTCCGTCTTGAAAGCGTTCGCGAAGAGCGCGAGCAAGAACACCTTCCAGCACTCCGAGTTCATGGGTCCCCGCAAGTGCACAATCCAGGACAACCGGAGAGAGCAATTGCAAAATATGGCGGACCGCCAGTGTAGATGCGGGGAGATTGCCGGTCAGGCCCGATATAAAGGCCTGCCTTCCTGACCGGAGAATCCCGGCACGAACAATGGCGGCATCCGTTCCCGTATACTCTCCCGAAATGCCGGCTTTCAGGCGGGCACTCCTGTCTGCCGTCACCCTGACCGTATAGCTCGTTTCCCCTTCCGTAACAG
The DNA here is from genome assembly GCA_036795535.1 of Spirochaetota bacterium. Lineage (GTDB taxonomy): Bacteria > Spirochaetota > JAGLSM01 > JAGLSM01 > JAKPMW01 > JAKPMW01. Next base: position 2,329 of record DAIREN010000008.1, read on the forward strand.
CGGACAACTGGACCGTCTCATGTTTTCCGTCTGGGGCAATGCACAAGGCTTGCAGGCCGGAAAGGAACCAGGGGACCCTGCCCGGAGTAAAGACCCGTGAAGCGGGAAAATACCAGCGGACAGAGGTTCCGTCATCAATCCGGATCCCCGGCATCCCGAGAGGAAGAGCGTATCGTGAAGAAAGGGGGATCACAAGACTCACCTTCCATCCCAGGGCCCTTCCAATCGAGAAAAAGTCGCAGGCGTACCCCGCTGTCGTTGTAATGCCATGCGGGGTCTCTTCCGGAAGCAGCGCCGGATCGAGCGAGTCAGCGCCCTGCACCAGACTCTGGTGGATCCAGGCAGCACGCTCAAGGACGACTGACCGGCTTGCACCGGCGGTTCTGGTCAACCCCAGGGCCAGGCGGGAGGGCTTTCTGTCCAAATAGATCCGGAGGAGCCAGGCTGCCACATCCCCGGGAGGTGATGGTGTTCCCCAAACAGCAAGAGCAGGTCGTGGTGCATACTCCGGTCTTTCGTTCCGTGGCACAGTCCAGAGATATTCGCGCAGACCATTGCGGACACGGACACTCTCGGCTTCATCATCCGGATGGATGGTGTCGAAGCGGTGTTCGATCGAGACGGGTACTGTGATCAGCAGGGAACCTTGTGTCGCCGAACCGCTATAGGCCCAGACCTTGCTTGCTTCCCACGCCTGAGGCTGCACCCCTGCCCTGTCCGAACCTGTCACGGCCGCCGGACCACCAGGTGTCAGCTGGCCACGGCCGGCGAGAGGCCCGACCTTCGGTTTCTGTGCCGACTCCCGCACGAGATACCGGATCCCTGACCGGACTTCAAACCGGATACGCTCCTCCCCTGCTGCCTGTCCGGCAAACCCCGGCAGGAGAAAAAACAGGAGCAGCAGGAATATCCATCCGGTCCGCACGCTCATTCAAACCTCGCCAGATGCTCACGGACAGCGAGGACAATCGCTCCATCATCTCCGTCAGTATATCGGGTTTCGGGAAGAGCCCGGAAAAACGTCTGCCCATAACGCTTGCTGACGATTCGTGGATCGAGAACAATCACCACGCCATAGTCATCCCGGGTCCGCATCAAACGGCCGAATCCCTGTCGAAAACGGATGACCGCGTGGGGAAGCGAGTACTCGAAAAACGAAGACCGGCCTGATTTTTCGATCTCTTCCATCCGCGCACTCACGAGCGGGTCATCCGGTACCATGAAGGGCAAGCGCACTATCACGACGGCGATCAATCTGTCGCCTTTGACATCCACACCCTCCCAGAAGGAGCTCGTTCCGAAAAGAACCGCATGCTGGAGATTCTTGAACGTCTGCAGGAGATGAATCCGGTCCGTATCGCCCTGTTTCAGGCAGGTACTGGCCATTTCTTCGGGAAGGAGTTCCATCGTCGCGTCCCAGCATTCATTGAGCATGCGCCAGGATGTGAAGAGAAAAAAGATCCGGCCACGCGTTCCCCGGATGCAGTCCCTGGCAAAACGGGCAAACCTGACGGGGAAATCTGCCTCCGGCTTTTCGGGAAATCCGGTGTTCACGGCCAGAAGCACCCGGTCCGGATACTCGAATTCGGACGGCAACTGCCGGTATTCCTGGCGGGCAGCCGGCAGGAGATCCAGACCGATCCGGTTGGAGAAGAAATCAAACCGGCCGGTACTGTTTGCCAGCGTCGCGGATGTATAGATCACACCCTTGTTCCCCGAATGGAGCACTTCCGCCAGAATCTCGCGGACCGAGAGTGGCGAGCGGAAAAAGGTCAACCGGAGTTTTCCACGCTGCAGGCGTTGCTCGACCCAGTACACCATGTCGCGGCGGGAAAGAAGCGGTATATCGGCCAGAAGATTGGCATACTGATCGATCCGGGCCGAGAACTGGACCACCTGCTGGCAGGCAAAGACACAGTCCGCTGTCTCCTCGTCCTTGTCTTCAGGCAATTTTTCCAGAAGATTCTGTATTTGCGCTCCGGTCTCCTGGAGTGCCTTGGCCAATCCGGCCAGGGGAAGAGAGAGCCTTTCGAGATGCGGTGTGATCTCCCGCCGGATGGCTTGATCCGTTTGTTGTATGCGGAAACTGTGCCCCGCTTCTGATCCGGTCCGCTCACTGAACACCCTGGAGAGGCTCTCGAAACAGGGTTCGACCAGCCTGTGCAGGTTTTGCACCTGGGGAACAATTTCTTCTTGCAGCACCTGCACAAAGGGATCCGAATCGCTCCCCAGAATCTCCACCTGGCGCACAAGATGGTGCAGAATCCCGGAGGGTTTGGCCCCCCTGTGGGAAAGCCGTCCAAGCTGTCTCAGGATCGAACTTGCGGAGACAGAATCGGCAAAACAGTCCGTCGCCACATCCTCGAGATTATGGGCCTCGTCAATCACGATCCGGTCAACCGGAGGAAGGATTCCCGCACTCTGCCCCGCCTCGCGCTGCATGGCAAGATCGGTACAGAACAGCGCATGATTCGAGACCAGGATTCTCGCCTCGATTGCCTGCCGTCGTGCTTGACGAAAAAAACACTCCTGCATGAAGGGACAGCGCGGCCCGGGACAAAAATCTCCATCGCTGGCAACCCGGTCCCAAAGCTCGTCGGGTACCCCTGTCAATTCAGCCCTGTCACCGGTTTTCGTTCCATCAATCCAGCCGGCCAATGACTCCAGCTGGGCCAGATCCTCGCGCGGAAAGAGTTCCTGCCCGCTGCCGTCCAGCCCTTCGACAACCCTCCGGCGGCAGACATAATTGCTCCGACCCTTGACCAGAACGGCCCTGAAGTCGTCTTTGAGGAGTTTCCGGACCAGAGGAATATCCTTGTCAAAGAGCTGATGCTGAAGATTGATTGTATGTGTTGAAACCAGAACTCGCTTCCCGTTGGCCTGGGCCCAGGAAACAAGGGGGACAAGATAGGCCAGCGTCTTCCCGGTTCCGGTCGGAGCTTCAATCACGCCATGGATCCCGGTATTGCAGATTCGTGCGACATGGCCGGCCATTTCCTGCTGCGACGGCCGTGGTTCGTAGCCGTCAAGAAGCTGGGCGATCATCCCCTCGCTCGAGAATTCCTGCTGGACGGATTCGGCCTTGATGTCGGCCGGGACATGCACGATCACCGGCTCGGTCACGGCACAGTATTGAGTGGCATCGTTGTTGATGATCAAAAAAGCCACTTCCTTTATCGAGAGCCATGCAGAAATGGACACATCGGCTTCGGAGGGGTGCAGAACACCACCCGGGTGATTGTGCAGGACAGCATTCCAGGGTGGCTTGATCGGCATCCCGGCCGCTACGGAAGAAACGGTCCCCCTCGCCAGGACTTCAACTTCAACCAGTTTCTTTGAAGCATCAAAGCGACCCCGGAAATACACTTCGTGTCCGTCCGCATCGCGAATCGCATCGCGGAGAGCAATCTGAACCGGTTTGTCGGCAATGGCGTCGATGGAAGGCATACCCTAAATGTACGGAGCAAAGACGCCGGATTCTGTTCTTTTCATTGACTTTTCACCCATTCCAGGTGTACTTTTCAATTCGTGCCGGTCGTGGGTGTCTTCCTTCTCCGGCAATGAAGAGCTACGAGGTTCGCCATGTCGAGAAAGTGTGAAATCTGCGGAAAAGGCAGCATCGTCGGAAATACGATCAGCCATTCGCATCGCAAGGCTCGCCGCAGTTGGTTGCCAAACATCCGCAAGATCAAGGTCCGCGAAGAAAACGGCACCGTCTGCACCAAGGCAGTCTGCACCCGCTGTTTGCGTTCCAACAAGGTCACAAAAGCGCTGTAAGTTTTCGAGTACCGCGAAAAAGAGGCCCTTGGCCTCTTTTTTTTATGTATCAGCAGGTTCACGCTTGCCTGCCCACATCAATACCAGGTATGGATCGGAGCCTTTCCAGAAAAAACCGCTGCCTCACGGCAACGGTCTCCTGTCAGCCTGTACATGAAAGAGCACTCAATCGAGATACTCCCTGAGATAGGCGTGTTTCTCGCGGATTTTGCGAAGGGCCTTCATTTCGATCTGCCGGACTGTTTCGGCCGAGATCCCAAAATGGTCCCCCATCCGTTTGAGGGTGCACTTCCGGTCATTGTTGAACCCGTAACGGCAGGCCAGGACCATCCGTTCCTTCGGAACCAGGGATCGCAGGACTTCATTCGTCTCCCGTCGGATCGTCTCCTGCAACACAAGATGGTCGGGTGAGAAGGTATAGTCCTCAAGAATGTTGAACAATGCACAATCATCGCTGGCAAGCGTGTTTTCAAACGATACAACGGGATTGGCCATACCCAGGAGCGCATCCACTTCATGGATATCCATGTCGAGCTCGAGTGCGATTTCATCAACCGTCGGAATCCTGCGCAAACTCTGATTGAGGCTGTTCCACACCTTGCGAATATGCCTGAGCTTTTCTTCCTTGCGATGAGGAATGCGGATCATGCGCTTTTTGAGGGAGAGACTGCGTACGATGGACTGTTTGATCCACCAGGAGGCATAGGTCGAAAACCGGACCGCCCTGCGATAATCATACTTCTCCGCCGCCTTGATCAGACCAAGATTGCCGTCCTGAATAATGTCCATGATCTGGTAATCTTTTGTCACGTATTGTTTTGCAATCTTGACCACGAGTCTCAAATTGGCCTTGATGAGGTTTTCCAGCGCCTGTTTGTCACCCTTCATAATCTTTTTTGAAAGAGCCTTCTCCTCTTCAAACGAAAGGAGCGGAGTTCTGTTGATCTCCTCAAAGTACAATTTGATGAAATCTTCGTCCTCATTGCGCAGGTCCCGTTTTTCCCGTATCCCGATTGTCATGCGATCTCCTTTGGTGCGGTCTACACACACAACAGGAGAATAAACTGCAATTGACGTGCCAAGCGGAGAGGACATGATTGCCTGAACATACATCTTATTGTTTTGTTGAAAGTTAACACCGAAAGGAAAATTCCATAAACGTGAACATTTATAAGACTAGCACCAATCAGAAAAAAAACACGGTCTGGCCGTGTTTTTTTTGTGGAAACTTGTGTCGAATTCATGCCAGTTTCACCTGCCACTGTTGCATAATCGACACAGAATTCCTATGCTTTTTTGGCTCTTCCGGGGCTCTTGGTCACGGAGGCAACCACCTTGGCAGGGGTTTTCCGTGTTCTTCCCGTCTCGGTTGAAACAACGGCTTTCTTTTTGGGAGCCGATGTGCCCCTTCCCGAAGCTGAAGCAGTCTTTTTTGACCCGCTCGCAACCTTGGTCCGAACTGTGACGCCCGGAACCTCGACACCATGGACGGCCATTTCTTGCCTTTTCAAGGCTTCCAGCAGGGCTTTGACAGCGGTCTTGATCTGCAGATCATCCGGTTCTCTGGTCGTCAACTTCTGGAGAGCCAGCCCGGGCGCCATCAACATCCGGCAGCTGGCATTGGAGCGAAATTTCCACGAGAACCTGATGAACTCATACGCAATCCCGCTCACAACCGGAAGCAAAAGAATATGGAGCCCGATGATGATGGCCTTTTGAATCACAATCTCGAGCGTCGCTCCGGCTGCCAGACTCTTGAACCAGGGCCAAGTCGCATTGAGAACGACAGGCACGAAGGCAAAGAGCAGGATGGCGACCATAAGAACGAAAAACATGAAGCTTGTTCCGCATCTGGGGTGCAGCGTCGTGAACTTTTTTGCGTTGGCCTCTGTCACCGGGAGACCGGCCTCGTAACAATTGACGGACTTGTGCTCGGCTCCATGGAACTGGAACACGCGCCGAACATCCTTCATCAGGGCAATCAGGGCGATATACCCGACAAACATGACGATCCGCACGACACCGCTGACGAGGTTGAAGAGAAAAGGATCACTTACTTCCTTGATACCGAGAAGCTCGATGATGATGTTTGGCAAAGCAACAAAGAGACCCAGACCAAATACGAGGGAGACTGCCACCATCAGACCGGCAGTAAAACCGGAAAGCTGAAGTTTTTCGGCCTTTTTTTTCGCCTTGTCCCTTGCCTTGACCTGCTTTTCGTCCTCTTCCTCTATCTCCTGCTCGGAGGCCGAAAACATAAGTGCCCGTACCCCGATCACCATGCTCTCGAAAAGAGCGGTCATTCCGCGGAGAAAGGGCTTGGCAAAAACCGGATGCTTTTTGGCAAAGGAAACGGCGTCAAACCAGGAAACATCGACTCGACCACTCTTTCGCAAGAGGGCGACCGAGTACCCCGGTTTGCTGCGCATCATCACCCCTTCAATGAGAGCCTGCCCGCCAATCGGTGCGACAGGCTCCCGCATTTCGGGTGAATCAGTCTTTTTTGTTTGCGATATTGTAGCGCTTTTTGAAGCGGTCGACACGTCCCGTGCTGTCGACGAGCTTTTGCTTCCCCGTGAAGAAGGGGTGACAGGCCGAGCAGATTTCAACATGGATCTCCTTTTGGGTTGAGCCAGTGACGAAGGTGTTGCCGCAGGCGCACTTGACGGTGGCCTGATAATATTCGGGATGGATACCCTGCTTCATGTGGTGAACTCCTGGTCAATATGTCAGCCCTGGATTGATATGGACTCCGTGCCCAAGGCATGCTGTAATGATAGATACGGCATCCCTTCAAGTCAAGATGCGCGTTGTACAACCTGTCACGACTCCCCCGGTGAATTCATCATCCGCAAGAAAACCTCGTTGGTTTTTGATGTCCGCATCTTGTCGATCAGGAGTTCCATGATCTCGATATCGTTCATCGACGCAAAAACCTTGCGCAGGACCCAGATCTTGGCCAGCTCGCTCTCCGTCAGCAAAAGATCTTCCTTGCGTGTTCCGGACCGGTTGATGTCGATCGCCGGGAAAACTCGCCTGTCGGCGAGGTGACGATCGAGCACGATCTCCATATTTCCGGTTCCCTTGAACTCTTCGAAGATGACCTCATCCATGCGGCTCCCGGTCTCGATGAGCGCGGTGGCGATGATCGTCAGCGAGCCGCCTTCCTCGATATTGCGGGCCGCGCCGAAAAACCGTTTGGGACGGTGCAGGGCATTGGAATCGACACCACCGGAGAGGATCTTTCCGGAAGTCGGCACCACCTGGTTGTAGGCACGTGCCAGGCGGGTAATGGAGTCGACCAGGATGACGACATCCCGCTTGTGCTCAACAAGCCGCTTGGCCTTTTCGATGACAATCTCGCAGACCTGGACGTGCCGGCTCGCCGGCTCGTCAAATGTCGAGGAAATGACTTCTGCCTGGACCGACCGCATCATGTCCGTCACTTCTTCAGGCCGCTCATCGATCAGGAGAATGATCAGATAACACTCGGGATGATTTGTGGTGATGGCGTTGGCGATCTGCTGAAGGAGTATCGTTTTTCCCGTACGCGGCGGGGACACGATCAATCCACGCTGCCCCTTGCCGATGGGGGTAAAGAGATCCATGATCCGCATTCCGACCTTGGCGCTCTCCGTCTCGAGGCGAAGCTTTTTCATCGGATAGAGCGGGGTCAGGTTATCGAAGAGGATCCTGCGCTGTGCGACCTCAGGGTGTTCAAAATTGACCTGCTCGACTTTGAGCAGGGCAAAAAAACGCTCCCCCTCTTTGGGTGGTCGAACCTGGCCCGAAACGGTATCCCCGGTCTTCAAACCAAAATGACGGATCTGGCTCGGAGAGACATAGATATCGTCCTGTCCCGGAAGATAATTGTAGATCGGGGACCGCAAAAAACCGTATCCGTCCTGGAGCACCTCAAGCACCCCGGATGCATAGATCTGGCCACTTCTGTCCGTATGCGCCTTGAGAATTGAAAATATAAGATCAGATTTTCTTTTACTCGAGATATTTTCCACTGCAAATTGCTGGGCAAGCATTGCCAGCTTCTCGACCGTCATCTGGGAGAGATCATTGAGACTCATCTGTCTCCCGGCATACTCGTCCTTGAGACTACCGCCGACAGGAAGAGGATGGGCTGCTTCCTGAGCCGCTTCTGTCAATTCGGGGACTGTGTCCGGCATATCAAGCAATTCCTGACCGGATGACTGTGGTCTTCCTTTTGCTCCCTGCGACTTGCCACGATGTGGCCGTCGTACGGCTACCTGTCGGGCCGGTTTAGCAGACTGTGTCGGCTGCTGCGGCTGTGATTCGGGTTCTCTCTGTGTTCCATGTGCTTCTTTTGCGCGTCCATCGCTGTCATCGCCGCTTTTTTTTCGCGACACCCTGACTGCCATATCTTCCTCCGTATGCATGTCGAGCAAACCAGATTTCTGGTCTCGGGTCTGTGTATCGGGATTACGTCATGTGGTACCATCATGGCCGGCTCCGAGTAGGTCAGAAAGCCGGTCCGCATCACCCGGAAGAAACCGGGAATCTCCGGGCCCTTATTGTCTCAACCGGACAGAAAACAAGCACACAAAACACCGGAGAGGTTCTCCGACGTCACAGTTCACCGTATGCTTGGTTGTATCCAAAACTCAGGACTGATGCAATTCTGCTACAAAAGGAGATTCAAGTCAATAAAAAAAACTATTGCTGTTTTCGCTTTGTCGCGACCATGCGATGAATCTCGTTGATGTTCCGGATCGAGACCTTGTTCTGCCCGAGCTGGATCCTGCCCAGCTTGTCATAATGCGTCAGGACCTTGCGGCAGTTTTCGACCTTGATCGCCGCCCAAGACGCGATCTGCTCCTCATTTGTCACAAGCTCCACGCTCTCGATCGAGTTGGGGTTGTACCCCTTTTGCTCCGCAAGCATGAGAAGGACATCCAGAACCTTGGCATCATCCTCTTCGAGAGTGAAAATCATCAACCGTCGTTTCTGTTCATAAATACGCTTGGCAAAGATCTTGAGAAGCTTGAGGGCCATCGCCGGATTCGACTTTAAAATGATCTCGAAATTTTCCTTGCGGAACAGCAGGGCCTTGACTTCATCGGCCGCAACCGCCGAAGCACTGCGTGGCGCATCTTCGAGGATGGCCATCTCACCAAAGACATCACCGGGCTCGAGAATGTCGAGAAGCTTTTCCTTGTCCTTGACAACCTTGGTAATCTTGACCCTTCCGGACTGAATCAGAAAAAAACTGTCCCCCGGTTCGTACTCAAGAAAGATGATCTGGCCGGGCTGATAGGTTACACCGAACTTGCTGGTCATCCCTTCGTTCAACGCCATCTCACACGCTCCCGCCCAGTTCTTCGATCGCCTTTTGCGCCCGTTTGTTGATACTCTCGTTAGGCGGCATCATCCGTACTTTATTGTAAAAGCCTTTGGCCTTTTCGGTATCACCGAGCATGGCATAGCATTTTCCGATATGGAAGAGTGCTGCCTTGAGATTCGGTGATGTCGGAAATGTCTTGACCATGGTCGTCAACTGGGTGATGGCATCCTGTGGCTTGTTCATGTTGAACAGACAGCGACCGATGTCAAAATAAGTCTTTTCGACATACTCGTCTTCCCCGCCTGATGCCGAATCCAGAATCGTTTTGTAAAGTTTGTACGCTTCGTCATACTTTTCGGAAGAATACAGGGAAAAAGCGTCAAAATACCTCTTGGCGATCCCGATCCCGCTGTCACCATCAATCGCGGGGGTATCCGCCTCGGAGACCGGTTCGTGGGCCGGTTTGGCAACCGGCTGGGAAACAAAACTGCTTCCGTCGCTGGCAACAGCGTACCCGGTGGCGGCACCACTCTGCGCCATCTCGACACGTTGAAGACAGATCGTACCGTACTCTCCGTCCGGATAATACTGCAGGTATTTCTGGTAGGCGTACAGGGCCTGATTGAACTTCTTGTTTTTGAGGTAATACTCGCCAATATTGAACAGCCCGGTTCCGGATGGTTCACTGTCCGCTGTCCCCATCCTTGTCTGGATGCTCCGGCCAATTCTCCGCAACTGGTTTGAAAAAACCTTGAGCATCTTCATGACGAGCTTGTGATTTTGCAGAACCAGTTGCTCGAACTCGGCCACATTCATGACCATTGTTGTTGCATCCGAAAGAACCGTTGCCGTCTCCTCACGGGGAAACCGTCCGAGAGCGGATTTGACACCGAAGAACTCGCCGCTCTTGATGTTTTCACGAACTTCCCCCGTACCCTCCGGAGAGATATACGTCAAAAGGACAACACCCGCCTGCAGGACAAACACCGTTTCGGCCTTGTCTCCTTCGAAGTAGATGATGGATCCGGCCTTGTATACCCGGCTCACTGGGGACATTGGTTCAACTCCTCGCTGGCCCGTCTCCCGCCAACTCTGCCAAGACAGTTCAGGGAGACGCTTGAAAAGTATCTTACCCTACCTATCGGCAAAAATCAATCCCTCCCCTCCTGCATTGGACAAAAAAAAACCACCGCTACATGACATGTATCGGCGGTCTTTTCTGCCCGTAAGGCAACTGAGCATCAAGTAGCGTATCGGGAGGAGCTACTGATCATCTGTAAAAAATGTCGTCATCCGGGAAAAAAACTTGAATGAAAACGAGAGTCATTCAGTAACGGACGAGTGCGAATACGGGAATGTCGAGTTTGTCTCCCGGCTTGAGAAAATCAAGCGAAACAAGGGTCCCAACCCCCACAGCCTCACCGCCCTGCCTGCGAATCATCCGGACTATCGCAGCCAGGGTCCCGCCCGTTGCCACCAGGTCGTCCACAAGGAGGACACGATCTCCTGGAGTGACAGCATCGACATGCATCTCGAGTGTGTCCGTGCCGTACTCCAGCTCATAGGACTCACTGATCGTCTCCCAGGGGAGTTTCCCCGGTTTGCGGACAGGCAGGAACCCGGCGCCCAGCTCGGCGGCCACCAAGGATCCTGTTATGAACCCCCGCGCCTCCGCAGCGGCCACCTTGGTGATGCCAGATTCCCGAAAATGGTCTGCAATATCCCGGGCCGACGCCCGATGGGCGACAGGATCCTTCCAAATTCCGGTGAGATCCTTGAAAACGATGCCCGGTTTGGGATAATCGGGAATGTCGCGTATCAGCGATCTGTAGTCCATACCTGCCCCCTGCCTGCAATCTCGTCTTGCGTCCGGAACCTCATGAAAAGCGGACTTGAAAATCTAGTCACGAATGAACAAAAATGTCACGCTGGAAATCCTGTCTCACTGACCATCCCCATCGACAAAAAAATCTCTCAACTCGGGAGCAATGCTGCAACTCCGGATCCGGAGGAGCGCACGCTGCTGGATCTGGCGAACGCGTTCACGGGTGATTCCAAGAATCTCCCCGGTCCGCTTGAGAGTCCGGGCCGGTCTCCCGTCAAGTCCAAAACGCAGGACGATCACTTCCCGCTCACGGGGTTCAAGTACATCAAGCACCCTGGATACCGTTCGATTCAACCCCTCGAGGAGCATCCGCTCAACAGGTTGATCGGCCCGTTCGTCTTCGACAACATCCCCCAATTGGAGCATGTTGCCATGCTCGACCGGAACATCAAGCGAACCGGGTTCCTGTGTTACATGCAGAATATCCATCAGCCTGGAGTACCCGATGCCTGCCCGATGCGAGATCTCGGCAAAGGTCGGCTCCCTCCCGAGTTCCTGTGTCAATTCGGAAGCGGCGGTGCTGATCTCCTTGATCCGTGTGATGATGTGGACCGGAATCCGGATAATCCGGGCCTTTTCGGTCAAACCCTTGATGATGGCCTGCCTGATCCACCATGTTCCGTAGGTCGAGAACCGGACATTTCTGGCGGGTTCAAACCGGTTCACAGCTTCGATCAGTCCGATATTCCCTTCCTCGACAAGATCCAGCAGGCTCAAGCCAAGTTTTTGGTAGCGTTTGGCAATACTGATGACCAGCCGCAGATTCCCCTGGATCACAATACTGCGGGCAAAACCGAGTCGCCTGACGAGATCCTGATCATCGGGTCTTTTTTCCAGTTCGGCCTGGATCATCCCGATCCGTTCGAAGAGAACATGTTCCTGCTGTCGTGTCAGCAAGGGGATCTTTCCCACTTGGGCCAGATATAGACTGAGGGGATCATCGCGGCCTACAATCTCGGGAGATTCATCGACCGTTTCTTCCTTTGGGGCAAGTTCGTCGACACGAATCCCCCTGGTTCCCAATTCCTCCAGAAACCAGTCGATATCCTCGCTCTTCAGAAGTTTGCGTTCAATTGCCCTGTCGATTTCACCCTGGGTGATATGTCCACGTATTTCGGCCCGCGAGATCAAGGCCATGACGGCACTTTGCGGGGGACGCTGTTTCATCGCGGACATACGGCACCCCCCATCAGTTTTTCAGTCCCATGATGGCACAGGTGACCCCCGAGGTCAAGGCCGCAGAAAAGACATGGGATCCACGGCCCGACCCTTTTTGTACAATTGAAAATGGACTCCGGCCGGGACCGAACCCGGAATGGCCCCAGCCTGACCGAGCACGTTCCCCGCATTCACCCTCTGCCCCTTGGAAACAGTGATATTTGAAAGATGCGCATAAATGGAATGGAACCCGTCCCCGTGACGGACAATGACCATCCGGCCATAACCTCGAAGTGTTCCTGCATAGGCTACCTCGCCACCAGCAGTACTGCGGACAGCGTTTTCCGAACCGGCAGCGATCGAAATCCCCTGGACCAATCCCGTTGACTTGGTCCCGAAGCGCTCGACGATCTTGCCCCGCATCGGCCAGGAAAAAACCGGTTGCCCGGTTCCTGCAGGCGCCGGCCTGACCTGCGCAGGTTCCCGCTTTTCCCCGGTATTCCGCGGGCTTGCCTCCAGATAAACGATCAATTCCTGCCCGGCATGCAGAACATCGGAGCGGAGACGGTTCAGGGACCTGAGCGCCTCAATAGTCATCCCATGACGTTGGGCAATACTCCACAGGCTCTCGCCGCTCTTGACACGATATCTGGTTTGCGAAGTCTCCTTTCGGGGAGGACTGGTCCCGGCATCGAGAGCCAGTCTCTGCCCGACGCGGATGCTCCCTTCGGCCAAGCCGTTCAAGCGCTGGAGGACGGCAACCGGAACCCCGGTTCTTCTCGAAATGGACCAGAGCGTATCTCCGGGTTGGACGACATACCCCCCGGCCAGAAGTTGACCGGAAAAGAATATCCCTGCCAGGGCTGCAAGAAGCAGCATCATCCATGATCTGTATGCGGAGTCCATTCCAAATTCAGTATCGACGGGCACCATGCTGAAACTGAACCGGTCATGGGTGTTTTTCGGAAAAGGACTCAGCCTGTGGAAAAATCCCGGTGGGCCCGGACCCGGATTGTTCCCTCACTGAAACGGATACTGTCCACGCGGGCAAACGATGGTCCCTGGGCGAGAAAGAGATGCAGTGCATCGAGCTGCTCGACCGTCCCTTCGGCATAGACTTCGACACTCCCGTCAGGATCGTTGTGCGCATACCCGGTCACACCGACCGCTCTGGCCTTCATCGCCGCATGATACCGGAAACCGACACCCTGAACACGGCCGGTGATCGTGTAGCGACGCATCAAGAGATGGATTGCCATATCCCTGCACTTCCCTGGCTGTTCTCCGTTATGACAAAGATGCGGACAGCACCTTCTGCCATCCGTCCGGCGACAATGGTCCCGTCGACTTCAATCGGCACGAACGACAAAGCCCCAGTCTGAATATTGTACTCCTCGATACGGGCCTCATCGAACCAGTATTGCGTGAAGGGATAGAGCCTGATATCCCGTGCGTCTGCATCCAGACTCCCCGTTTCAGGCCTGCAGAGACAACACAAGCGCAGTCTGACCCCATCCATCCGGTCGATGCACCAGAAGGCCCAGCCGGCTTCAATCTGAACCTGACGGATTTCGGAAACCGCAAGAACCGGACGAAGTCCGGACAGAAAACGCCTGAGCTTTTCCTGTTGTTCAAAAAACTCGCGATCATTTCTCCACTCGAGGGACACCGGTTGATTGTTGGCCTCATAGAGCCCGGTCGTCATATCCTGATTGCCCATGACTTCGTACATCGGCCGTCTGCCTTTACCGGCCGATCCGAGCCCGGCCAGGAGGATCCGCAACAAGAGGGCCTGCCTTCCCGAATCGGCCGGGAGGGCGTTGATCTGGGGATGGCCGGTATCATGGGTATCAATCGCATATTGGATGGATGCGGGAGTCCTGCGTTGACGGTTGGCCTCCGCAATCTCTTTCTGGAAACGGAGCATATCGTCAAGAAATTCGATATCGATCTGACGCAGGACATCTGCTCCGAGAATCAGATCAAAACCGGCAGAGGCATATCCGGGGAGATCATACCCCATCCGCTCGGCCATGGCTCCGGTTGACGGCTGCCACTCCCGGGCACGTTGAATGCACGCACGCATGACGGCGGGCGTCATCCGGTCAGCCAGGGGAATGTCATCCTTTCCCTCAAGAACCGAATCAAAGACATGGTCGACATAATCGAGGCGCAGGAAGTCGAAGCCGAATCGGGCCGAAACGGCAGGATAGAACCCGGCCAGAAATTCGATACCCGGTTGCCATGGTTCCGAGGGAGTCCTCTGTGTCGGAGCCGTATTCACACTCAATCCGCGAGCCGTGACAACCGGAGTGAGCATCCCGAAGGCGTGTTCTGACTGGTCCGCACCCTCCGCATCAAGGTATTCGAACAGGGGATATCCGTCCTGATGGTTGTACCCGATATACCCGGGGAGTCCGACCCCGCCCCAGGTATGGCAGGGAATGGTCCAGAACCCTCGGGCGATCAGATCACGGATGATTGTTTCCTGAACCTCCCGTGACGAGCCGGTATCGAGTGCCGGATCCTCAAGATGGGTGATCCCGGCACGTTCGTACTCTTTCTGGACGATTGACCGGACTTCTTCGATGATGGAGTCCTGAATCCCGGGTTCCAGCATCTCGTCCTGTGTCAGGTCGCCACGCAAGGATTTCCGATCTCCGGAGAGTGCCAACCAGCGGAAAAAACCGGGGGAATCAAGCACGACCCGGGAGAACTGGGCTGTGTGCGGTTCAAGATCAAACCCGACCGTCTTGCCCAGAATGTGCGCCGCATCAAGCAGGAGCCCAAGTTGCTCTTCTCCGCCAAGTCCGGCCTCGGCCCATGGTTGATGGATGCATTCAGGATTGATATGCATGAGTGAATTGACCGCATAGACGTTGCCAAAAACGCACTCGAAAAATGGCGCAAGATGGATGGCAGTCGCCGGCAGGGCCAAGAGCAGGCGCATCGTATCGGGAAAATGCCCGGGCCGGTTCCGGTCAAGCCCGCAGGCCCGGACATTGACAAAACAAAAATCGGATTGGACCATCCAGGAAGAATCCGCATACCCGGCGACAGGTGACGCGATCCCCTGCCCGGTCCAGCCGGATCCGGCCAGACCGGCATAGATTCCGGCGACAGTCGCATCATCAAATTCGAGGACCTCGCGCGGAGGGCGCGGAAGGTATCCAAAGCGTCGGATCTCGTCGATGTATCCTGCAACCCGGGACGGCTTTCCCCCGACAAGACTCTGGTACTGCTCCCAAGACTGTAGTCGTTTCAATCGGTATCCGCCCCGCATCTCTGAAGATTGTCGTGACAGTCTACACCGCCCGCGTCGGGAATTCAATCCACGATCCGGCGAATGCATGAAATTTCCCTTTCACATCTCGAAAAGCAGGGGTTCCATCAGTGACCGGATCGCAGGATCATGATAGCGCCAGACAAGATCCTGGGGAAGGACTTCACCGTTCAGGGTTCCGGTCGGAACCGGATTTTTTGGATAAAACTGCATGCTGCACCCCTGTCTCTCCGCAGGATCCTCCCGCATTGCCCTTTCTAGGACAGGCAGAAAACGGAAGGCCAGAAGTTCACGGTCATCATTGCGATACGTCCAGTGGAGGGCGTTTTCAAGCACACCGAGTACGAGATCGACCAGCCGGATACAGATTGCATCATCACTCTCGTCGTCGTAGCGAACGGCATGCACCATCTGTCCCGTCCATGGCGCAAATCCCTGGCTGGGCCGAGCCTCGTGGAAGACGACACTGACCGGATTGTCGGCACAGCCCTCCAGGGCGAGCCGCATTGTCCCCCATGCCGCCCGGTGTGCCTCTTCGAGCCGTCCATCCAGATGACTGAGGACTGTTCCCAGAAATGAAAAACTGACAGGCTGGTCATGCCGATCGAGGACGGAGAGAACCCACTCGAGCCAGGCCCGGGCCGTGGCACGGGAGTCGGAAGGAACAACCAGGCTCCGGAGACTGGCCGCACTCGCTGTCAATCCCTGCTCGGGAACAGCCAGCATGCCCGCATACCCCCACGGCCGTTCGGTCACTTCGCCCGTCCATGTATCGGTGAAGAGCACCGGTGCCCTGTCAGCAAGATAGAGTCGTACCGCGCCGTCCATGTCGTATCCATCCTTCTTCCAAAGAAGAAAAGCTGCTTGGTTCGCAGACCCGAGTCAAGATTTTTACGGAGACACGCATTGACATCATGGGGACTGGCCGTCCCGTCCCCGAATCATGAACCAGACCGTTCCAGCAGCCCCGAAACACGTGGCCAAAAGAAACACGAGGTCGGGATTGGTCTGCCAGAGAAAGGCTCCTGCCAGAGCCGCCACCGATACGACTGTGTCCCGGACCAGATAGTAGGCACCGAAGCTGGCCGCCTTGTGCTCAGGGGGGGCGAGTTCCATGATCAAGGCCTTGCGGGTCGGTTCACCAAACTCCTTCAATCCCCGTAATATGAAAACAAGCGTCAGGAGGAAAAACCCCCGCGCCTGCCAGAGTGCCAGGGGAAAGAGCGTAAAATTGATGAACGTTATGACGACAAACGGCTTTTTTCGGGACCGGTCCACAAGCCAGGCCACCGGAATATAGACCAGAAGCGCGGTCAGCATCTCGATCCCGGTCAACAAACCGAACTGGACGGCGGTCACCCCGTCAGAAAAAACCGGTCCGATGAAGGCAAACTCGAGGGGAAGACCGGAGGCAGCCAGCGGGACCATTCCCTGGTCGGGATACATGGCCCAGATCGCGATATAGGCATAGGGGAGCTGTTCACAAAACCGTACGAGAATGTCGGAGACAAGAAGGTCCCGCAATCGTCCGGGCATGGTTGTGACCAGCCTGTAAAATCCCGGAACAGGCTTGCGCTCCCCGCAGGTCTTCTCGACAATCATCGTCTGCTGGGCTACGAGTGCAACCAGTCCAAAGACGATGGCCAGACCAAAAGCCATCCGGACACCGGTCTCGATTCCCCAGGTATCGATAAAGATTCCGCCGAGAACGGGCCCGAGCGCCATGGGAATCCGGCGCACAAGGGAGTGCACGGATACCCCCATGGTGTGCTTGTGTTTCGGAAGGACAGAAGACACAAGCTCCATGGTTGCAGGTAGTGAAAGGGCTGTCCATGAGAGGAAAAAAACGGAACCGGCGATCACAGCGGGCCAGATCGGGATCACGATTACGACAGCGTATCCGAACAGGGCAACAAGATTGAAAATGAGAAGCGCCCGTTTGTACCCGATTCTGCTGGTCAACCAGCCACCCGGGAAGGAATACAGTGCCGAGAGCAGTGTGTCGAGAGCATTCAACAATCCCGGCACAACGGCACTTGCCCCGAGAGCGATCAGGTAGACCGGAACAAACCGTTCGGCCAGGCGCTCGCCCATGCCCACAAGGACAACCATGACCAGAAGGCCGATGATGCTCTGCTCGAGACCGAAAAAATGGCGAACACGTGCAAGCAGACCCGGGGGACTGTCGCTTCTTGTCAATCGAGCTCCCCGCTCTCCTCGCAATCACGGATGTATTTTTCGAGTGCCGTAACAATAACGTAGTCCAGCGGCTTGTCAAGATCATGCGCCAGTGTCTCGAGACTGTCTTCAAGATCCTTGGGAATGGTAATGGTCATCTGAACATCGCTCATTGGAAGAACCTCCGTGATAGTGTGACGATACCCTGACTCTCCCGGCGAGAAAGTCCCGAACGTGCGCACGAACCCGGTCCATCACCTCGTTTTCGGGTAAAAAGACCAGTAACCGTTCGAGATACCCTTCCTGTTCCACCACCCGGCAGGCGAAGTCGCTCCACAGGTCAAAAATCCAGCCAATCTGCAAAAGCCGGAGATCCGTGAGACTCCTCTTGTCTGCCGTGACGGCACAACGGGAATCAAGCAGAGCTTCGACATATCCGGGATTCCAGCCTTCATCAAGAAGTCCGGGACCGATGGCCAGACTGTCAGAAGGGGCACCGTTTTCGTAATGATGCAACACAATCCGCCAAATATCAAGCTTGTCGGCATCACGAACAAGGGCCGAAACCAGTCGGGCATCACCCTGAACGTCGTCCGGAATCGAAAAAGCGCTGTGATACCGGACCGCTATCCGGACAATCCCGGCGTCTTTACCGGACAGCCAAGAAAGCGGGCCGGACTCGCTTTCCTGGACAGAGAGTTCGGCATGGGAACAGCTTACGTCATCCGCAAATGTCCTGTACCGGAAAAACTGGGGGAACCGGCCGACATCATGGAGCCAGCCCGAAATCCGGCAGAGCCTGGCCATGGTACAATCAAGTTTTTCAGCCCGTGCCAGATCCCCGAGGATCGAAACAACCCGGCCGGTATGTTCCTGCTTCATGACAAGATTCCGTCGCACAATTCGGTCCCCGGCCTCGATCCACCCTCCGGTCCATGCATGGAACCAGTCCGCAATCCAGCGTTCGATCTCGTGCGTCATGCAAAATCAACCACGAGCGGCATGTGTTCACTGTAATCAAGCCAGGTCTCAGGGCGGCCAACCTGGACATCCTCGAGCCCTAAAAGGAGATCGGTCGATGCGAAGCAGCAGGTTGTATGGATCCCTTGTCTCATGTCACGGCCCAGATACAGGGTCGGAGTTCTTTCCCGTCCGGGTGTCTCACGGGTAAACGCGTGGTAACAGCTTCTCAAGTCTGCCTGCGCCAAAACCTGTTCCAGATCACCGTAACCACCCTCGACAGACTCACGGTTCCAGAGTGACAGAGCAGCCTCTCCCATTTCTCCTGCAAAAATCGCCGTGCGGCCACGGATGTGTTCGATGTATGTCAGTGCCTGCTGATAGTCATGAAAAGCCTTTCCGTATCCCTGCCTTCCGGATGCAGGTGCACCCTGGAAAGCCAGAAGCAGGAACGCCGTGTTACCATTGGTACATTCGATCGGAACAAGGGTTTTGACAGATGCATCATGCACGGGATGCGGTTGAATATGCCATTTCCCGAACGAATAGATCCCCAGTCCGCTTTTTCGATCATTGCCGAACCAGAGCGATCCCGATATCTTCGGTCCGGACCCGGGATAGAGCTTGTCCGGAAACTCGGAATTGCCAATGACAGCAATGTCCGGGGCAAGTCGCATGACGGCATCCAGTTTTTTCCGAAAGGACATCGAGCAGTTCCAGACAAGTACACGCATCAGTGATGCTCCTGACGTTTTGCATAGCAGGCCCGACAGAGAACCACCCTGTCTTCTTCCGGTGGAAACGGAACACGGCAAGGCTGTAAACAGGAGATGCAGACGGAATCGTACAACACCTGTTTTTTCCCGACATATTCCTGTCTGGCATCCCGCACGCCCTTGAGACGGGCTTCCTTGCGGATGTCCGCCGCGGCCTCGCCCGCCTGAAGTCTGGCATGGCAGGTTGTGCAATGGACACGAATGCCTTTTTTGGGGGGAAACGGTGTCCGCCACTCACAGCCGCAGACGGCGCAGCGATGGACAAAAAGCCTTGGACCCTCTCCGGACTGTGTCATGATCTGAGATCCTTTCCGTGCTGGACACGGGAGGCATGGCCCATATATCGCCGGATGACAAGCTGGCTCGGTTGATCCAGAAGTCCGAATTGCACACCGACCCGGACGGAATCGGCCAAAGGAACCGAGACCCAGCGAACATATCCCGAAAGAGCGATCTCGGGGATTTTCAGACAGGCATGGAACCGTATCGTGAAAGAGAGTCGGTCCCCTTGCGTGGGAACAGTTGTCAAAACCAGGCCCGCCCCGCCCATGGTCAGATCTTCGAGATAACCAACCGTCTCCCCGTTGATGATGATCAGGTGTTTGAGAAATCCGAGCCGACTTGTACGACGCTGCTCTGTCACGAAAGTGCCTTGCCTATCTGCGCCTGATTGAAGCCAGAAAAATCTCGTACCAGGATTCGTCAATCTCGCTGTCACTGAGCTGGCCCTGCTGATGCAACAATTCTTTGACCCGTTCTTCGAATCCAAGGCGCAAAAACAGGTGGAGGTCCGGAGTTTCGTTGACAAGTCGCTGGGCCAGGAACCCCCTGATCCCGCTCTCAAGACGCTGTGCAAGCCAGACGACAACCTCATCGGGAACTGTGCATGTCATTATCCGCCCCTTGCAACTCGAACAACCAGCATTCTATTCCGGATTGTCGTCACTCTTTCGCGCAATAATAACATTGAACGCGCCGCGATGTACAGGATTTTCCACACGGAACATTCTGTCAATGGGACCGGACTGGAGCGACCGGTCCATCCGGCTCTCCATCCGGAATCATGCGGCCGGAATGAGTATACAACCCGGTTCGGGCAAAGGCTCGAATACAAGGTGGGAATCCTGTTCGGAGGAAATATAAAAATGCATCGCAACCAGTGCCGCGCGACTCGAAATTCCAGCACCCGCGACACCGGCCAGATAACAGGCGTAGCCCGTCATCTGGACATCATCGACACAAAGGAGTTGTCCACCGTCTTCAAACACGATCCTTCCAACCGCCCGGAAATGACTCTCCACCGCCTCGTTCCCCGACGAGCAGAGGAACATGGCATTTCTGATCCAGGACCGCATCCGGCACCATTCCCCGGCGCCAGCGACCTCCACCAGATCCCGTGCAAACCAGAAACGGGATCCGTTTTCGACAAACACACCCTTTGCCAAGCCTTCGAGCACTTCCTTGACCTGATCGATCCGCATCGGCAAGACCTCCTGACGTTTGTATCCTTATCCTATCCAAACGTCCGGACCCTCCCGGGATTTTCATTTTCAGTTATTTTTTTCAAAAAAATCGGCAATCGTGTCAACAACCCGATCGAAAGGCTGGATCCCTGTGTCCAGATCCAGGTCGGCAAGACCGGCATACAACGGCTCCCGTATACGCATGACGGTGCGAATCTCTTCCAGCGGATCAAGATCGGTCAAAGCAGGACGACCCGCATCCCCGTTGATCCGTTGATGAATGACCTCGACCGAAGCCTTGAGCCAGACAACGAAGCAGTGTTCCCGTAAAAGGAGCCTGTTTCCTTCCGCGAGAATGATTCCCCCACCGGTGGCAAGAACCAGGTCCGGACCGGAGAGCGCTTCGGCCAGTACAGCAGACTCGATCCGGCGAAACCCCGATTCCCCTTGAAGGGCGAAGATTTCAGGAATGGTTTTCCCGGTCGTCTCCTGGATCCTGACATCGGTATCACACCACGGTATCCCCAGCCGTTTGGAAAGCCTCCGTCCAACCGAGGTCTTCCCGCAACCACGATATCCGATCAAGGCAAGATGGCGCTTCATGTTCCCGTCTCTTTGGGTTTGATCAGAAGGTATTGGTACGTCGTAATTCCGCCAAAGGTCTCCTTGTCGGTGATTTCTCCGAAGGAAACAACTTCGTCGCTTTGATGAACAGTGATCTCCCCGACGGGATTGCCCGGTTTGGTCCTCCCGAGACTGGCCAACCAACGCTCCCGGAATGAGGCCGCGCTGTAGACCTGAAAGACCGTGCCCTTCTCCACACCGTGGACTCTTCCCAGATTGATCTGGACTTCGTTCCCCTGGATCCGGACGATCTGCCCGATCAGGGGAACGACTCCGGCCAGGCGCTCTCCGAGATCACATGCCGCTTCATAGAGTGCATGATTGCCCCGCCGGGAGGAGACAAGATTGGTCAGGATCTCACCGCTGGGTGCATGTCTGAGACTCACTTCGAGCCGGACGGAATTTTCACCGAGGACATAGCGTCCGTGGACAAAGTATTCGGCACCGGCCACCCGGGCCCGCTGGCGTGCAATCACCAGATCCCGGACGGCGTGATTGTTTCCCTCCAGACGGATCAGCCGCAGGCTTGTCTGTGGTGTCAATGCGTCCCGCAACAATGAACCCATCACGGTACCGGCATTATGGTACCCGTGTCTGGCATCCCAAGATTCGAAGAGGTCCGTCACGACCATAC
This sequence comes from Spirochaetota bacterium, assembly GCA_036795535.1. Taxonomy (GTDB): domain Bacteria; phylum Spirochaetota; class JAGLSM01; order JAGLSM01; family JAKPMW01; genus JAKPMW01. Next base: position 24,384 of record DAIREN010000008.1, read on the forward strand.
CGGCCAGTGAAGACGGGACATCATATTGGCGTATTCCCCGTTGCCTGGACGGCATCCGCGGGAGAAGATTCTGGTAGTAGGCGATTGTATCGGACAGCTGGGTGTTTCCGCTGTCGATCTCGGCGAGCCGTTCCAGTTCGGCGAGATACCGTTCGTGCAATTGCCGGTACCGGGAGAGTCGCGCCAGATGACCCCGGGCGGCCTTCGAATAGGGGTCGAGCCGGATCGCCCGCCGATAGGAGATCTCGGCCTGCATGGTATGGTTCCGGCCGTACCAGAAATCCCCCAGTTGGAGGTGATAGGCGGAGAGTTGCTGCCGTTCCTCGCTTCTCAGGGACAAATGTCCGGTTGCAAACTCCTCAAATGAATAGCGGATGATCTCGTCATTGTTCCGGAGCCGGAGGGCGGCCAGAAAATTCGTCCGGGCACTCTCCTTCCAGTCCTCACTCCCCTCGGCAAGCCTGGCACTGGAGGTGGCCAGGATGTAGCGATAGATGTGGTCATGGGGCTTCACACCGATCAGACGTTGCATGGCATCGGCGGCAGCCTGATAGTCACCAAGGATGAATTGGCAGCGCCCCCAGGGATCGAGTGCCTTGTACAACTCCCTGTCCAGTTCGATGGCCTGTCGCAGCGGTTCGACAGCCTCCCGCCAACGTCCCCTGTCAAAGAGATAGCGCCCCAGGCCATAGCGGGCCTCGGCACTGTGCGGTTGGGCCCGGACAGCCATACGATAGGATTCTTCGGCCGCATGCCATTGGCTTGCAGACGCCATGATCCGCCCGCGCAAGAGCCAAGCCTGGACGTGCTTGGGAGCCAAGGCATGCACCGAACGGATCCGTTCCAGCGCCATGTCATTCCGCTTGCTGTGGTACCACCAGAGGGCATCCACATAGAGTGCCTGCACATTCCTGGGTTGCTGCTCAAGGACCGTGTCGATATGCTTTCTGGAACGATTGGCATCGCCCAGGGCAATCAATGTCTCTGCATAGGCCAGATTGGCCTCGGTATGGTGCGGCTGTTGCTCCAGCGCTTTTTCGAGTGCCGGTCCGGCCAGTCGGTAATACCCGAGCCGGTGGTAGGCCAGGCCGAGACTGCGCCAAGCGCGGAAAAAATAGGGGTTTTCCTCGACGGCCTTCCGGAACAACCCGAGAGAAGCCCGGATACTCTCACTGTCACCACGTTCAAAAGCACGCAACCCCTGCCGGTACCAGGCAACAGCATCTGCCGTCAGTATCCCGGCGGATGTGAGACAGAACAACCCCGTGATGATCAGTCGCTTCATCGGCATCACATAGTCTTCCTTTCAACGGCAAGCATCATGGGATGTAATACCCGGCACTGTCATAGCCGAAGAGCCCGTTGTATTGCACCTCAAGAGTCAGGTCACGATAGGTATTCCGCAACTTTTGGTGCGCTTCGGTTTCATATTGGATCTGGTAAAAGGGAACTGGCGCATCCATCACCCGTTCACGCAAGCGGAAAACCTCGTTGGAACGCAAGGCATCCCATGTCCTTCCGCCTGTCCGGACTGCCAGCTCTTCAATCTGGTCACCGAAGCCGCCCTGGCCGAAGTACACCACGTGAACGGGAACCCCGTTGTTCCGTGCGTATTGCAGACATGTATCCAATCCGTAGGGCTTCCAGTCCTGATCCCGGAAATCGGCGGCAGTCAATAAAACAACAACAGGCCTGGAATACCCGGAGAGACATTCACTGACAGCCTGGTACATGGCCCGCCCGATGGCCGGACGTTCGACAAAAGCCCCCTGGCGTGCTCCAGCCAGCGGAGAAAGAACATTTGCAATGAATTTCTGGCTGATCCAGGCTTTCTCTCCCGCGTTGATGACTTCAATCTGGTCCTTGGCCGGAAGGCGCTCAAGGATACCCCGCATTACCCGTTGCAGGGTCGCCGCATGCGGTTCCATTCCAAGGGATTTGTCCACGACAAACACGAGGGAAAGTTTGTCCTGGTCCCGCCAGGTCGCGCCAATCCGGACCGGTTTGACCTCCACCCCGCGTTCATTGACCCTGAAGTTGTCTGCTGTCAAACCGGTGATGACCCGGCCCTGCCGGTCACGCACAAGAACGGTGTGCTGTACCGTCGGGAATTCGAACTCGAGGGTGCGCACCAGACGGACGTCAAGATTGACATACTTCATCTGCTCGGGAATAAAACTCGAAACCTTGAAATTGTCAAAATCCGTCACATAGAGCAGACGATTGCTGTCGACCGCGAGGCCGACAGCATGGTCAACCCGGCCGGCCAGAGTCTCAAGCCTGTTCCAGGTTCCGTCTTCAAGATTGTGGACGACCACCCCCCGCCGGCTGTCGGCGATGGCAATTTTTGTCCGATCCAGTTTGACGAGCCCGCGGGGACATTCGAGTTTCCGGACTCCGAGGATCCTGATGAAGTTCCCGCTCTCGTCAAAAAGCTGCAGCCTCCCGTTCCCGCTGTCCGACACAAGAATCCGCCCGTCTTCGAGGACGAGAACATCCGACGGGCGGAAAAACTCCCCTTCTCCACGCCCCTTGCGTCCGAATGACATCAGGTATTTTCCCTGGGAAGAGAATTTCTGGATCCGATTGTTTCCGGAATCGGCAACGTAGAGCGCACCCGTCTTGTCGACATGGATGCCTTCTGGGCCAGCCAATTCTGAAGCCCGATATCCGAGCCGGCCGATGATGGCCAGTTTTTGTCCGCTTCGTGAATAGCGGACAACAGAATCGTTTCCGAAATCGGAAACATAAAAACTCCCGTCGGGAGCGAAGGCCAGATCGTATGGCTTGGAGAGACCGGCCATGAGAACATTGAGAAGATTCCCGTTGGGATCGAGAATCGAGACTTTCCCGCTTGCAAAGCCGGCAATATAGAGGTTGCGGTTTTCGTCAATGGCGAGTCCACTCGGCCGGACAAACAGGCTTTTTTTGTCCCTGTACCCGTCAAACCCTTTCAGGAAGATCCATGGTGACGCCTCGTCATAGGCATCCTCACGGGTTTCGATGGCATAAACATTCTTCAGCTTGTTCCGAAGAAGGCTCCCGCCTGCTCCAAGGTTGAGAGCGACCTGCCATTCCGTCATGGCATTTTTCTGGAAACCGGCCATGTAAAAAGACTGACCGAGCCAGATTCGGGAACGATGATCGTGCGGGTTGACGGAAATCGCCTGATCGAAAAAAGAAACCGCGGCCGTGTATTCCCGTCGATTGTAGAAGTAGTACCCGCTGCGGAAATTCTTCTCGACTGCCAGACTCTCGCTGAGCTGCAAGGCATCAGCCTGGGCTTGAACCAAACCCGAAGGTATCACAAGAAAGACCGCGTACCAAGCCAAAAAACAATTCTTCATTCGCATACCGGACCAGCCGGAAGAGAGAAACTGCCTGCGTCAGGTTTTTCCCCCAAGAAGCATACCGCGCATCTTCGAGGCATCGTGAACCATCGCGGACAGAAGTTCTTCGGAACCCCGTGTCGTTCCAAGCAGGAGCAGGAACTGCTGCAATTCCTCGCGGCTAATCACCTGCGGGGGTGCGACCGTTGCCTTTTGAGCGGTCTCCGGGCGTTCTTCCTCAACCCGTTCGCTCTCAACGGCTTCGACCCGGCCCGCACGATCCTTGCGTAACTGCCCCGCATATGGTCGCTGCAGAGCAGGTTGTTGATGGGTAACATCGAGACGGACATCCATTTCCGCCACCTCCTTGTCCCGAGAGGTATCCACCGATACCGGACCCTCTCACGGCCATTATCGGTATACCTGCTCAACAACTTGATCCTGGCCCATCCCCAAGACAACACGTAAATGTTCCTTGATCTCCTCGTTTTCAGGAGCCAGTTCGAGCGCCCGTTTGAGAGTCTCTCTTGCCAGCGTCTCCTTCCCTTTTTTGTAATAGATCCACCCCATGGTGTCGAGAAAAGCATAATTCCGTGGTTCGGCCTTGGAGGCCTTCATCGCCTCCATCAGGGCCCTGTCCAGATCCCCTCCACCCTCGCAGTACACGTAGGCCAAGGAATTCCGGGCGTTGTGGTTGTCGGGATTGAGTTTGAGCGCTTGCTGCAACATCTGGAGGGATTTTTCGATCTCGCCCCTGACGAAGTAGACATGCCCGAGGGCGGAACAGGCCGCATCATTGTTGAAGTTGAAGCGCAGAACCCGGAGAAAATACTGTTCCGCGTCCTCCCAAACCTCACGACGCACAGCAATCACCCCGAGCAGCATACAGGCCTGCTGGACATGGAGATAGCCGTATTCGGAATGCACAACCCGTTCGAGATGAGGCACAGCCTCCCCGTACTCCCCCGTCTTGGCAAGAGCGATGCCCAGAAGATACTGGGCCTCGAGATTCTCCGGATCGAGCTTTTCAATCTTGACGAGTTCCTTGATGGAACTCTTGACCCTGTTTTCGTCAAGATCCTTGCGGGCTACCGCAAGATAGCCGTCAATATCCTTTTGCCGGATCACGCTTCCCCTCCCCAAGGTACTCCGGTTCCGTTACCGCAAACAGTGTAGCACAACTTCGACACCGCATGCAAGGTTATACTACAGGATCGGCCTCACGCCCGACACCCCGTCCGGCCAGAGATTCCAGACTCCGGTAATCCGTGGCATCCAGAAGAACAGGGGTCAGGGAGACATATCCAGCATGGACCGCATCCAGATCCCCGTCTTCGCAGGGCGTAAAACTCATCCCGTCACAACTCAGCCAAAAATAGGTCTGCCCAAAGGGCGTCATTCTCCGGTCAAGACCGTCGCGATAGACACGCTTTCCCAGACGAGTCACCTTGACACCGCGGATTCCGGTTTCAGGAAGATCCGGGACGTTGACGTTGAGCAAGGTTCCCGCAGGCAATGGCCTCTCAAGAAGCACCCGAGCCTGTTCAAGAGCGACCTTGGCGGCAAACCGGTAGTCGGCAGCCTCATCCTTGCTCGAGAGCGAAACCGCCATACCCTGGAGCCCATTGATGATCGCCTCACGGGCAGCAGCCACCGTGCCGGAGTAATACACGTCGACACCCATGTTCTGACCGCTGTTGATCCCCGAGACCACGAGATCGACGGGGGTCTCGAGAAAAAAATGTCCAAGTTTGACACAATCCGCCGGTGTCCCGTCAATGGCGTACCGGGCCGGACCGTGTTCACTCAACCGGAGAGGCGACCAGAGATTGACAAAATGGCTGTTGGCGCTCCGCTGTCTGTCGGGAGCAATCACACTGACGGCAAAATCAGGCTGGGTCTTGAACACCCTCTCGAGTTCGGCAAGACCGGGTGCATTGATTCCATCATCGTTGACAAGAAGGATGTGCTTCATGCATTATAAAGTAGACAGGGATACACTACAAGGCAATCACCGCAACCACCTGACGGCGAAAGCAAGAGGTTTCATCCAGAGGAGTACAACGTGCCGCCACACATAAAGAATTCCGAACAAATTGCAGCCATCCGCACCCTGGCCGGAGAACTCTCCGAGCTTCTGGCCTGGAGTCTCGGGCAGGTCCGGGCGGGCATCACCACGCAGGCCATCGATATGCACATCGAAACCAGGATGCGCGAGATGGGGGTCCGGGGACCATGCAAGGGGTATCACGGTTTCCCGACCGTATCCTGCATTTCGGTCAACAGCCAGGTCACACACGGAATCCCAGACGGGACCATACTCCGTGAAGGAGATCTCGTCGACATCGATATCGTTATCGAACGCCACGGCTATTTTGCCGACATGTCACGGACCATCACGGTTGGCGAAGCCTCCCCACAGGCACAAAAACTGATCCGGACAACCGAAGAATGCCTGGCCTACGGGATTTCGGCCGCACGCCCGGGCGGGACGCTGGGGGACATCGGAGCCGCCATCCAGAATCACGCCGAAAAAAACGGATACTCCGTTGTCAGGGATTACTGCGGACACTTCATCGGAATTGCAATGCACGAGGATCCGCTCGTCCCGAATTTCGGAAAAAAAGGAAGGGGCACAAAGCTCCAACCCGGGATGATCCTCTGCATCGAACCGATGATCAACGAGGGAAGCTGGCAGGTCATCACCCGTGGCTGGGACGCCCGCACCGCGGACGGAAAACTCTCGTCGCGCTGTGAACACATGGTCCTGATTACACCGACAGGTCATGAGGTGCTGACGCGGTTTCTCCCCTATTGACCAAGTCCTTCATCAAACCAGTTCTTGTACGGCTCACGGAGGTCAACACCATGCTTGCACAGCGCAGTCTCTCATCCCGAATGTTCCTTGTTTTTTCTGTGCTTGTTGCGATCATCCTCACCGGACTGGTCATAGCGGGAACATTTCTCACCTCCAACACGGTCACCACTTCCAGCCAGCGGGAACTTGTCCAGATCGCCGAGGGCATCCGTAATACCATGCATGCCGGCTATACGTTTTCGATCGAACGGATTGCCGGGGTACTGGACGATTTCGAATCCCGTTCTGCAAAACAGTTCTTCGTGAACAAGCAGGCCTCGGACATGCTCGACGTCACCTCAAACTCGGGAGCCACCAAGGGGAACCGGACACTCCCGAGACTGTTGTACGGACAAAACCCGGTTTTACACAGTCACGAGCTTTCCGATCGGCATGCCCGTCTGTCGGGAGGAGTTTTTGCCATCTACCAGCGTGTAGGGGATGATCTTGTACAGGTCTCGACCAGTCTCCGCCATCCGGACGGAAAACGGGCAACCGGAGAGATCCTCCCCGGGAAAGGGATTCCGGCCGGTACCGTCCTCTCCGGAAAAGAGTTTTCGGGCAGGTTGCTGGTGACCGGTCGCTGGTACATCTCCATTCTCCGCCCGCTCATGGATCCTGACGGCAGCATCATCGGGGCGGTCCTCTGTGGCATGCCCGCCAGCAATCTCAGTTCGATCCGCAGCATTGTCCACGGACTGCAGATCGGAAACACAGGCATGGTCGGATACGCCATGGTGATTGACTCCGACGGGATCGCCGTCATCCACCCCAGTCACGAATCCCGGTCCCTGCTTGACAACACCGATATCCACGGCTACAAGTACATCCGGGACTGGCTCTCCAGAAAAAACGGAACCGCCCGCTTTGAGACCGAAGAAAAAAACACGGTGGAAGTCCATATTGCCGCATTTCGCACCTTTGAGGAAATGGGACTGCTTGTGGCAGCCGTGACCAGTGCCAGCGATTATATGAGTCCGGTCTACCATCTGGCCGGCCTGCTGGCCGCGATCGGGGGCGGATCCATCCTCCTCATGCTGCTCACCACACTCGTTTTTGCCAAATCGCTCACCAAACCGATGGTCCAGATTGCGGCCGATCTGGATGGCGCGTCCTCCGCCCTCCTGCTTGCTTCATCGGAAGTCACCCATGCCAGCCAGACCCTTTCCCGGAATGCCAGCGAGCAGGCGGCGTCCATGCAGGAAACAACAGCCTCACTGCACGATATCGTTTCAGGCGGGAAAACCGTACTGACGGCGGCAGAAGCGATGCACTCCATCGTTGACGACAACAGAAGACTCGGCTCCACGAGCAGCGAGCGGGTTTCCCGCCTCGAGGAGGAGATCCAGCGTGTGACGGAATCCGGGTCCCGCATCAGTCAGGTCATGACGAGCATCGATGAAATTGCATTCCAGACCAATCTCCTGGCCCTGAACGCGGCCATTGAAGCGGCACGGGCAGGCCACAATGGCGCCGGTTTTGCGGTTGTCGCTGATGAGGTCCGACGGCTCTCGCAGCGTTCCACAGAGGCGGCTGCATCAAGTCAGCGTGAATTGACCGAAACTTTCAACAGGATTACTTCGATGGGAGCAATGGTCGAGGCTATCCGCTCAAGCTTCGACGCACTGACCGGAAGCTCGCAGATCCTCAATGAACGGCTCATCCAGGTGACACAAGCCGTCAGTGAGCAACAGATCCGTTTGAACGAGATTTCAAAGGCTGCCGCCGATGTCGACCGGAATACCCAGGATATCGCGGCCATCTCCGAGGAAACAGCGGCTTCCTCCTTCGGCATGGCCGAACAAGCACGGACCGTCAGCCGGCATGCAGCCCGACTCCGGGCGATTGTCTCCGGACTGCCGAAATCCGGCACACCAGCGGATCCGTCACCGCAACAAACCGCTCCGGAGATTGAAAAAACGCTTCCCCCTGATGAACCCGGGAAGCCCGGAGACTGAGCACGTCCCAGCACGAGGAGGCAATCGCATTATTCGATTTTGGCATATACCGGCTTGTGCGATATGCAATAGCCATGACTGTCAAGACCATCTACGATGCGGATTACCGGAAGATCCTCATTCAGCTCAAGAGAGCCCGTGAGGAACGTGGCCTGTCGCAGATGGAAGCGGCCCGCTTGCTCAACATGACACAATCAACCCTTTCAAAATGTGAAAACGGTGACCGGCGGATCGACATCATCGAGCTGACCCGGTTTGCGGCGGCCTATGAAAAGGATATGGAATACCTTCTTCCGGAGAATATCCGGAACATCCTCTTGCCGAAAATCGATCACAGATGATCCCGGACATCAGGTCGTGTATTCGGCGTTGATCTTGACATAATCATAGGAGAGATCGGTTGTATACAGCCTGCGGGAATACCGCCCTTCTCCCAGCGAAAGCCGGATTTTGATATCCTTTGTCGCAGCGAGTTTGGAAGAGAGTTCCTTTTTGTCGAAAGGCAGGGGTTTTCCTCGGGAGAAAATGACCCTGTCGAGGTAGAAGAGCTCCATCCGGTTTTCCCTGACATCCGCCCCGCTGTACCCCGCAACATCGATGATGCGTCCCCAGTTCGGATCGTTTCCGAAAAACGCGGTCTTGACAAGGAGGGAATTGGCGATCGCCCTGGCTGTGATCTCGGCATCCTTGCGGGATTTTGCCCCTTCGACAAGAATCTCGATACACTTGGTCGCGCCCTCTCCATCCCGGACGACCTGGAGAGCCAGGGACTCCATGACTTCAAAGAGGGCTTTTTTGAAAGCTCTTCGCTCTTCCTTGTCCTGAAGCGTCGTCTGGCTGGCACCGTTGGCGAGTACAACGAGACTGTCATTGGTGCTCATATCCCCGTCCACGGTGACCGCATTAAAACTGTCTTCAAGATTGTCGAGAACATATTTCTGGAGCTTTTTGGTCGAGATGTCGGCATCGGTGATGACAAAGGCCAGCATGGTCGCCATGTTCGGAGAGATCATGCCCGCACCCTTGGCAAACCCGGCGATCTTGACGGATCTTCCGCCGGGCAGGGCCACCGTCCTGGCCGCCATCTTGGGAACCGTATCGGTCGTCATGATGGATCGCGCAAAAGCTTCGGGACCGGTTTCGGCATGCGAGGTATCCGCCAGTGCCGCTTCGAACTTGGCAACCGGAAGCGGCACTCCGATGACACCCGTCGAAAGAGAGAGCGCGCTTCCCTTCGGCAAACCGAACCCTTTTTCGACATGTCTCGTGATGGTGACGGCATCCCTGTACCCTTCATCCCCGGTACAGGCATTGGCACTCCCGCTGTTCACGATGACGGCATGGATGCTCTGCCCCAGTCGTTCCCTGCAGAGTCTGACAGGCGCGGCCTGGACCCTGTTTGTTGTAAACGCACCGGCGTAGCTGCATGGTCGTGTACTGATGATCAGACCGATGTCTTTTCGTCCGGCATACTTGATGCCACCTTCGAGTGCAAGCAGTCTGAAGCCCTGCGGGATCTCGACAGTTTCCGTTTCCATGCTCTTATCCATCCTTGTGTACTGCCCGGGCTTCGATCTCTTCGGCTATCTCGTCGGCCTCACGTCGGTCCTGTGGAACCCGTTCGCCCGCAGCCGGCTTGTACATGATGAAAAGATAGTTGAACCCGCGCAAATAGTAATTGTGCTCAACAGCTGCCGTATGCCAGTGGTTCCGCATCAGCTTTCCGTTATGCCGTATCACCGCAATAATGTCCACGATCCCGAAATGTTGACTCAACATCTGGAGAAGGTAGAACCCGATCGGCATGAAGGGCTTTCCCTTCTCCCAGGAATCGCTCACGTAGAGCGCCATATACCGTCCGGGTCGAAGAATGCGGTTGATCTCCGAGATGACCTGCTCCATGGCCAGATAGTAGGCATCTCCCTCGGCCGAGAGTTCTCCGATGCATTCGGGTTTGCCCGAGTAGCGGATATGGTCCGAATAGGGCGGATCGACAAAAACGAAATCGGCCTTTTCATCCTCGAGAGGAATCTTTCTGGCGTCAGCCCGAAAGATGTCTTTTCGCGAGGGTGCCAGATCATACCCGAGTGCCCGCCGTTCCAGATCACGGGCAACATCGATGGTCGTGCCACTCCCGCACATCGGATCCACAACAAGATCCTTGCGCTTTGTGTACCGTTTGAGAAGATTCCAGATCACCCAGGAGGGAGTGGCTCCGATGTATTCCTTGTCTCCCTGCATCCCGGTACCATAATGCTGGGATGGATAATCCCAGAGGGTGGTCGTCTGCAGTCTCATGGGCGGTTTCTTCATGCTGCAAATCTATGCAAAAGCCTCACAGGCAAGCAAGAAGGACTGTAAAATGTTTGCCGAAGGGAGCCGGTCCATGCTATTTTTTTGGCACCCCTTGCGTCCGGGCACAACCGGCCATGCGGGAATGTCTGTACAAGGCCCTGTAGCTCAGGTGGATAGAGCAGCGGTTTCCTAAACCGCGTGCCGTGCGTTCGAGTCGCGCCAGGGCCAAGCACTCTCCGGATTGCATCACCGATTCATCCGGCACACCCACTCGAAAAAGCCGTCCCATACAGGGGCGGCTTTTTGTTCATCAAAAAACACCATCATCCAAACCAGGGAGATGCCTGGTTCACGGCATCCCCTTTTGGTCTGCCCTGGCTTGCGCCCCGAAGACCATGCCGGCCTCAAGCGCCTTTTTGTTCAGGAGCAAGAAATCCTTTTTCGGGAAAAACTCTTCAAGAACCGAGGTCAAAGCTGCATCGCCAAAGCTTCCGTACCACCCGGCAAGCACCCCAAGCATGACAACATTGGCGGCCCGCTCCGTGCCGGCAGCCCGGGCCATGTCGGCAGCAGGAACACCAAGAACGGAAATATCCTGGCGTTCGGGCTTCTGCTCGATGATCGAAGAGTTGTAGAGGAGCAAGCCGCCCGGTGCAACCCGTGGCAGGAACTTCTCGAGGGATGGTCCATTCATGGCCACCAAAAGTTCGGGAGCATCCACAACGGGCGACCCGATCGGATCGGTGGAGAGAACGACGGAACAATTTGCCGTCCCTCCACGCATCTCGGGCCCGTAGGAAGGAAGCCAGGTCACTGCAAGCCCGTGCCGCATCCCGAGCAGGGAGAGCATCTGGCCGAGCATCATGATGCCCTGCCCACCAAACCCGGCAAAGACGACGCCCATGCGGGAAAAGCTGTCATTTTGGGGAGCAAAGACGCTCTCCTCGCTGTCCAGTCCCAACACGGCAAGGACTTCTTCGGGACTGGCCGCCTTGCGGGCCCGGGAAACACCCTCACGCTGCGAGATCTCGTCCTTGAACTCACCCAAGGCGAACACTGACAAGACATGTTTCTCGACCCATTCGGCATTCTGCTGGGGATTGATCTTCCAGCCCGAGGGACAGGGGGACAGGATTTCAACCAGCGCAAACCCCTTCCCGTCCTTTTGGGCCTGAAGGGCTTTTTTGACCGCTTTTCTGGTCTGCATGATGTGCTTGATATCGTGAACCGAGGTTCGCGCCACATACACCGGGGAATCGAGGATGGAAATCATTTCAGCCATTTTCATCGGATTCCCCTCATTGAGGGCATTCCGGCCGAACGGGGTCGTCGTGGTCTTCTGGCCGATCAAGGTTGTCGGTGCCATCTGGCCACCTGTCATCCCGTAGATGGAGTTGTTGACAAAAAAGACCGTCATCTTCTCGCCACGGTTGGCGGCGTGAATGATCTCGGCAGTCCCGATCGCGGCCAGATCGCCATCCCCCTGATAGGAAATCAGAAAATTGTCAGGATTCGATCGAGTCACTCCGGTCGCGACAGCCGGAGCCCGACCATGGGCCACCTGGATATTGCCGCAATCGAAGTAGTAATAGGCAAAGACACTGCACCCGACCGGTGAAATCAGGACTGTCCGGTCGGCGATTCCCAGTTCTTCCAGTGTCTCGGCAATAATTTTATGGATAATCCCGTGCCCGCACCCCGGACAGTAATGCGTATTTTCCTTGTCCGACCCGGGTTTCCGCTCAAACCTGTCGTACATTGTTGACGGTTTTTTTATGATTTTTTCCATCGCGTCATTTCCCCACGAAGCTGCGCACAGCAGCAAATAGAGTATCGCCCTTGAGAAGATTCCCACCGTAATTTGCCGCAAATCCTGGCACCCGTCCGTCATTCAAGGTCAGTCGGACATCGTCCACAAGCATTCCCATGGAGAGTTCCGCAACAAAGATCTTGTCGACCCGGGATGCGACCTCACGCAAGCCATCCTTGGGAAATGGCCAGAGTGTCTGGGGCCTGAAGAGGCCGGCACGGATACCCACGGCCCGCAGGCGTTCGCACACTGAGCGCGATTCACGGCTGGTCACACCATAGGCCACAATCACCACTTCGGCATCGTCCAGGAGATACCCCTGCCAACGCTGTTCTGCGGCTTCGATGGCTTCATACTTGGCAATCAACTTGCGGTTGTGCGCCTCAAGCTCGTCGAAATCGAGGAAAATGGATGTCACAAGGTTTGACCGGGTTTCGGAAGTTCCTGAAACAGCCCAAGGCTTCACGCCCCTGACTTCACGTGGCTTCGGAAAGGTGACAGCTTCCATCATCTGCCCGATCACGCCGTCCGTCAGCACAACAACCGGTGTCCGGTATTTGTCTGCCAGATCGAAGGCGTCCATCGCCATGTCACACATCTCCTGGGCGGAGTTCGGGGCCAGGGCGATGACACGGTAATTCCCGTGTCCCCCTCCCTTGACCACCTGGTTATAATCGCTCTGCTCCGGGCCGATATTCCCCAAGCCGGGGCCGGCGCGCATGACGTCCACAATCACGCAGGGAAGCTCCGAGCCGGCGAGGTACGATATGCCCTCTGCCTTGAGGCTGATCCCGGGTCCCGAGGAGGCCGTCATCGTCCGCTCTCCGGAACAGGCCGCACCATAGACCATATTGATTGCTGCCACTTCACTCTCGGCCTGGAGAAACGTTCTCCCGAGCTGCGGGAACAAGCGGGCTGCTGTGTGGGCTATCTCACTGGCTGGAGTAATGGGATACCCGTAATAGGACTGACAGCCGGCAAGAAGAGATCCCATCACGACGGCTTCATTGCCCTTGACGAGGCGGGTCATTGTGCACCCCCCTGTTCTTTTTTGCCGGTATCCTGGTGAACCTCGATCGCCCCCGGCTCAGGGCATGTGTAATAACAGAAACCGCACCCTCTGCAATTGTCGTTGGATGCCTGGATGTAATTGTAACTGTGGGAATTGAACTTGCCTGAAAATGAAAGCTGCTTGGTCGGGCATACCACGATGCACAGGCCGCACCCCTTGCAGTTTTCGGGTTCGATACGAACGTAGGACGCCAAGGCTCTATCCTTTCCTGAAACACACCGAGTTTCTTGGAATGAACATACTCACGGAGTCAAGGCAAAAGCAAGAAGCCACCACCCGATGGGCGATGGCTTCATCCTGAGCGGACAGGACGGGTTACTGGACGATCTGTTTGAGCCGCTCTCCGAGCCGATTGATGTATGGTTCGACACGCTTTCCGGATATGGAGGCCTTTCCCTCGGGAATCTCCTGCAGGATCCGTGGCGCAATCCAGACATCCCCATCGACCATGATGGCCAGTCGCTTTCCGACGTTTTTCCCGGTGATCTCCTTGAGCCGCTTTCCGGCTTCCGGGGAGAAAATCAGCCAGAGATTGGTAGCTTCGAAGATTTCGTCATATCCCAGGTAGGCATTGACCAGATCATCATTGCTGAAAAGAATCTCCTTGCGCAGACGGATGCGTTCACCGCTTCCCAGAACTGTCCTCAAGGCACTCTCCGACCAGGGATCCGTGTCCTCCAGGCGAAACTCGAATTTGGCGATCCTCAGGATCCCCTGTGGTTCGTTTTTGCCTTTGTTGCCGTCATCCGGCTTCGTCTCGCCTGAACAGGCAGCAATCAAAAGACAGACAAGCACAGCGATGATTCTTTGTTGTACCATTCAGTGGCTCCTCAGCCCGGACATCACATCCGTGTACTTGGGATTCTATCATATCCATCGGATTTTTCAATCCTCAACGCAAGACGGAGCCTGTCTTTTTTCATTGCACCAAAAAACAATGCGGCATACAATATCAAAAATATTTGATATGGGCAGGCGATCATCATTGACGAGCGATACAAAACCCTCCCAGGACTGGGCATACTCCTTCGACGACTTTGACCATTTTCGGGATCTCTCGCATCTTTCGTACATGGTTGTCCAGAAGGTTCTTGAGCACGTCCAATGCGAACGTGTGCATTTCTTCATTCACAACCTCAGTCTGAGAGAGTATCGTGAGGAGGACCGTGAAAATATTTTCTCCATAACCGAAGACAATCCCCTGATCACCTATCTCGCCCTGCAAAACAGGATCATTGACAGGAAAAACCTGCGGGATGATCCCATTTTTCGGGAGGATGATGTCAATTCCTTCATCCTGATTGACCAGCTTGGCGTCGGGACCCTGGTCCCGTTTGTCTACCGGTATCAGCTTTTGGGGTTTTTGGGAATCACACAGCAGGAGCAACAGACAAAATTGACCAGGGAGGAACGGAGTTTTCTGCATGCACTCCAGCGGGATCTCCTGCAGAACCTGTATGCCGCCCTGATGATCGACCGGAGATTTTCGGAGCTGGTCATTCTTTCCGACCTCGGAAAAGAGATCTCGAGCATCAAGGATCTCCCTGAACTCTTCGATGTCCTGTTTGAAAAGATATCCCGGGTCTTCCGCTTTGATACCGGAGTGCTCTGGCTGGCCGAAAATGAGGAAATGTCCGATCTTCCCGTGCTCGGGATTGCGGCGAGCAAGGGGTTGGCCCCGGAATGGCAGACCATGCGGCTTGTCAGCGGGGAATCCATTTCGGGACACGTCTATCAGGCGGGGAAGCCGCTTCTGGTCAAGGAGCTGACCCGGAACGCTTTTTTCAGCCAATCCAACCGGGAACCTTGGCTGACCGACGCCCTGCTCTCGATTCCCCTCCGCTCGAGCGACCACTCGATAGGGGTTCTGACCCTGCATTGTTCAGGTGACACCACAGGTTTTACCGGCGAGAATCTCCATCTCATCTCGATCTTCGCCAATTTTACCGCTGCCACAATTTCAAACATCCGGCTGTACAGCAAGCTGGAAAAAGGCTACATCGAGACGATCAGCGCCCTGGCAGCAGCTCTGGATGCCAAGGATCCCTACACCAAAGGCCATTCGGAACGGGTGATGCACTACGCCGTCGGAATGGCGACCCGGATGGGCCTGTCCAAAAAGAAAATCCGTCTGATACAATTTGCCGCCATCCTGCATGATATCGGGAAAATAGGGATCAGTGGGGACATCATCCGGAAAGAATCCGGATTGACCGACGACGAGTATGCCATCATCAAGCGCCATCCTGAAATCGGAGAACAAATAATATCGGCCATTGACTTCCTCCAGGACGCCAGGATTTTCATCAAGTACCATCACGAACGGTATGACGGCTCCGGCTATTACCGGATGGACAAGACCGATCTCCCGCGCGAAGCCATGATCCTGAGCATCGCGGACTCATTCGATGCCATGACAACAGACCGACCGTACCGGCGAGCCCTCAGCTTTGAACAAGCCCTTTCGGAACTGCGCTCCGATATCGGGCGACAGTTCGATCCCGAATCCTATGACGCGCTTGTCCAGTTTCTCCGGGAAACAGGAAAAATCAGTGACGGGTTTTCCGCCGGATGAAATCCTCAATTGCGGTTGCAGTCCCCACAAACCCTCTCGCTCTGGCAATGGCAGCCGGATCCCTGCCTTCAACCTCGATATGGGCATCGGCTCCGGCCGAGAGAAGCATCAGCACACACTCCGTCTGACCTCTGGAAGCCGCAATATGAATCGGGCGCAGACCATTGGTCTCCGGATCGACCGGAAAGCCGGCCTCGAGAAGGATCTGGATGATCCGGGCCTGGCCTTCCCATGCAGCAATGTGCAGAAGCGTGTTCCCGTGTCTGTCAAGATCTCCCGGACCGAGGCCGGCCTTGAGGAATGCCGACACGATCGCCGCTTTCCCTGTCCGGATGGCGTGATCGACGGGCCTCTGGCCATTGCCGTCCTTCCTCGCGAGATAGCGTGGATGGGCTGCAAGATCCGCCTCGACCGCCCGTACATCTCCGTCAAGAACGGCCCGGAGATGGTCCTCGAAGGACGCAGCCCCGTGCCGTCTCAGTTCGTACGCGACCTCGCGGAAATCCAGCGTGCGGGCCAGGGTGAACGGGGTCCGGCCCTGGGTGTCCCTTGAGTTCAAATCCGAGCCGGCAGCGGCCAGGAGGCGGACGATGTCCGGAGAATTCGCCCGGACTGCCAGGTGCAGGGCGGTCACACCTTCCATTTCACGGTCGTGAAAGGCTGCGGCTTGAAGGCGGCGGTTGACCTCGGCCCTGCGTTCCAGCAAGAGTCTGACCGCTGCATGATTGCGCTGTACAACGGCTACATGAAGAGGAGAAAGCCCGTCTTCATAGATGTGGTTGACAAGATCCGGCTGTCTCTGGAGAAGCCGCTCCAGAACAGCATGGGAAGCGGCGCCGATTGCCCGGCGGACCAGACTGGCACTGTCGGAGGCGGTAATCTCTCCACCGCCATCATCGGCGACCACCAAGTGGCAGGTACAGAGTACCAGGCACAGGATACCGAGTGTCCTGACAAGATGCGTCATGCTCCCCCCATAATTCCTTTTTTCAAATATAACATCCCGGGAAAAAACTGGCAGAATGTCACGGGCCCTCTGTGTACCTTTAGAAGGAGACACACTTTGTCCGGGAGGATCATCTGGATCAACGAACCCTGACCGCTCTGGGCTACACCCGGATCCTCGAGAAACTCGCCGGCTTTGCACGGATGCCCCTGGCCAGGCAGCGCTGCCTGACGCCCTCCTTTCCCCCGCAAGCCCGGGTATTGACAATGCTCGATGAAGCCGGCACGGCTTTGGTATACGGTCGTTCCTTCGACTGGCCGTGCTTTCCGGAAGACGACATCGGCCCCCTTCTCGAAAGAGCGCTTCCCCTTGACGCATGCCTCTCTCCCCACGAACTCCTGGCCGTTGCTGCCTGGTGCGCAAGTCTGGGCGGCCTCACACGCTATCACGAAACGGCTGCCAGTTGTGCGGTCCCCCGTTCCCTGCTTGATCCCCTCTTCGCCGCCATCACGGCACACCCGGATCTGGTCCAGGCCATCCGCAAGGCCATCGATGACCAGGGAGAGATCAAGGACAGTGCCTCGCGCGAATTGAATCTCATCAGACACGAGATCCGTGACCTCTCCCAACGCGCCAACCGAATCCTCCAGCGAATGCTGAATGACTCCCGACTGGAAGGGATCTGGCAGGAACGCCTTGTCTCGCTCCGTGACGGGCGCCATGTCGTGCCCGTCAAAGCAGGCCAAAACGGCCGTCTCAGGGGAATCATCCTGGACCGCTCAACCTCCGGGGAAACCCTGTTCGTGGAACCGGATGCCGTCGTCGGAATCGACAACGGCATCAAGGAATTGCAGATTGCTGAAGACCGCGAAATCCGGAAGGTGCTCCTGGATCTGACCAAACGGCTGCGGCAACACGCATCCGCAATCGGGATGACCCGAAATACAGCGGCCGATCTTGACTGCATATTTGCCCGGGCCAGACTGGCAGATTCCATGAACGGTATCCGGCCGGAATTCGTCGCCCATACCCGGCCACTCGAGATTCTGGAAGCACGCCACCCTCTCCTGACCTGCACTCCGGTACCTGTCGACATCATCTTCGGAGACGGGCAGCGGGCTCTCGTCATCAGTGGCCCGAATACCGGGGGCAAAACCGTGGCACTGAAAACCCTGGGCCTTTTTGTCCTGATGGCACAGAGCGGACTCTTCATCCCGGCAGCCCGCTCCTCCCGTCTGCGCTGGTTTGCATCCGTCTGGTCGGATATCGGTGATGACCAGAGTATCGAGCGCAACCTCTCGACCTATTCCGCGCACATCAGTTCAATCACGACAATTCTCTCACAAGCCGGTGAAGACAGTCTTGTCCTGATTGACGAAATCGGTGCAGGAACAGATCCCCGGGAAGGATCAGCCCTTGGCATCGCGATTATCGAAGCACTCCTCGAACGCGGAGTGACGCTGGCGGTGACCACCCATTATGGTGATATCAAGAATTACGCCTACGGCTCTCCGGCGATCGACATCGCCGGTGTGCGCTTTGACGAAGAAAGCATGACGCCCGGATATCAACTTGAACGCGGGATTCCGGGGGCATCCCACGCCTTTACCATTGCCGAGCGTCTCGGCCTTGATGCCTCCATCCTCGGTCGGGCACGGGGACTGGTTCCTGAAGAGGTTCGACAGTCCGAAGAGATGTTCAGGAGGATCGAAGAAGACCTCGCGGTTGCACGCAGCAAGAAGCTGGCTGCGGATGAAGCCCATGCCGCGGGGACCGCAACACGCGAACGTTACCGGAGAGAGCTTGACAGGCTGAAACAGGAACGGGAGACCCTGATCGACGAAACCCGTCTCGCCATGCGGGCTCTCCTGCGCCAGACGGAGGAAGAAGTGGACACCTTGCTGGAATCCCTCCGGTCGCGGAGCACACCGCCGGATGCACGGGAGATCGCCGAACTGAAACAGAGAGTACACGCCCTGTCAGCGAGCATTCCGGCCGTCTCCGAAGCGCTCACCGAAGAAATGCTCGATTCGCCCGAGATTGCCCTGGCTCAGGGTGATCGGGTTGAAGTCCTCGCCCTGGGCAAGACCGGTGATGTCCTGCGGATCGACGGAGACCAGATCACCGTCGGGATCGGCTCATTCCGGACCGCTGTCAAACGAAGCGGGGTCCGCAGGCTGGGCGGTGCCCGAACACAGCCGCCCCCTTCATTCTCCATCGAACGGAGTACGCCCCAGGCTCCCCGCTCTCCGGGGATTGTTCTCGATATCCGTGGACTTCGTGCCGAGGAAGCCGAAGAGCGGTTGCGACGCTACCTCGATGATGCCGGCCTTGCCGGTCTCGCCATGGTCACCATCATCCATGGAAAGGGAAGTGGCAGTCTGCGGGAAACGAGCTGGCGTGTCCTCGGTGGCCACCCTTTTGTCGAAGATTTCCACACGGCCATCCTGGAAGCCGGTGGCAACGGGGCAACCGAGGTCAGGATGCATTCCGCACGCTGATGATCCGTGATCCCGGACAGCATCCCGTCCGGGATTCAATCAGTCCGGTACTTCCCGCTGGCACGATCAAGAAAGCGACGTTCTCTTGCACTGAGCGATCCGATCCCTGTGCGGGATATCTTGTCAAGAAGCTCGTCCACCCTGGCCTGCTCGGCATTCCGTTTGGCGAGTTTCCTTTTCCAGAAAAAAAACCCGATCCGGTTTTTGAGACTTGTCTGTGGCGATTGTCTCCGGGACTCCCCTCGTCCGGAAATCCAGACACCGGCGAGCAGGCCCATGACCGCCCCTCCGAGGTGAGCCCAGTGGGCTGTCATGCTTCCCGGCTGCATGGTCATGAGGATTTCCATCCCGGCCAGCACGAGCACAAACAGATACATCGGCATGGGAAACACAAAAAAGACAAGGACACGCTGACGTGGCCAGAACCAGGCGGTCAAGACAAGAACAGCATAGATCGCACCGGAGATCCCGATGACAGGGACGATGGAGAAAGCGCAATGGGCCAGACCACCGGCGATCACGGCGAGACCGGCAATCATCGCAAGCCGACCTTCGCCAACCCGGGCCGCCAGTCCCGGAACAAGCATCCAGAGGACAAGGAGGTTGAATGCCAGATGCCAGACACCACCATGGAGGAAGGCATA
>DAIREN010000009.1:0-5307 GCA_036795535.1 Spirochaetota bacterium
GTCTTGATCTGGCCGGCATTGGTGGCGACAACGATGTCGGCGATCGTGCTGTCCTCGGTTTCGCCCGAGCGGTGTGAGACGATGGCGGTATAACCGGCCTTCTTGGCCATCTCGATGGCTTCGAGGGTCTCGGTCAGGGTGCCAATCTGGTTGACCTTGATGAGGATGGCGTTGGCTGTTCCGCTGTCGATACCCTTCTTGAGGAACTTGGTGTTGGTGACAAAGAGATCGTCACCGACAAGCTGGACACGATCACCGATGCGATCAGTGAGGAGCTTCCAACCTTCCCAGTCATTCTCGGCCATACCGTCTTCGATCGAGATGATCGGATACTTGTTGACAAGATTTTCCCAGAAGTCGACCATCTCGGAGGCCGAAAGCTCGCGCTTGTCGGACTTCTTGAAAACGTACTTCTTCTTGGTTGCATCGTAGAACTCGCTGGAGGCCGGGTCCATGGCGATGGCGATGTCTTTGTCGCGACCGGGCTCGTAGCCGGCGGCCTTGATGGCTTCCATGATGACCTGGAGCGGCTCTTCGTTGTCCTTGAGCATCGGGGCGAATCCGCCCTCGTCGCCGACAGCTGTGGAAAGCCCGCGATCCTTGAGAACCTTCTTGAGGGCATGGAAGGTCTCGGCGACCATGCGCAGACCTTCGGCAAAAGTCTTGGCACCGACGGGCATGATCATGTATTCCTGGCAGTCAATCGGGGCATCCGAGTGGGCGCCACCGTTGATGATGTTAGCCATCGGGGTGGGAAGGAGGCGGGCATTGGGGCCGCCAAGGTAGGCGTAGAGGGGGAGCCCGCAGTAATCAGCGGCTGCCTTGGCGCAAGCCAGGGAGACGCCGAGGATGGCGTTGGCACCGAGCTTGCTCTTGGTTTCGGTTCCATCCAGTTCGAGCATGGTCCGGTCGATCCAGGCCTGGTCGGTGACGTCCATATCGATCAGTTCGGGAGCGATGATCTCGTTGACGTTTTCGACGGCCTTGAGGACGCCTTTCCCGAGGTAGCGGCTTTTGTCTCCGTCGCGGAGTTCTACGGCCTCGTGTTCACCGGTTGATGCACCGGACGGGACAGCGGCGCGACCGAATGAGCCATCGGCGCAGAGAACGTCGACTTCGACGGTGGGGTTTCCGCGCGAGTCAAGGATCTCGCGGGCTGTGACTTCGATGATATTGGACATGTGGATGAAGCCTCCATTACAGGGTTGGGGTTTGTCCTGCAAAGATACGAAATTTTCATCCTGCATGGTTGGCATGAGGTTGTTCAGAGCAAAACAGAGCCCCTGGTGTGCAGAAAAATACCGAGGACTGTCTATGGAGCGGCTTGGGAGGGGGGCGAGGATCTGGCGAAACGCTATGGTGCAGTTGCATCTTGATAATCAGGATTGATGACAGGTTTTTGTGAATGATGAACAGGCATCAGGCCGGCAGGTGTGAACTATCGGCCCCGGGAGAGGGGCCGGCGAGTTGCTATGGTGCATTTCTCCCGGGGATGGCACCTATTTTTCCAATTCTGTAATGCGCGCCCGCGCTTTTTTGATGAATGGCGCTTCCTGGCTGGCAAGCTCGGGGTGCACTATGGAGGAAGCCGTTTTGAGGTAGGCCCGCCATGCTGCCAGTTCGACATCAGGTGTTCGTCCGGCAGCCTTGAAGGCTGAAGCCAGTTGGAAACGGGCCAGATAGTGATCAGGCTGGAGATCTATGGTGCGCTGGAGGACCGGGATGGCTTGTTCAGGTTGGTTCAGTTTTTCCAGATAGATGCTGCCAAGCTGGGAAAGAACCTGGGCTGTCTCCTTGAGTTTGAGAGAGCGGCGGAAGAGCGTTTCAGCTTCTGTATATTTCCCGTCCGTTGTGCGGATCTGTCCAAGAAGAGCCAGGGCCAGAGCATCGTCACCACCAAGTTTGATTGCTTCCGGGAGGAGTTCGCGTGCATCATCATATTTTTCCGACATGTAGGCCGAGATGGCGAGTGCCCGGAAGAGATTGGGTTGCTTCTTGGCGATCGGGAGGTGCTTCTTTCCCCAAAGGAACGCTTCGGGATATTTCTGCCGTCCGTAATACCAACTGAACATCTCGTGGACAGCCCGTTCGGCATCGCGATTTGTAGCGGATTCCGAATTTGAAATTGCCCGATCCATGGCGACCTCGGCTTCCTGTGGCTTGCCAAGGCTGAGCAAAGTGATCCCATGCCAAAGTGCCGCTGCAGGGTCATCACTGTTTTTTTTGCTGGCAAGAGCGAAGGCTTGCGCAGCGAGCGGGACTTGTCCGACATGAAGATGGATGCTCCCTGAAAGGTAGGGGATGCGATACTCGTCCGGAAGAATCAGGGATGCATTGGAGAGAATCGCCAATGCATCGTCAAAACGGCCCATTTCGGCCAAACAATTGGCTTTTTCAAGCCACGCCTGAACGTGTTTTTTATCGCGCGCGAGAGCCCGGTCCAGAATCTCTATCGCAGGATCAAGGTCCCGCAACAGGTATCCGAGGTTGTTGCCGTCGATGTCATTCATGCGGACGGCACGGCCAAATGGTTTGAAACCGGGGTTTGTTGCCTGGATTGTCTTGATTTTTCCTTTGAAGAAGTCATCGAAATGCTTCAATGAAAGCATGGCGAGTTCAAAGGAATAGACGGCAGAATCAAGGTGGGCGGATTCTGCCCTTTCGAGGACCGAGCGGGCTTCCTCGGGTTTTCCAGCTTCATCCAGGCTCCTAGCGTCGAGTACTTCCTTGGGGAGATCGGGCGTTGCGGAAAGGCCGGCAATGATGACAAGAAGAACTGCCGCCACTGTGAGAAGCACGGAGACAAGAACCAGATTCTGCCTGGAGATGGACTTGCGTTGAAACAGGTGCATGAAGAACCTCGCTTGCGGGGGTTATTTGACTTTTGAATATTCCGGGACGGAATGGGTCAGCCAGACATTGGCTCCGACAACGGATCCCCTGCCAACGATGGTTTCACCACCCAAAATGGTGGCACCGGAATAGATGGTGACTTCGTCCTCGATGGTGGGGTGCCGCTTTGTGTCTGCGGCTTCCTTGGCAACGGAGAAGGCACCAAGGGTAACGCCATGGTAGATCTTGACCCGCTGGCCGATGACCGTCGTTTCTCCGATTACGATGCCGGTGCCGTGGTCGATGAAGAATCGTTCACCGATGCTGGCCCCGGGGTGGATATCGATCCCGGTTTCATGATGGATATGTTCCATCATCATGCGCGGGATGAGCGGTACCCCTTCGCGATAGAGGATATTGGCTATCCGGTATACGGAAATGGCGGCCAGCCCGGGATACGCCAGGATGATTTCCGAGCGACTCTTTGCCGCAGGATCTCCCTCGAAGAGGGCATCGACATCTTTGAGGAGGGTCTCCCGGAGATCAGGAAGACGCTCGAGGAGGATCATGGAAATGGTATGCGCGCGTGCACGGCAGGTGTCATGGGAATGGCAGTTGTCCGATTCCTGGCAGTCATGGCAGATGCCTTTCTCTATTTCTTCCGCCAGTCGGCGGTAGACAAAAAAGAGACGTTGGCCTGTGATGCTCTTGATGGTGCTGTCATTGATGGGTTCGTCTTCGTAGTATCCAGGAAACAGGAGGGACTGGAGAGTACGGAGGATGGTGATGATGCTTTCCCGCGAAGGGATGATTTTACCGTTGATGCCGTTGGCACCACCACGCTGGTATGACTCGACCAGTCTTGCGATCAATGTATCCACTGTTGTTGAAAGCTTGTCCATGCGACAACACCTCTTTGTACGTATTCAAGATAGCCAATGTGGAGTGGACTGTGTTCTCCGGAAAAAGCGGCAGGCAGTGCTTGCATTCTCCATGCAAACTGTGGTAGGGTTGTCCCAGTACAAAAAACGGGGGAAATCGCATGACACTCGAAACACTCATGCTCGATTTTGCACAGGCTGTGGGCGGGGTGAGCAAGCAGGATGGTGACGTCTGGGTGCTTGAGATCCCCGTTGATGAAGAGCGGTCAAGAGTTGTTTTTTTCAGGTTGAACAGCTGTCCCTCCGGGGATGGAGAGCGGGAAGTCCTGCTGGCATTCTTTACCCGGATTGGAGATTATCGCGGTGAGAAAGCTGTGGAGAAACTTGAAAAGATGCTCAGACTGGCTGCCGATTTGCGGTATGGCCGGGTTGCGTTGATGGATGACGATCTTGTCTTGCTGGCGGTGGCACCGGAAACGTTTACGGAGGCGACCATGCTGGAGATGGTTCACGAGGTGGTCTGGATCGGAGAGCGGTTGGCTCAGGAACTCTCCGGAGTGTAAAACCGCTTCAAGATTTGAAAACAGATTATCAGCATGAGGGATGACAACAAGTGATGAGCGGTTTCAGGTGCCTGACGGTTTGTTTGGTTTGTGTAACGATGTCGTGCAGCAGCAGCGGATCTCTGGAAGATGTCCTTGATGGCAAGGTGCAGGCTCCGGGACAGATCCAAAAAATCTTCGAAGACAACACGCTTGAAGAGATGGTGGATGCACTCCGGACCCGGCTTGGGCAGGGCCCGGGCTGGTATGGAAATGGAACGAATGCTGCCAGGTTGGGAGCCATGGTGCGGTTCATGTGTGAGGCACCCGGCGGGACGGTCCGTGTGGTGGAGAGCTTTGCCGACTGGATGGGGAAGAAACCGCTGGACGAAGCGGCGAGGAAAATATTCCGGACAGTTGGCGAGACGAATGCGAATGGACTCATGACAGTTGTCAGGTCGATGGATTTTCAGTCACCACGGCCCGTTCTTCCGGAGTTGATAGCGGTTCTTGCTACCGCCGGGGACGAAACGCTTTTTGGAGAGTTCAAGGCTCTCTTGCAAGGGTACGATCTGGCACCCGGACTTTTTGAAGCGGCATTTCTGTCTCTCTCCATGGTGCGTTTTCATGATACGCTGAATTTTTCGGAAGCAGGGCTCAAGGCTCTTGCCGTCCGACGGATTCGGGAAGAATGGGGTGGCGGGAAGGTGTCTCCCGAAGATTTGGATGCTGTCACCGAGCGCGTTCGTTTTTTCTTGTCGTCCCGGACCCCCATGTTTGCGGTGCTTTTTCTTGAGATGATGGCAGACCAAGCGCTGAAGCCGGGAAAATACGCAGGAGCAGGGCGACGAAGGATCGTCGAACACCTGTATGACCTTGTTGAAGGGATGAAAGAGAGAATCGAAGGCCGAAGCGAAAACGAAAAAATGACTTTTGCCGGCATAATGTCGAGGCTCTATGGTGCACGATAATACTGCAAATTTTTTGAATGCATCATCCTATGGTGCACGGGAGTACGGAAATGACAGGGGCGCACCACCATGTGGTGCACG
>DAIREN010000009.1:5407-41723 GCA_036795535.1 Spirochaetota bacterium
CCTATGGTGCACGGGAGTACGGAAATGACAGGGGCGCACCACCATGTGGTGCACGATGGGTTTCTGATGGCTAGTTTTTTCTATAGTGGCGTACTGGGATTGTAAAACCGGGATGGCCCCCCCTATGGTGCAGTTTCGGTTTGGCATGAGCCGTCCTATGGTGCATTGCCCCCACCCGGATGATCTCTGACTTTGTATGTGCCGGGATGAATCTGCAGGCTGGGGGACTATGGTGCAGTTTTCCCGTGGGATGGTCTCTTGGCTATGGTGCATGTGGCTTGTTGATGAACGGGTTCGACATCAGGGCGGCGTAGGCTTCATTGAGTTCTCTCATTCGCTCCGGGTTACCACCAAGATCGGGATGGTGCTGCTTGGCGAGGGCCTTGTATTGCTTGCGGATGGTTTCATGGTCGGAATCATGGGTCAGGCCGAGTGTATCGAGGTGCCGTTTCCGCTCCCCGAGAAACATGCGGTAGTCAGCACGGTCAAATCCGGCATAGCCAAAGCGTTTCCAGTCAAAACGGATCCCATTTTTCCAGTCTGAAGCGGCGAGGGCTAACGTAGTAGCAAAACGGCACATGAGCTGATGAAAGCTTTCTTCGGAAAGAGCGAGAAGTTTTTTGAGACGATGGGGCGTGGACCAGTCAAAGTGTTGGCGGAAGACATGGCAATGGTCACGAAGCATGGACGGCGGCAGATCGAGGCCGCGGAGACGAGCCTCTTCCTGGAGGGCTTCAGAAAGACGCCGATATTTTTCCGGGCTCGCGGAACGAAGCCTCTCGTCAAGATTGGAGATGCGTCTGGATTGGGCGGAAGCCCGTCTGTTCTTTTCTGTCTGGCGGTTGCGTTCTGTCTGGTCATAGAGGGAGTAGAGCAATGAGAGGTATCCCCTGTCAGAAATCTCCATAGTGAGATCCCGGAGGAGATCGTTTGCCTGGCCGACGTATTGCCCCGAGAGAACCGCTTGGGCGAATTTGAACGAGAGTTTAATCCGGAGTTGCTGTGCCTGATGGGAGAGTTTTTTGGCCAGAGCATGGGAAGAGGAGCCGGCGGAAGACTGCCAAAACTGGATGACGGATATGGTATGGATAACTCGGCGCATTCAGGTGTCACCTGGTGGATAGCGGCGTTCGAGTTGCTGCTGCAATTCTCCCGAAATCCCTTTGGCGATGGAACGGACCGGATCCGTTGCAAGGGAGAGTTTCCATGGCGGGATGGCGTCGCTTCCGTCAGAAAGACGAACGACGAGGACATCTGGTTTGTCTGGCCTTCCGGGGATGTTGACGAGAACACGGGCGATTTCCCGACTGGAAAGAATGACGAACTGCCCGATGTCGTAACTGCTCGAGACGGCCGGTGTTTTGGAAACATGCTTGACAAAGAGCTGGACCAGATATGGGGGAAAAACGGATCCGGAGAAGCTGATCAGCTTGAGAAGTGCTTCCCGCAGAGGGAGCGGCTTGCGGAAATCCCGTTCGCTGACGAAGCAGTCAAAGGCGCTTGCAAGCCCGACAATATAAGGGTAATATCCGACGTCTTTTTCGTTGATGCCGAGAGGGTAGCCGGTGCCATCCATGGTCTCATGGTGCAGGAGGATGATTTTCCGGACGGTTCCGGAGAGCTGCCCATTGAGTTTGACGAGTTCAAAACCAAGAGCAGGATGCTTTTTCCAGAGTGCGTTCTCCTCCTCGGAGCCGAACTCTTCCTTGTCAACCATCTCCCGGGGGAGTTTGAGACTTCCGATGTCATGGAGAAATGCGCCTATCCCGATCTGCTTGACCAGAGTGTTTTCAAAACCATGTTTGAGCGCGATGAACATGGAGAGGACCGTGGTGTGGAGGGCATGTCCAAGAAAACCATGGGAGGCCGGTTTGGGCGAGACAAATTCAGGGGGGAGAATCTCCTTGGCCGAGAGATTTTTGAGAATCAGATCGACAAGGAGATGGACGCCGGTTGTCTGGATAAATGTGTTCTCCCGGACGCTGGTGGCCACTTCGGAGAAAACATCCTCGGAGAGTGCGAGAATTTTTTTGTCAAGAAGATCGGGTTCGATTGCTGATGGTTTCCGGTCGGAGGGAGGGCCCTGCCTTCCGGCCTGGACATAATAAATCCGGTCGATGCGCTTCTGTTTCAGGGCATCAATGATTTCCCGGGTAATGGGGACCTTCTCTTCGATGAGGAGATTTCCTTCGGCATCGAAGACCGGACTATTGATGACAGTGCCGGGAACAAGGAAGGCAACAGCTATCGAGACGGCATTTGTGAGTTTGCCAGGGGGCACTGCGGATCCTCCGTACGACGTGGCAGAGACAGACCCTAGTAGGTCTGGGAGAAACGGGAGAGCAGCTCGATGTACCAGCCCTCGGTGGCGATCCGGTCGAGTGCTGACAAAAGACCGATATCGCTACCCCGTTTCTCGCTGGCGTACCACTTGTAGTTATCCAGTGCCGAAGGAAAAAGCGTGTTCGTGAATTCGAGGAAGAGGGCGTCCCGGGCCTTCGGATTGTTCAGGCGTTCAGCGAGGTCGTCGTAGAGACTGGAGAAGAGTGTCTCCCAGACGGAGTGAAGATTGTCTTCGAAGGCCGGATCAATAATATCCTGTTCTCCAAACCATGAACGAAGCTGCCACTGCTGAAAAAGGTCATCCCTGCGTTCAAGTGTCTCGCGAGCCATCCCTGTCCTCCGGTACCATGATGGAGTTGAGTATACACCTGTTTTCAGTTTGACCGCAAGGGATGCCGATAATCCGCAGGAGGGACCGGGCAGATGTTCTTCAAGGGGCGTGTGTTGGTCAGAGTGTTTTTTGAGGAACAAACTCGGGCCCGGGGACGCGATTGGGTGTAGAGTGAGGGTGGTGGGAACGGAAGCGTGCCGGCCCGGAAGTCATGCCATGGGAGAATGTGAATGAAGACGGTCTTCAAGTCGGGAGAAGCCCCGGGAAGTGCGTTTTTTCTTGAAAAAGGGAAGGTCATATTCATGATTCCTGGAGCCGAGTCGTTTGAGTTGACAACCGCCAATGTCATTTTTGGAGCCGGTGAGGTCTTTCTGACCTGGAAAGACGGTTTTTCCGTAGTCAGGTCCTTGACAGCCGAAGCCGCCGACGATGCAGTGTTCAAGCCCATTCCCGTCGAGAATCTGCGAATGCAGATCAAGCACTATAATGTCGGATTCAATATTGCGCGGCAGATCGCACTTGAATTGCGGGATTGCAACAGAGTCTTGCAGCGAACAATGGATTCCATGTCATCCAGGCAGCGCAGGTCGCATGAGTATGCGAAGGTTGTGGCGGATATTGTGGACAGCCTTCTGGGAACATGGAAAGAGAAACGGTTTCCGTCATTGAAGACGATCCATGACGAATTCGCGGGAAGTCTGACATACAAGTACGGGGTCAGTTTCAGGAATCTGGCAAGCAAGACCGTGATAAAATTGGACGGGGAGCAGCTTGGTTCTTTGCTGAGGACGTATCCCGCAGGAAGCTGTGTGTGCCAGCAGGGTGATGAGGGGGACGAGCTCTACATTCTGGAGTCCGGGGAACTGGGTATTTATGTCGGAGAGAACGAGAAGCCGGTGGCAATGATCAATCAACCGGGAGAGGTGATCGGCGAGATGAGCCTTCTCTTGCGTGAACCGAGGTCTGCCAGGATGAAAGCGGAAACCGAGTGCGTGCTCTCGGTTATCCGGAAGGATGATCTGAAAAGTGTTGCTGAAGCTCAACCCTCGTTTTTTCTGGATATCGGAACAACTCTGGCACGCAGAATGCATCAGTCTGCCGAGGTTATTCAGGAACTGCTCGCGACGAAAGCAGCCGATGCCCGACCGGACTGCCTGATCGAGGATCCACATAAAGACACATTTGTGGCGCTTGAAAAGCGGATATCACAGGAGCGACGTGATCATGATTTGCCGGCACTCAAGGAAATTCATGATAAACTGAGGCAAGCGAGAATCGCGATTGTCTAGCAAGCCCCGACATGCTGGGTTTTTCAGGCACAGGCGACTGCACCATAGGGAGCAACCTGCGGCAGGGTGGTTTGGCTACTGGAGGCTGGTTTTGTCCGAATCCCATTGTTGCCGGGCTGCGTAAAGGACTATGGCACAACTGACGCCAACGTTGAACGAGTTTTTCAGACCGTACATGGGAATGTGGATGATCCGATCAGCTGCCGAAAGGTAATCTTCGGGAATGCCGTATTCTTCATTGCCCAGAAGAAGGCACATCGGGTATGAGAACTTCTCACACATGAGATTTCCCGAACCTTCAACCGTTTCCAGCGCATAGATTGTCGAACCGGCTGCTTTTTTCTCCCTGATAAGGGTGTGGAGCGAAGTATGCCGTTGTATTGAAACTCCTGCAATCGCGCCCATTGCCGTTTTCTGGACCTTTGGGTTGTTAGTGTCGGCAGTGATACCGGTGAGAAATACACCATGGACACCGAAACCATCTGCCGAGCGGATGATTGAGCCGGTATTGAACGCGGACCGGATGTTGTCAAGGACGATATCGCAGGGGAACGCCGGTCCGGCAGGAGTCGTCCTGTCATCTGTTCGAACAATGAAATTTTCTTCACGGACAGAGATTTCTGCCCGCTCTGCCATATCGTGCCAGAGGTTGTTGGTGGCCGCCAGAATGGCTTTCCGGGCTGTTTTTGAGTGGAACATCTTGACTATGGTGTCATAGGCGTCCTTCCAGCGGGGAAGACGACCGGGAAAGTGCCCGGTGTCTGCCATCCAGTCCAGTTTATGGTCAATTTCCTGAAGAATCCCATGAATTGATGGATCGGTCAGGGGATCATGAGCCAGTTCAGACCCGTGCCGAACAAGATGGAGTTGCAGGGCGTTGACATGCGTCACGACTTCCCGCAGTTGTTTTCTGGTCGAAAGGTCGGTGAATTTTCTTTGTTCTTCGTTCATCGTGATTAAAGATATCTTTCGAGGAGGGAACAAGTCACGCTATGGTGCAGTTTTTGTTCTTCTGGAGGGGCTATGCACATCTTTGGACCTGTTCCGTCACGCCGTCTTGGACGCTCTTTGGGGATCGATTGTGTCCCGTACAAAACGTGCAATCTCGATTGCGTGTATTGTGAATGCGGAGCGACAACCGACCAGACTGAAACCCGGGGGGACTGGTTTTCTGAAGACGAGATTCTGGATGAACTCCGTGTTTGGCTGGACGAGCATCCTGCGCCGGACTGGATCACGTTTGCCGGTTCGGGAGAGCCGTGCTTGTTTCAAGGAATCGGAAATTTGGCGAAACGCATCAAAGAGATGACGGGAACACGGCTCGCATTGATCACAAACGGGGTATTGCTCAAGGATGAGCATGTGCGGAAAGAAGCCCGGATATTCGATCTGGTTCTTCCTTCCCTGGATGCCGCGACGCAGGATGCCTTTGTGCGGATCAATCGGCCACTTCCCGGCCTTGATGTGCGCGATATTGTCGAAGGTCTGATACGCTTTCGTGAGGAGTTTGCCGGCAGTATTTGGCTGGAGGTCTTTATCGTTCCGGGAGTGAATGATGGGGCTGACGAGATACAGGCATTGCGCGAGGCGATCCTCAAGATCTCGCCGGAGAGGATTCAACTGAATTCACTCGACAGGCCCGGGACGGATGACTCGGTCGCCGTAGCAACACTTGATTGTCTCAAAGGGATCCAGCGCATGATCGGTTTGTCGAACGTCGAGATCATAAGCAGATCGGCCATTGGTTCTCCGGGGGAGATTCCGCCTGAACCGGAAGCGGAGAAGCGGATCGTGATGACGCTTCTCCGGCGACCATCAACGACCGGGGATCTGGTGAGTGCCAGCGGGTTGCCGGTTTCACAAGTACAACTCCTCCTGGCAGACATGAAGCGTCGTGGCCAAATTGAGAAGAAAATTGTCCATGGAGATGAATTCTGGGTCAGTGCTACGCATGGGCCTGCCTGAATTCCGGTAAAAATCCGGCGTATCCATGGCCTTCGGCTGTTTCTCGTGAAGAATACTGGTTGAATGATCCAGTGTCATACAGACTACAGATATGATTATTTTACAGCGTGCAAGATTGACAGAGTGATAGAGACTCAATATGCTTAGGGTTTGAGTGAGAGCTTGGGAGGGACGAATGTCCAGAGGGCTTGATGATACAAGGCGATCCATCCGGATTGACGGGATGGAAGACACGGAAAAGAAAAAGCTCTTCAACAAGTTCCAGGAGCATGGCGGCGAGGTGATCAAGGAAGATCCCCGCAAGCCCTTGACGATCGACCGCGACAAGCAAAGGGATCTTGCCAAAAGAAAAGCCGGGAGTTACGGAATTCCTGAGCCGGTACCGCCGGGAAGCAGGAGCATGGCGGGGCGTGTCGCATCCGGGAAAAAGTCCGGGAGCGCTATCGGAAGGTTCTTTGAGCGGTTTGCGTTGTGGTTCAAATCGACGACAGCAGGAGTTATGGAAGGTACAGGCGGGATCCTGTCACAGAAGTTTTTGCATCACCTTCACAGTGAATCCCAGGCAAGGTTGCTTGATCTTGGCTTGCTCGTGACACCGCTGGCACATCCGTCTGCGGAGTTCCGTCCGAAGCTTCTTG
Source organism: Spirochaetota bacterium (assembly GCA_036795535.1). Classification (GTDB taxonomy): domain Bacteria; phylum Spirochaetota; class JAGLSM01; order JAGLSM01; family JAKPMW01; genus JAKPMW01. The sequence continues at coordinate 11,974 of DAIREN010000009.1, forward strand.
CCGCCATGTCAAAGCTGGGCTCCGTTTATTTCGAGTTGATTGTCCGGATCGACAAACTTTATGATGAAAAGCTTCTTCAAGAGGTGACATGTCTGTATACCCCGGCCTCCCCGAAGTCTGTGACACCGCGTTCTGTCGGAGAGCCGTTGCGAGAATTATACAAGAGGATCTATATCCTCCGGAGTTTCAGCCAGAGTGCGACAACGGCCATCGTCCGGGCATTGGAGATCCAGGCGAAAGAAGAAAAGAAGGAAAGCGTTGCACTCGCCAAAAACATTCAACGGGCAAAGAAGAGCCTGGATTATGTCTTTTCAGAACTTCTTCCCAAGCTTCACATTGCGGTGTTGAATATTCTGAAGCGGAATCTCTGGTACGGTCATCGTGATCTTGAGGATTTTCTCGAATTGACTGACGAGGACAGGATCGGATACATCACGGAGCGGATTGCGAGGGAATTGACCGAAGCAAAGAATCGGCAGCAGTCATTGCTTGAAGCGAAGAAGACAGAGATATTGGACAGATCCCCAAGCGAGATTCGTGCTTCTTCCTTGCCTGATCAAATCAGGGATGGGCTTCTTGTCATGAGGGAGTTTCCGATCGGAAAAGACAAGATCGTATCCGGGCGGGACAACCCCTTGTCGTTGCTTGATGAAGACAGCAAGATGTATCTGACGGAAGTTTTTTTTGAAATCCTCGATCGTGAGTATTCATTCATCCTGACGAGCAACAAGATTAAAATCGCCCTTGATTACCAGGCCGGAGAGAGAAAGGATATTCGCAAACTGCTCAATGAGGGGTATTTTGCCCTCGATGAGACGAGAAATCATATAAAAGAATATAACCGGATAGTGAGTGAGCGTTGGCAGACGGAACGATCTCCCCAGTACACGCCGATACAGAAATCACAGATGCTGCATAAAAGTGACATGGAGCGAACTCGCCTGGATAATCAGACTCGTGGCCGTTTTGGCAATATCCTTGTGCGTATCGAATCGGCGTTAAAAATGCTGATAGATGACCAAAAAGGAGCCAACCACTTCCTTCAAAATCCTGATGAGCCGGTTCATTTTGATATCTCCGGAGAAGGAAAACGGCGTCTTGAAGGCCGGACGGTGATTGATGCAATCAGTGAGACATGGGCGTTTGTGTCGGCTTTACGATATCGTCTTCTCGAAGGGGATCTTTCCGGTATTGGTTCGAAGGTCGAGCAGGTCCTCGTGTATGACAGCGAGCCCGCCCAGGGTCTGTTGGAGTCTGATGAAGAAGTTGGGCCTCAGGCTGCCGTCCAGCCGGTACAGGCTCTGAAAAACGATGAGGGTCAGAAGTAGGAGATTTCGGGGCGAGCGGGGGGCGGGAAAATGCACCATGGCTGTTTGTGAGCAAGCCCAAGGGTGAGCTATGGTGCTTTTTTAAGCATGCTTTCCAGTTTATGCTGCTTTTTCTCCAGGTCTCTCAGCCGGAAATCGATGATTTTCTGATAGTTGATATCGCCTTCATGAATTTTCCTGGCTTCGTCCTGTATGGCATCAATAATGCCACCGGAGAGTCGAATCGTTCGGCGGTAGCGCTGGATTTCTGAAGCAACACGTTTGGCTTCATTCCAATACACGATGGCTTCTCTATAGTAGTGCTCCGCAATCTTGAATCCTTTTGAAAGCTCATCGGCAAACTCCAGGTTGAACCAGTAGATATCTTCTTTGTCATACCGATAACCCAGTTGGAGATAGCCTTGGGCAACAAGGAAGGCAATGCGTGATCGCAGGAGGCGTTTGTATTGGGTGTGTTCGTCCTCGGTTCTGATGACGCAAAGAGCCTGGATCGGATGGACGAAGGGTGAGTTGAGGGCTACCTGAAGAAACCATATGTTTTGCTCGGTTGAGTCAGTTGATGCCAGATGGTTTTGGGCAAAAAGGCCATAGAATTCTTCCACATAGCGCAGTTTTCGTCTCATTGGTTTAAAGCCAAAGTCATCCGAGTCTGCAGATAGTGATGTGGCAAAGAAAACGAGCCCGAGAACCAGTCCTGCATATTTGCGAAGTGACTCAAATCTCACAGTAAACTCCTGATGTGCTCTCATCCTTTGGCTGTACTTCGAGTATCGGAGGATTTATATGGAATCAGTACCCTATGGTGTGAAATCTGGTATGGTGTGCAGATGTTTTAAAAGGTGCGTGGCATGGATGCCAGCAACTCTTTTAATGCCATTGATCAACACATGGGGATTGTCTGTTTCCGTCAGAATGAAAAAAATCGAAGGTTGACTATAGGGGTAAAAAAAAGGTAGAATTTCGTGTGATAAAGCGGAAGAGATAGTCTGCCGATAGTACAGGAGAGGTGCGTCACTATGGTGCGCCTACTTGCTGAAACAGGTGGGCAAAAGTGATCAGAGCAGGTATGGCTACCAAGGGAAAAAACTTGCGCATTGAAAGACCAGCGATGTGGGGGAGCCGGCAGGGTGCTTCTTCAGGTCGCCTGCGGGTGATTTATCCAAAGGTTTTTCGACAAGGCGTGGAGTTGACAAGAAAACTCGAGAGAAAATCACCAAGGTTGATGGTAGGCTTCTTCTCGTTTGTCTTTTTGCTGGTTTGTATAGGCGCGACCTGGCTTGTTTCAGGTGGCAAATCCGTGTTTGATGCGGATATCGCTGGTGTCAGTGATCATGATCTCTTCTATCGCATGTTCCTCGAGGACGAGACACGGGCGAACATTGCCGGTCCGAAGGGTGGGCCCGATTCTGCTGGCGCACTCAAGCTGTTTTCGTATACGATCGGCAAGGACGACTCGCTGTCCAAAATCGCAGAGAAGACGGGCGTGACCATTGATGCCTTGATAAGCCTGAATCGGCTGTCAGATGCTCATATTATCAGAGTTGGGCAGCAATTGACCATTCCCAATCAGAAGGGCATTTATCACAAGGTTCAAAAAGGTGATTCTGTCGAGAGGCTTTCGAGAAGATATAGTATCCAGGCCGAGAGCATTCAGAGAGCAAACGGTTTGGTGCGTGATGAGCTCGAGATGGGGAGTGTTGTTTTTCTCCCGGGAGCTCGTCTTTCCGCTGATGAAATGGAGCGGGCGCTTGGAATGCTTTTTGTCAGACCGGCTTCCGGTGGTTGGCTTTCTTCCTCTTATGGCTACCGGCGAGATCCGTTCACACTTTCCCATCAGTTTCATCCCGGGATAGACATTGCCTTGCCATATTGGACCCCCATCGTAGCTGTTCGAAGCGGTCAGGTTGTTTTTTCCGGCTGGAACGGGGGATATGGGAAAATGGTCATGGTTAAGCATAGCGATGGGTATACGACGATTTATGGGCACATGATCCAGAACACAGCTGCTTCCGGGCAGTGGGTGCGCGCTGGCCAGCGACTCGGATATGTGGGAAGTACCGGGTATTCAACAGGCCCGCATCTCCATTTTGAGCTTCGGCGCTATGGACAGTTGATTAATCCGTTGCAGGTTCCAGGATTCCGCAGGGCGTTCATCCGGGGATAAATTGTGTTGGTGTGTCGGTCAAGTCGATTGTTCTGGCTGCCTACGAATAGCGGCTTGCGACGAGTGCTTCTTCCTTGGTCGGAAAGTGGGAGAGTGTCATGTATCCTGCACTCCAGAGACAGAATCGAGACCCTGAAGGCCGTTCCGATATTGTGTCAGTATGCCAGTGGTCTTTCGCACTTTCATTGTTTCCCTCAACAGCTTTCCACCATTCGAGTGCCATGCGAAGTATTTCTGTTTGACTTGCTTTAAGTGTGAATGCCATTTTCTCCAGCCAGTCTTTATCGAAGCCCGAAAGAGTGATGTACTGCTCGGCTTTTTTTGTTTTGTCAGCACGGGCGAGAAAATTGCTCCTGTTTTCAATGCGGATCCTGCCGCCTTTGACGGCTTTTGCAAAATGCATCAGTGCGATTCTGCAAAATGCGCTCAATTTCTCCCGGTGCGAGGCACACCATGTGCGTATATCAATCTCCATCCTGCAGTGGAAGCGAATTGAACCGGATTCATGCAACCGTTCAGGGTCATGAGTTGTGCAATGCATGTGCTGACTCCTCTGTTTATTGTATAGAAGAGGTCTGATGCGCTGGATTGGTTCCCTCTTTTTTGCCTTTTTCTGCCATGGTGCAGTTGTTTCTGGGACACTCATCGCGGCTATTGAGAAATAAACGGATGGTTTACAAGATGAAACTTCTGTGTATACTGAAGAAAGATGTAGATCGAAAGGAATTGATATATGACTCGCTTGTTTCTGCTTCTACTGCTGTTCTGTCTGTTCTCTTGGATGATCTCCAGTTGTTCCCGGGAGGTCCAAGGAGTAGCTCCGGAGCAAATTGCTAACGATTTCTTTTTGAAAAACACGCAGTTGAAAAAACGAGGAGTTCAGCTGTCTCTTGTTTCAACGCGGACTGTTGAAAACGCAATTCGATATGTGGTTGGTCTGGCAAAAGAAAGCAAGAACGAAGACATGCGGCAGTGGGAGATGGAATATGTTCGCTCCGGTTCGGAATGGGTTCTTGGGTCAATAAAAGAAATTCCGTGTTCCGGCAAAAGCTGTGAATCCGAACTGATCTCGAAGGCGACCAACATGCTTGTGAAGTTGAGGGACTATTCAAGCGCCATGGTGCTCTCCAATGCAGGATTCCATCGGTATATAAAAAATGGAGAGCAGAAGGCCGAAGTTGTCTTGATTGTCCGCAAGACAGGGCGATCTGAGAGCGAACGCATCAAGCTGATATTTCGGGAAGAATCCGGCGTCTTTGTCTTCAATGGCGCGTATCTTGAAAGTCTAGGGGACTACAGGCAAATACAAGCACAGTAGTCAGGCTGGTATGTGATTCGGGTGCGATCGATCAATATGGTATCGGGCGCCATCATCCACCACAGAAGGATTGCCGCAACATACAACATACCGATGAGACCGGATTTCTCCGGACTCCGTCGGTCTGTGGCAACCATCACACAAGGAACAGAGATTCAATACAGGCTGTGGTGCAAAGAACGGACCGGAATGGTTAGTCGCAATACACCCTGAAATCGATATCCGGGAATATGTTGTCTTTTCGTTCCAGAGAAGTCAGTATGGACTCATCAATGGTTCCGCTCTTTATCGCATAGTACAGATCTGTGAAACGGTTAATGTGGTCTTTTGTTCGTTTTACTGCGTATTCAACCATGGTGTTTGTCTTCATGATGAAAGCCCAGTCCGAACTTTGCGCGAGGAGTAGTTCCCGTGCTGCCTGGTTCAATGCTCGCCGGATTAATCCTTCCGCATCCCTGTATGTGTTGGCCAGCTCGTTCATTCTTTCGGATGCTTTGTGCAAATGTCTGTATATCCAGTCATTCGTGCTGTTCAACCAAACTTCGGCATACCCTCTGTTTCCCCAGCTTGAAAGCGAAGGCGTTGCGGTCTGCTGCTCGGGATGCCGATCAAGGTATTCGGATGGCGTAATCAGCTCGATGGTATCTGAACTCGTCGAAATCTTGCGCAACAGGAAGTTGAGGAAATCCGGCCCCTCGTACCACCAGTGGCCGAAGAGTTCTGCATCATAGGGCGAAACGACTATGGGGATTTTATTGTCCATGACAGCAGAGAGATGCTCGACCTGTTTTTCACGGTTGAACATGAAATTCCCGGCGTGTTCGGCAGCCATTTCCATGGCTCTCTGTCTGTTGTACGGCTCTTTGTACATCGTTCGTCCGGTGATCCGGTAGTACTTGATGCCCGTGTTGGTTCTCAGACCGGACTCATGGATGTACGGCTTGATATACTCGAAATCCAGATCAAAACCGATATCTCGGTAGAATTCACGATAGTTGAAGTCTCCAGGGTATCCTTCCTCGGAAGACCAGACCGATTTGGATGATTCTATATCTCTACCAAAGGCTGCCACATGGTTCGGGCAGTACAAAGGTGCAAATACACCATAGCGCGGTCTTCTATCAGCATGCAGGATACCATGTGAGTCGACAAAGAAGAAACGAATCCCCGCTTCGGAAAGGAAAGTTTCGAGCCCGGGGTAGTAGCCACATTCCCCATTCCAGATTCCACGGGGAGGGCGGCCAAAGTGTCTTTCATAATCTTGACGGGCAACTTGAATCTGGGCTCGTACCGCATTGGGATACAGATCCATGAGCGGCATGAAGCCATGAGTGGCACCACAGGTGATGACCTCAAGTTTTCCAAGCTCTTGAAAGCGCTTGAAGCCATTGATCAGGTTTTTTCTATAAACTTCTTCGAAGAGATACCGGCATCGCTCGAATTTCTCAAGGTACATTTTTGCGGTTTCATGGAACTCCGACATCCAGCGCGTACGCTCGACTTCCTTTTCAGCGAGTTCAATCAGATCCCGAATATGTTTTACATATCTGTTCTGGAGCAACTCATCAGCCAGCATATTCGCCAATGGTGGTGTGAGCGACATTGTTATTCTGAAGTCGATACCGTCCCGGACGAGCCCCTCATACACATCGAGGAGGGGAAGATAGGTTTCCGTAATTGCCTCGTATAGCCAGTCTTCTTCGAGAAAATCTTCATATTCAGGATGACGGACAAACGGCAGGTGCGCATGTAAAACAAGCGCGAGATAGCCCTTCGTGTTTTTAGCCATGTTTTTCCCTCCGTTGATGTTGTGCTTGACCGGTTTATGGAATATCAACTCGGGTCGTTCTGGTCACAATGGGTGTGATCTGTTTCTCCATGTCACCGTCAGCGTTGACGGCATGGACGGGGATGATTTGCTCTCCGTCCGGCAGGGCGAAACGAACACTGAAGGTGCCGTCCGGTCTCAGCTTGAGTGGCTGGCCTTGAAGTGTGACTTTGGCGTCCGGTTCTGTTGCGCCATAGACAATCAGCTCCGTGTTTACAACAAGCCAAAAATCCTTGCCTTTTTCGCCACCTTCGTCTTTCCGCGGAACATTGGATGAACTTGCGACAGCTCCCGAGGAAAGGTTCGCGGCAAGATGCTGGGCCAAGAGGGCTCCGATGGATTCACTTCCGGCAAGTTCGGTGACTTTGTACCCGCCGGAGATCCGGTACATCTCTGTGGCTGTTTCTGTCGTTGTGTGCCACTCCGGTTTCTCGTCAATCCGGTCAGAAAGTGTGTCTCTGGGTGTCAATACGGAATTTGATCTGGCAATGAGGACAAAACTTCCGTCAGAGGTAAGGACCCCAAGATCAATGCACCAAGTCCTGTCCGGGGTTGGCATCTGGATATACCAGTTGTTGGTGATATCGTTGACGTTGACATCGAAATGCCCGCTCGCATTGAAGCCGTTGAAAGAGACACCCGTGATATCCCAAACCCGCAAAACAAGGTGGCTTGTGTCGGCACCGAGGAGTCCGAGTTCGCGACGTTTTTCGTGATTGATTTCCCAGTAAACAAAGAGCCAGTATGGGTCACGCACCATGGCGACTATTTTCGTGTCACCATAGCCTTGTGGCAGATCACGTGTTTCATCGACGGGATATTCCGGTTCGGCAAACAGGCGCTTGTCCTGGACCTCGAATTTTTTACTGGCGCCTCTGACTTCGAGATTTTCATCGTCAAGTCTCAAGGAACGGGGTGTGCCTGGTTTCCCGTCTGAGGACACATCCATTGCCACGAGAATGGCATCGATCAGATTTGCTGAGGTCAGGCTGGCAGCGCCTTCAATTCCCAATTCGGTAGCAATATTGAGAAGTTCCTTCTTGGACTTTTGCTTGAGTGTTGTTTTGTTCATAATGGCCCTCTTCTTCTATACGAGTGGTTCGCCGGCGGGTGTGTCCGGAGCACCAGGGTGCTCTTCCCGGCCAGGAGCGGCATCGCCAGTCAAGAACTGGAAGATCCAGCCCGTGAGCCACCCCGTATCGACTGCAACACAAAGGTACCACAGGAGAGATGTAAAAACAGCCTGCATTCCGCAACAGAAACATGAGTTTTTCAATGCTTGTTTCTGCCCCATGGTCAGTACATTTTCCACGATTTTTTCTATTTTGTGAAGTAAAACATTCAGGAGGCTGTCGGTGGCTGACGAAACACAACTTTGGGTAATCATTCATGGCCATTTCTATCAGCCACCCCGCGAAGATCCATGGGCCGGTGTGATTGACCATCAGGACTCGGCCCGCCCATGGCACGACTGGAATGACCGGATCAATGCCGAGTGTTATGCCGCCAATGCGGATGCCCGGGTGCTTGACAAGGACGGCAGAATCACGGGGATTGTCAATAATTACGAGCATATCTCCTTCAATTTCGGTCCAACCCTTCTTTCATGGCTTGAACGACATGATCCTCGGACGTATTCAGCGATTCTTGAAGCCGATGCCCGATCCGTGGTCTGGCATGAGGGCCATGGAAACGCCATTGCCCAAGTCTATAACCACATGATTCTCCCCTTGGCCACGGAACGGGACAAGGTGACGCAGATCCGTTGGGGACTTGCCGACTTTACGTCCCGATTTGGACGTCAGGCTGAAGGAATCTGGCTGGCCGAGACGGCCATAAATATGGACACGGTGCTTGCCTTGGTGGATGAAGGTGTCCGTTTTGTCATTCTTTCCCCAACACAGGCCCAATCGGTCCGGTTTCCGGGCGGTGAATGGCTGGATGTTTCCAATAATTCGATTGATACATCGGTTCCATGGACTGTCCATACGGCGAGGGGTGATCTTGCAGTCTTCTTCTATGACTTGGAGGTATCCCGAGCCGTCGGTTTTGAGCATGTTCTGACCAATGCCGGTCAGTTCGCTGATCGTCTGGTCGCGGCATGGTCAGGCGATCGTCTTGGGCCACTCGTCAATATTGCAACGGACGGTGAGAGTTATGGGCACCATGAGCCGTTCGCGAATATGTGCCTGGCAGCCATGATCTCGGAAAATGATGCCCGCCCCCGGTTCAGGCTTGCGAATTATGGACAATACCTTGAAAAGCACCCCCCGCAGGGAGAGGTACGCCTCAAGGATGGGAATGCTGGATTGGGGACGGCCTGGAGCTGTGCCCATGGTGTCGGCCGCTGGATGGATGACTGTGGGTGTGGTGGTGGTGGGCCCGGTGGATGGCATCAGCGTTGGCGCGCCCCCCTCAGGGCTGCTTTTGATGTTCTGCGTGACCAGATCTGGAAAGTCACCATGGAGACGGTCTCCGGGATGATTGCCGACATTGAGGCGGCGAGAAATGACTATATCCAGGTCATTCGGTCCGGTGAGCAGGTTGCAGCCGGGAAAATCAGTGAAGAACTGCACCATGGCGTCTTTGACGCGTTTGTCAAGCGTCATGCGCTCCGTGAGCTCACGGAGCCAGAGAAGCGTCAGTTGCGGGCGCTCTTTGAGGCGCAACGGTATGCTCTGTACATGTATACGAGTTGTGGATGGTTTTTTGCAGAAATTTCCGGGCTGGAGGGTGTGCAATGCATGCGCTATGCGGCCCGGGCCATTGATCTTGCCGAGGAATGGTTGCCCGAGGATATTGAGGAGCAGGTCCTGGCAGTTTTGGAGACAGCGCCTTCCAATGTTGGTCACTTCGGGAATGGTCGCCGTGTCTGGAATGAGCTTGTTCGTAAACATGTTCTTGATAATGAGCGTGTGATCAACCAGTTCGTTTTGCGGCATCTTTTTGCCGGAGGGCCCGAGTCAGGAAAGATGTTTTATTACAGCATTGCCTTGGATGGTGTTGAAGAGACCAGATCTGCTGACGGAGCATTTCTTTTCAGCGGGAGAGCCCGTCTTGAGGACGGGATGAGCTGGTCCGAATCGAGTTGGTTCTGGTTCGTCCGGTTCATGCCACCGGCCGGGATCACGTTCTGGACCCGGTCTTCAGCGGATGCGCGGCTGGGAAGCTGGCTTCGCGAAGTTTTTCGCACTTCCTTGCCGGCAGAGTTGCAGCGTCACATGAAAGAATGGATTCCCCGGGCCCTGGGCATCGCCGATCTGAAGTTTGAAGAACGGGCACTTCTTGTGGAGGCGCTCTTTCGGGACCGGATAGAGGGACTTGAGCGACCTGATGCGGCATCGAGACTCGACAGCATTCTCGAGATGGCGGCTGTCTTTGGCTTCCATGGTGTTCCGCTCCCCGAGGATGTTCGTCCCGCGATTGAAATGCTCTGTAATTCCATCATTCGACGGGAGCTTGTCAGGCTTTCTGCCGGTGACGAGTCCTGTGATTATGCTCTTGTCGCCCGTATTTTCGAGTCGGCCCGGAATACGGGGTTGAGCATCAACAAGAAGGCGGTTGCTGTCATCTATGCACGCCAGCTTGTCGAGAGATATGAGGCTTTTGCATCCCGGCCGGATGATGATCCCGTCTGGGCCGCACTTGTCACGGTACTGGAATTTGCCAATCGGGCCGGGCTGGAGTATGACCGGCGCTGGATCGAGAATCGGGCCTGGAAAGACCTGCACGAGATTGTGGGGCCGGCCATCAGTCGCGCCAAGGCAGAGGAGAGCACCATGGTGCAGCGCTATCTTGCAGCAGCCGAACAGGTCAATCTGCAGATTGCACCATGGCGGCAGCGGGCCCGGGAAGCGTTTGAACAGGAGGACGGGAATGGCTGAGGTCAATTCGAGGATCGTCGAATTTTTTGTTAGTCAGCTTGGTGGCAATGCCTCGCTCGAGAAATACCGCAAGCAGGGTGAATGGGCATCCAAGGACGTCATTCCCGCGTTCACCAAAGCGCTTCTCGCCAAAGGGAATCGCATGCAACTCAAACATGCCGGAAGGGCGTTTTCGGCCATCGTCATGGAGGACCTGGATTCGATGTATGAATATGCCACGGTCCAGGAGGCGATCGAGTTTTTGCCAAAGATTTTCACCCACTACCTGCATGGTGAAGGGTCCGGCATATGGAAGACCGACAATATCTCCCCGGGCTTTGTCTGCCTGCGGGAGAACACTCCTTTTGACTGTTTCTTCACGGAAGGCCTGCTTCTGGGGTTGTTGCAGAATCTTGGAGCTGCAGGGGCTGTCGTGCATCAGACGGATTGCCGGGAAGAGAATCCCCGCGCAAAGTTCTGTGTCTATGAACTGAAATGGATGCGATCAAATCTCGCCCGCCCAGCCGGGATGCAGAGAGACCCAAAGCGCCCGCGTTGATGCGGGTCTTTTTTATTTCCGCCTCCGCTATATTTGTGGGATGTTCGAACAGCATATCGAGCGCCTGACCCGGCATCAGGCGATGGACGAGGTTGTAGCGCGGGCAAGCAGTGCTTCCTCCGTCCGCTGCGGGGCTCTCTGGGGAGCGTCGCGGGCGCTTGTCGCGTTTGCTTTGGCGCGCCGTACGGGACGGCCCCTTCTGTTGGTGACGGCGACGTCCCATGAAGCCGAAGATCTCCATGGTGATCTTCTGGCGTTCTCCGGAGAGGGAGCCGGCGTCCATCTTTTTCCCCATACGGAGATTCTTCCGTACGAGGATGTATCACCATTTTCCGATATTGTGCATCACCGGATTTCTGTCCTGCATGCACTGGTGGATGGTTCGGCCAAGGTGGTTGTCGCCCCCGTCCGGGCCTTTCTGGCTCGCTTGATTCCCCGAGCCAGTTTCACCGGCGCCCAACTTCTCCTGCGCAAAGGGGACCTGTACGAACTTCAGGATCTTGTGCGGTATCTTGTGAATCTCGGGTATGAACAATCCTCGAGAGTGGAACGTGCGGGCGAATTCGCCGTCAAGGGCGGGATCCTCGACATCTTCCCGTCCAATCTCCAGGATCCCTGCCGGATCGAGTTTTTCGATATCGAGATCGAGTCTTTGCGGAGTTTTGATGCCGGCAGCCAGCGGTCCCTCGGGCCCGTTGAGTCACTCCTGATACTTCCCCAGCGGGAGATCATGCTTCATGATGAAAACAGGACGCGGGCACTCTCCGAAGTCGTCCGCATTTTCCCTCCTTCCGAGGACCGGGACGGGCTTGGAGATCTGCTTGCTGCCGGCGTCGATTTTCCCGGGATGGAAAACTATCTTCCGCTGTTTTTTGAGGAGACATCGACGCTGGAGGCGTTTTTCCCCGAACGGCCTCTTGTGATTGCTGTTGATGCCGACGAGACGCTTCGACAGGCCGGGGTGTTTCAGCGGGACATCGATGAACTCTATAACGGGTACTACAGCCCGATGAAACTCAAGCTCCCTCCTGCGGCCTTGTACCAACCGATCGAGGAGAAGCAGGGCTTCGATCTGAGATTCGAGACTCTGGCGACGAGTGAAGTCTCGACAGTTCCGATGCCGTTCAGTGCCCCCAGACAATTTATGGGGGATCTCCAGGCGCTCTCCGGCGCCATTCATGAACGGCTGGCCAAAGAGCAGGAGGTTCATGTTTTTGCCACCTACGAAGGACAGGCCGAAAGAGTCGCGAGCCTCCTTTCGGATTGTGCCCCCGTCCGGTCAATGGCCGAGGCGGGACCGGGAAGGCTGCATGTCGGGCATGCGCCTCTTTCCGCCGGATTTGTCTCGGATGAACTCGGCCTTGCGGTCATCCTCGAGCGCGAGATATTCAATCGCAAACGTTCTCTCCGCCGCTCCGTCCGTTCCGTGAATTCTGTCCCTATCGATTCGTTCCTGGATCTCAAGCCGGGTGATCCGGTTGTGCACATCCAGCACGGGATCGGGCTCTTTGTCGCGATCGAACGGATGAACTCCCTCGGTCTCGACAAGGATTATCTCAAGCTGGAGTATCGGGATGGAGAGAAGCTCTATGTCCCGCTCGAGATGATCAATCAGGTCCAGCGCTATATCGGGCAGGATGGTGCGGCCCTCAAACTGGATTCCCTGGGGGGGCGCTCCTGGGAGCGTACCAAGGAAAAGGTCAAAAAGAACGTCGAGAAACTGGCCAAGGAGCTTGTCGAGATCTATGCCGCCCGGATGACTCTTGAAGGATATTCCTTCGGAGAGGATACCCGTTGGCAACATGAATTCGAGAGTGCCTTCGAATTCGAGGAGACGCCAGACCAGATCAAGGCGATTGAGGATGCCAGGGCCGACATGCAAAGCCTCCGTCCCATGGACAGACTTGTCTGTGGTGATGTCGGTTTCGGAAAAACCGAGGTCGCCATGCGAGCCGCGTTCCGGGCCGCCATGGCCGGAAAGCAGACGGCCATTCTTGTGCCGACGACGATTCTCGCCGAACAGCATTACGCCACATTCAGGGAGCGGTTTTCCCTTTTTCCGGCAGTGCACATCGATTATCTCAACCGGTTCCGGAGTGCAGCCGAACAGAAAGAGGTCATCAGCCGCCTGGCGGCCGGACACATCGATATCATCATCGGGACGCATCGGCTTGTTTCGGATGATGTCCGTTTCAAGAATCTCGGTTTTGTCGTGATCGACGAGGAGCAACGCTTCGGGGTCCAACACAAGGAGAAATTGAAAAAGATGCGCCGGATGGTTGATGTGATGACACTGACGGCCACACCGATTCCGCGGACCCTGCATATGTCTCTCATCAAGGTGCGGGACATGAGTGTCATCAGGACTCCACCCCGCTCGAGACTCCCGGTTGAGACCTATGTCCTCGAGTTCAACGAGAACATGGTCAAACGTGCCATCATGGCCGAGCTCGACAGGGGCGGGCAGATCTACTATCTGCACAACCGGGTCCAGTCCATCGAGAATGTCCGCCAATTCCTTCTCAAGCTTGTCCCCCATGCCAGAATCGGCGTGGCCCATGGCCAGCTGCACGAGCACCAGTTGGAAAAAGTGATGCGCGATTTTATCGACGGGCACCTGGATATCCTGCTCTGCACATCGATCATCGAGTCCGGGCTGGATATTCCCAATGCGAATACCCTGATTGTCGATCGTGCCGATGCTTTTGGTCTTGGGCAGCTCTATCAGATCCGTGGCCGTGTCGGGCGTTCAACAAGAAGGGGGTTTGCCTGGCTCTTCTATCCTCCTGATCGCTCGCTGACGGAACAGGCCCAAAAACGGCTCCAGGTGATCAACGAGTTTACCGATCTCGGTTCCGGTTTCGACCTGGCCATGCGGGATCTTGAGATCCGGGGTGTGGGCAATCTTTTTGGGGCCGAGCAAAGTGGAGACATCATTTCGGTCGGCTTCGATATGTACTGCAGGATCCTCGATGATGCGGTGCGTGAGCTCGGGGCGGATTTTCATGAGGAACAACCTGATACCCTGCTCAATCTGGATTTTGAGGGATATATTCCGGATGAATACATCACCGACGAACGACAGAAAATCGAAATCTACAAGAGAATTGCCGCATGCACGAGCGAGGCGGATGTGGATGCCCTGGCACAGGAGGTCCGTGACCGGTTTGGACCGATTCCCGAGATCGTATCCTCTCTCTTCAGGCTTTCCGGACTCAAGGCGGAGGGGCGGGCGGCCGGTGTGCGCAGTCTGGTCCAGCAGGGGCGGTATATCGCCATCGAGTTTGCCAAAAACCACGACATTGACCCGGCGCGGGTTGTGGGATTGGTGCAGACAGCAGGTGCGAGGATTGTTCCCGGCGAAAAACTCCTGCTGTTGGTTCCCGATCCCGGCGGCGAGCTTGCCGACAAGGTTGACTTTTTGAAGAAAACCTTGCAAGATTTGAGGCAGTATTCATGAGTGCTGGTGGAACACCGCCTGACTTGATACCTTCACGAAAGGATTTTCAACACAGTATGGACAATAATGAGCAGGGAAAAAAAGGTCTGTCATCCTGTATGCGGACGATCATCATTGGAGCCGGGGCGCTTGTCCTTGGTTTTGGCATCGGGTTTGTGATCAGTGGCGGATGTTCCGGGCTCTCCCCGATGGGCATGGTCCGTAGCCTTGAGTCCCGGGCCGCCAGCTTGACTCCCGGTGAGGATGGCGCCATTCTCGCAACGATTGAAGACGAAACGATTACGCGAAAAACGTTTGATCAGCAGCTCTCCCTTTTTCTCACGAGCAACCAGCGGATGTCCCAGGAAGAAATCGTCAAGATGAAAAACAATCCCCGGTTTCTCAAGCAGTTCCTTCGACAGCTTGTTGACAACAGGATCCTGCTTAAGGCTATGGAGAAGGATCCGGATTTCATGAACAACCCCGAGCTCTTGGTGTTCATGAACCTTTCGCTATCGGATGCTCTTCAGAAATACTATCTTTACAAAAAGGCCGGGAACATCAGTGTTGATACCAATGTGAGTGATGCCGATGTCGAAAAAGCCTATAACCAGCTCAAAGCGGATCCCCGCTATGCCGAGCGTCTTGATCGTGTCCCGTTTGACCAGCTCAAAACCATGCTTTCGCAGGAGATCGTCAAACAACGGCAGATGGCTGAAGTTCAGGATCTTTTGAACAAGGTCAAGGCCGGTTTCAGGCACAGTGTTCACGACGAGATTTTCGGGAAAACTCCGCATGGAACCAATGATGCACCAGTCATGCCCGGGATGAAATAAGCCGGCATGGCAAAGTCGGCCTGTCTTGAGCTCGTCGAGTTTATCCCGGCGAGCTTTATCATGTCCTGCCTGCGACTGGTCCCCTTGCGCTGGGCGACCAGGTCCGGGGCGGCTTTTGGTCGACTCGTCTGGAGACTCGCGCCTTCCCAGCGGAGGACAGCGTATTCCGGTCTTGATCTGGCGTATGGTGACGGGATGCCGGTTTCCGAAAAAAAGAGAATCGCCAAGGCTTCCTTCGAAAGCATGGGAAAGACGATTTTTGAGTTCATGCAGTTCCCCAAACTTTCCCGCGAGGCCATTCTTGCCCGGGTCCGCTTTGTCAATCTTGAGGCCATGGATCGCGCCCTCGCCCAAGGACGGGGTGTGATCGCGGCCACGGCCCATCTTTCAAACTGGGAGTTTTTTGCCGCCGCGTTTGCCGCCACAGGCCGTCCGCTGGCGGCCATCGTCCGACCGTTGGACAATCGCAGACTGGACAGACATGTGGAGAATCTGCGTTCATCCAAGGGCGTCGAGGTTGTTCCCCGTGGCGTAGCCCTGCGACTCGGGTTGACAGCCCTCAAAAAAGGGAAAGTCTTGGCGTTCCTGATGGATCAAAATGCTGCCCGCCATGGTGTTTTTGTCCCGTTCTTCGGGAAACCGGCTGCGACGGTCAGCGGACCGGCTGCGCTCGCCTTGCGCCTTGATGTTCCCATCATCTTCTGTTATTCCCGCAGGGAGGACGATGGCCTGTTTTCCCTGATTTTTGAAAGTGTCAAACCGGTCCGGGATCGCGGCGACGAGGAGCGCAACATCATCGCGACGACAGCTCTGTTGACTGCATGTATCGAGCGAGCGATTCGTGACCGGCCGGAACAATGGCTCTGGATGCATCCCAGATGGCGGACCGGCCCCGAGGATGCCTGCGATGCGGTCAGCCGACGGAGTGCCGAACTCGGCGGTTGGATTCAAATTCGGAGGGAGGAAAACGAGTGAAACCGGTACTCCTGGTGATCAATGCTCTTGACGTTCGTGACGAAGCGACCGCTCTTTTTGCCGGGCGACCGGTCTGGCAGGAGACCCTCAGGCGGATAGCTAGTCTTTCGGAGGGGTGTGATCTCCTCCTGGTCTGTCATGAGGGAGAGTCTCTTCTTCCAGAGGCTTGTGATGTTCCGCAGACCAGACTGTCTGGCTATGGTGCACATGCAGTTCTCTCGACCCTTCAACACAATCATTCCGGGTACGAATGGTATGTTTTTCTGGATATTTCCGCAGTGTTCATGGACCCCGGTTTGGTGACGGCATTCCTCGGGACAGGTCGGCATCGGATAGCGCAGTATGTGTACGGGGAGCATTATCCGAAAGGGATTGCCCCGCAGGTTCTGTCAGCGGAAGCCCTTGCCATTCTGGCCGGGGTCTCCAGCGGGAATGATTTCCGGTTTGGCGAGGAGGCCATCTTTGATCTCATGGGGTTGGATATCAATTCCTGGGATATCGAGATGGTGGTTTCGGAGACCGATTTCCGGCGAATGCGTCTGGATCTCCGTATCCGATCGGCCGAGGCCCTCGCCAGAATGAAGGCACTCCTGGCCATCGATCCAGGGCTTGTCGATGACTGGTCGTACGAAAGGCTTGCTCGATGTCTCCGGGAGCATGTCGGCATCCTCAGGACGGTTCCCGCCTATGTCGAGCTGGATCTTGTTGATGCTTGCCAGCTCTCCTGTCACTACTGCCCGCGCTCGGTTCGCGAGGACCTGGTTCCCGAACAGAGTGTGTCGCTGGATGATCTCGGCCGACTTGTGAAGGATCTCCGCCGATTCGCTCCGGACGCCACCATTGCACTTTCACCGTATTCGGAACCCTTGCTCCACCCCCAGGCTGAAACCGCGATCAGGATGATCCTGGATTCCGGTCTGCGTCTTGTCCTTGAGACGAACGGGATAGCGCTTGACGAGAAACTGGCTGCGCTCCTGGCGAGTGCGGACCCCGAGCGTTCCATCATTATTTTCTCGCCGGATTTTTCCGACCCGGAGCGCTTTGCCCGCGAGAAGGGGGCCAGCCTTCTGCCGCTCGTTGAAGCCAACATCGAGCGTTTGCTTGCGCTCAGGCAGCGCAATGTCTGGATCCAGGCGATCCAGTTTGAAGCGGACGACGCGAACCTGGATGCGTTTTATGAACGCTGGAAGGCGCACGAGGATGCCATTCTTCCGAGGAAGTACAATAACTGGTGCCAATGTATCCCGGGTCGACCGGCAGTGGACCTTTCACCCCTCGTCCGGACCCCTTGCTGGCATCTGGCCCGCGATCTTGTGATCAGGGCGGATGGCCGGGTTCCGATGTGCAAGCAGGATCTGGAGTGCCGGGTTTCTCCGGGGAACGTTTTTCGTGATGGATTGGAAGCCGTTTGGGCCGGACTTGAAAGACAATGGCAGGAACAATGTGCCGATCCGGCGTTTCAAGGACTGCCACTCTGTGCGCCATGCGACGAATGGCACACATATAATTTTTAGGATGGATGATGAGAGAGACGGGGTTTACCCAGCTCGGGAAACGGTTTTCGGCTCAGGAAAAGCGGGACTACGCCCGGCGGATCGAGCTCAGTGTTTTGTGCATCAATGTTTCCGGGCAGACATTCCGCATGCCTGCGTTTGAGCGGACGGCCGCCATGGTTGCTGGCCTGGCTCCCCTGGCCGAGTTGATTCTCGTCGATCTGGATGCTGCCCACAGTCGCAATGATCTGCTTCTGGCCGAATATCCCTGGATGCGGGTCATCATCCCGACCCGGGAGATTGGCTTGCCTGCGGCACTGTTCCTCGGAATGCGTGAAGCCCTTGGCCAGCGCGTTCTCGTTCTGGATACCGCGACGGCGATCGCATATTTTGACATTCCCGGTGCGCTTCGTGCGTTCCGGGAGGAACGTCGACTGTTCGCGATCGGTCCGTCCATCATTGCCGAAGACGAGACGGAATGCCCGGTTGTCCTGGGCGGATGCATCGAGGACGGGCGATTGCAGATGACCGAGGCAGTTGCGTCGGAAACCCGGTATTCCCTTGCGCTCCGGCGTTTTTATGGGCTCTATGATCGGGAAAAAGTGCTTTTTCTTGGCACACCCCCGACGTCTCTTCCCCTGGATTGGGCCGTCCTTGAGTGGTTCATATCGGCCTGGAGCAGGGGCTGGCGAACGGTGATCAATCCGGAACATTGTTTCTATATTCCCGGATCCTGGCCCCGTTCTGTGCTCCCGGGGAAAGCTTTTGTTGACCGGGTACGGTTTTACCGGTACGAGATAGGATTTCTGCGCCGGCATTGCCGCTCCCGGGAGCAGGTTCGGGCCAGGAGACGCAGTATTTTCCGGCGTGCCTTGACCAATCTCCTCAAATTGGATTTCAGTCTGGCGCTGGCCGGTTTGACGCATAACAGGCTGAGACGCTTGAGCCGGAACACCCTCTGCAGTCTGCAGGATGTCTTCATGATGGCCTCCGCCGATATCAGGCAGTCCGTTCTTCCGGAGGGACAGGTGAGTGAAGCACCCGGAGAAAATGGGCAGGCGGAGGAGGCAATCCATGAATTCGGGCAGGCTGCCGGACTCGCAGACCGGATTGCGGCCAGCGAACAACCAGCCGAAGAGCATCCGGGGGAGGAGCATCCGTGAACGTGGCCGGTATCATCCAGGCGAGGACCGGTTCGACCAGGCTTCCCGGCAAGGTGTGCATGACGCTGGCCGGTGTTCCGTTCATTCAGCGTGTCATCAGGGCGGTCAAGGCGGCCACCATGGTGCAGGAGGTCATCCTGGCGGTTCCCGAGAGTGACTATGGTGTACTTGAGCCCTGTGCCCGGGCAGAAGACTGCCGGATCATCGGAGGTCCGGAGGATGACGTTCTGGAGCGGTATCTGATGGCGGCCCGGCTTGCCGGGTGCGACACCATCGTCCGGGCTACCGGCGACAATCCCTTTGTCTGTCCGGAGCATATTGATACCATCCTCCGGTTTCATTTTTCGCAGGATGCCGACCTCTCCCACTGGTTGGGCATCCCCATCGGGACTGGTGTCGAGGTGATTCGGCGCGATGTCCTCGAGACGGCCGGGCGTGAGGCCCTGCTTCCCGAGGAGCGGGAGCATGTCACTCCCTGGATCTATGCCCACCGGGAGCTGTACCGGGTGGAGGAGCCGGTTCTCTTGAAGGATCCCGGGGTCCGGTTGACTGTGGATACCGCCGAGGATTATGCGCGGGCTTCCCGATTGGCAGAGTATTTCCATCAGAGGAATATGCTCCCGGTCCGGCTCGATCAGGTTCTTGAGGTTTACCGAGCCGATCCCGGAATCTTCCGGTAAGAGCCGTATCCTGGAATGGCCTGAGGGTGTTCACCCGAAAGCATCATCACGAATGAAAAAAATCGTTAGCTTTCATACTGTACCTTTGCCGGTAAACTTCGGCGGGAAATACGGTGCGGGAGCGATTTTGCATGAAAAAAATGGTTCTTTTTCGTGTCAATGCCGGGAACGAGTACGGTTCCGGCCATCTCGAACGGTGTCTGGTTCTGGCACGGCTTCTGCGGAAACAGTATGATCCGTATTTCCTCGTCAAGGGCGACAACCGCATCGGCGAGATTCTGTATAAAGAAAATCTTAATTTCAAATTGGCTATGCATGGATTCCGTGAGGAGGTCGATGATATCCGCGGGTTGCGGCCCAATCTTGTTTTCCTGGATGTCATGGAAACCCCCATCGAATTTGTCCGTGCGATCAAGGAGTACGCGCCGGTGATCACCCTTGACGACAGGGGATCGGGCTCCGAGGCGGCAACGGTGACGGTGTACTCCCTTCCGCTCGAAAAGCCGAAGATGTCAAATATTGATTCCAACAAATACATTGTTTTCCGGCCGGAGATCGCCGATTACGAGAAGACCCGCTATGAACGCAAGATCCGGCGGATTCTCGTGACATTCGGCGGTTCCGATCCTGCAAATCTCTCGAATGTTTTTGTGCGCATCAGCAAGCTGTCCGACCCGAAGATCGAGTGGGTTTTTGTCCGCGGGCAGTTCAACCAGAATCGCTGGTCCGAGGGGAATTACAACGAGTTGAAACATGGTATCAACTTGTTTGAACAAATCGTGCAGGCGGATCTCGTTGTGACTTCCTTCGGGATGACCGCCTACGAATCTGCGGCGATCGGGACACCTGTCATCCTCTGCAACCCGGGACAGTATCACGAGAATCTCTCCGAGGTCGCCGGGATATTCGGTCGGCTGGGTGTCTATAAACCGGCCGGCAAGGATGGAAGTGACAATACCTCGGTTCTCGCCAGGGAATTTTCGGCCAGGATCGGGGATGCCGACCAGTTGATGCAGCAGGCGCTGCAGGCGCGGGAGCAGGTGGACAAACAAGGTGCCGGCCGGATGATCGAGCTGATCGAGTCGGTTCTTGATACGGGCCGGCAGGAAGCCTGTGTCGTCTGCGGGAGTCGGCGGGAGCGTGCCCTCGCCCGTGATCTTGAAAAAAACGTTTTTGTCTGTGAAAAATGCGGACTTTTCTGGCAACACTGGTTCACCCAGCCGCTTTTTGTCTACGAGAAACCCTACTTTGGCGAGGATTACGCGGCACAGTATGGGAAAACCTATCTCGAGGACCGGGAGAACATCGATCGCCTGGGGAAGGCCCGGCTCGAGGTCATCAACGGGATTCAGCGCAAGCTCGAGAAGAAGTATCCCGTAACCGAAAAGAATCTTCTGGATATCGGATGTGCGTACGGGTTTTTCCTCGATCTGGCCCGCGATCTCGGGGGCTGGACTGTCAAGGGCATCGAAACCTCGAAAATCGCCTCAAAATATGCGCGGGAGAATCTTGTCCTGGATGTGGAATCGGGTGGCTTTCTCGATATTGACGTTCCCAAGGAGTTCTATCAGGCCATCACTCTCTGGTACGTGATCGAGCATCTCCCCAAACTCAATGACGTGGTTGAAAAACTCTATACGTCCTTGGCGCGAGGCGGTATTTTGGCACTCTCGACTCCCAATAATGCCGGATTCCAGGGGCGGTATCGAAGAAGCGAGTATCTCTCGCAGCACCCGGCGGATCATTATTTTGATTTCTCCATCCGTACGATGAAGGTCCTTCTCAAACGCTATCGCTTCAAGGTTGTCAAGGTCCGGGTGACGGGAATCCATTATGAGCGTTTTCTCAAGGGGCGAGAGGGGAGCTTCTGGGACAACGCCTTCTTCCGGCGCTGTTACGGATTCCTGGCCCGTGTTTTCGGACTGGGTGATACCTTCGAGATCTATGCTGTCAAAAAGTAGCATTCCTCAGGCCATGGGTCTGAATTGTCTATCAGTTGTTACAGGAGGAAAAGATGATTCCAATGCCACCACCGCCGGACGGAGGAGTGACACTCTTGGAGATTGTCGGATATGTCTCATCCGTGTTGATTGCTGTCTCCCTGATGATGAGCAATATTTACAAGCTCCGAGTCATCAATTTCATCGGCGCTTTTGCCTTTGCGGTCTATGGTGCATTCATCCCGGCCATTCCGGTCGCGGTCGTCAACGGTTTCATCGCCGTGATCGATGTGTATTATCTCTGGCAGATGTCCCGGCGCAAGGAATACTACAGAACGTTCGAGATAGCCCATACCGCGCCTTTTTTGCGGCATTTCCTGCAATTCCGGGAACGAGACATCCAGAAATTTTTTCCCGATTTTTCCTGGGAAAAGGAGATGAAGAAGGCGCCATCCTGCTTTTTCCTTCTGAGGGATACCAATCCGACCGGCGTTTTCGTCTATCAGATTAAGAAGAAGGCGGTCATCGTCAAGCTGGATTATGTGATTCCTGAATATCGCGACATGAAGAATGCCCGCTACCTCTTCATGGTCCTCAATGAACGCTTCAGGAGCGAGGGGCTGAGGGAGTATGTTGTCGAGGGTGTCCATGTCGAGACGCATCGCAAATATCTGACGGCAAT
Source organism: Spirochaetota bacterium (assembly GCA_036795535.1). Classification (GTDB taxonomy): domain Bacteria; phylum Spirochaetota; class JAGLSM01; order JAGLSM01; family JAKPMW01; genus JAKPMW01. The sequence goes on from DAIREN010000009.1 coordinate 34,242, forward strand.
CGGTTTTGAAGCAGACGAGCGTGATCCGGCAATCATGCGCATGCCGATCTGAGCGGGTCCAGGCGGGGGAAGCAAGAACACTATGGCAGGAAGACAAACAGCGACAGCCGCATACAGTAGGCGCGTTCTGATACGTGTACGAGATGCCTCCCGGGCGCTGCCCGAGATGGCGGAACTGACAGCTTCGGTTGACGGGGTGCTGACCTCGTTTTGCCCGGCTGGTTCGGCGAATGATCCGGCGCTTGCCGAGGCTGTCATTTTCCTTCCCGGGCAGTCAGCGGCGGATGAACTTGGTAAAAGGCTTGTAACACTCCAGGCATCCAACCTGGTGGAGAATGGGGACAGGACTTTTGAACTGCACCATGGGGGGAAGCTCGGGATCGAGAGCAGGACAGCCCTCTCTGGTCCGGATGAGTTGGCGATGGCCTACACTCCGGGAGTGGCGCGGGTCTGCAAGCATATCGAGAGCGATGCCGAGGCGGCCTGGGATCTGACAATCAAGGGAACGACCGTTGCTGTCATCACGGACGGGACAGCCGTTCTCGGACTTGGCGACATCGGGACACTGGCAGCCTTGCCCGTCATGGAAGGCAAGGCCGCCCTGTTCAAAGTCTTTGGAGGCGTCAATGCGTTTCCGGTCTGTCTGGATACCCGGGATCCGGATGAAATCGTCGAGACTGTGGCGCGCATCGCACTGGTCTTCGGCGGAATCAACCTCGAGGATATCAGTGCTCCCAGGTGTTTCGAGATCGAAAAACGGCTGGATGGCATGCTTGATATTCCGGTTTTCCATGATGACCAGCACGGAACGGCCATTGTCGCATTGGCGGCGCTCGAGAATGCTGTGTGCATCACGGGCCGGAAGATGGAGTCCCTCAAGATCGTCGTCAGTGGCGCAGGGGCGGCCGGGATAGCCGTTGCCGGAATCTTGCGTGGTCGGGGCGTCGGCGAAATCATTCTCTGCGATTCCAAAGGGATTGTCTCCATTGATCGGAACGATCTGAACGGGTACAAACAGGCCTTTGCGGTTTCCCGGGGTGGGAGCCTGGCGGATGCCTTGCGTGGTGCCGACGTCTTTGTCGGTGTCAGTGCCCCGGGGATAGTGTCTCGGGAGATGGTCCAGTCCATGCAGCCAAAACCGATCGTCTTTGGTCTCTCCAATCCGGTCCCGGAGGTCATGCCCGAGGTGCTGGACGGGCTGGATGCTGTCATCGCCACCGGCCGTTCGGATTATCCGAACCAGATCAACAATGTTTTGGCGTTCCCCGGAATATTCCGTGGCGCTCTCTCCTGCAGGTCCCGGTCGATCACGCCGGCGATGTACCGGGCGGCGGCGGGTGCTTTGGCAGGGTTGGTCAGTGTCCGGGACCGGGAAGCCGGGCGGATCATTCCCGCCGTCTTTGACCCGCGGGTCGCGGGTGCGGTCAGCGCAGCGGTGGTCGAGTGTGCCGTGGCGGAAGGCCTGGCGAGGAGAATGCCGGAATAATCCGGAAGGGGGTCGGGGCAGGATCGGATGCTCCGGGCGGGGTTGTCTGCGATCTCAGTGGGTCATGCCGGGGGTAAACACAGTCGCCTTGTTGCGGCCGCCGTGTTTGGAGCAGTAGAGCGCGGTGTCGGCCTGGCCGATCAGGACTTCCCGCATCTGGCTCTCGCGTGATATCTGGGCCGGTTCCATCTGTTCGGAGGCGGCGACAGCCATCGAGAGATCGCTGGCTCCGGCCGAAATGGTGACCTGGATCTGTTTTCCGTTCCCGATATCAAAGACCCTGCTCTCGACTGCCTGGCGGATCCGTTCTGCGATCAGTCGGGCGTTGTTGACATCCGATTCGGGAAGGATGACGGCGAACTCCTCACCGCCATATCGTGCCGGAAGGTCGAGCTTGCGCAGGTTTTCCTTGATGATGCCGGCGATTTCCTTGATGATGACATCTCCCGCCTGATGCCCCCATGTGTCATTGACAGACTTGAAGTGGTCGATGTCGAACATGAGAAGTGCCAGGCGATGGTTGTGATAGCGGATCGCCCGGGCAATCTCTTCCTCGAGCCTGTTCTGGAAATAGTGGTGGACGTAGAGATTCGTCATGCGGTCACGCGTTGCCATCTCGAAGAGGCGGAGATTCTCGATGGCGATGGCTGCCAGGTTGGCCATATTCGCCATGAACTCGACCTCACTGCTGGTAAAGGTCTCTCCGGTCAGTTTCTGCCCGACGACGAGAAAGCCCGTCAGCTTGTCCTTGTAGAGCATTGGGATGATCAGGTCGGGCTCAAGCGCGGCAAGCCGCAAGAGTGACGTCTGGATCGACGAATCGGCAGCCTTTTCCCGGATCCAGAGAGTTTTTTTGCGCTCGAGGAGTGCGGTGACGAGCGGATCTTCGTCCGAAAATTCCTCGGCAAAACTCTCGTTGGCAAATCCGACGGAAGCGCCGTAGGCGTAGACGTTGGAGACAATGCTTTTGAGGATAAAAAGAGTGACACTGCGGACGAGCATCATCCCCTGGCAGGAATAGAGGAGGGACTGGGTCATTTCGGACATGTTCATTTCCGTATTGATCAGCCCGCTGATCTGCACCAGATTCTTGAGATCGAGGATTTTCTTTTCGTAATTGTCAAAAAGGCCGGTGTCCCACTCCTGCAAGCTCGTCTCGAGATCACCGATCTCCTCTTCCCGGACGGGCAGGGGAGCCGGCTTTTTTTTCGCGGCAGGCGGTTTTCGACTGACAGCCATGACTGAAACGCTCCAGAGAGTGATCACACCCAAGGTAACAGAATATCGCGATACCATCGAGAAAGCAAGCACGAGACATCCCTATTGTCGGAATCCATGGTGGTTTCCACAAATCTTTTTGATGAACACACTCAGGCCCGGTGTGCCTGGTGATTCCGGGCGGGTTTTTGCACCCGGAGTGGCCAACCCCGCTGCTAGGTACGCACGTAAAAAGCGGTTTCTCTCGGGCCCAAGACGTGCTATCATTGCAGGATAGTTTTTCAATCATATAACAAAGGACATGACGACGCATGAAAGGTGCACAGATCCTCGTCGAGTGCCTCAAGCGGGAGAAGGTCACGACGATCTTCGGATACCCCGGTGGGCAGCTCATCCCGATCTTCGATGCCCTCTATGACGCGAGGGAGATCAATCTCGTCCTGACGCGGCACGAACAGGGCGCAGCGCATGCTGCAGACGGTTTTGCAAGGGCGAGCGGACGGGTCGGGGTATGCATGGCAACCTCCGGACCCGGTGCAACCAATCTGGTAACAGGCATCGCCACGGCCTATATGGACAGTGTGCCCATGGTCTGCATTACCGGACAGGTTCCCACAAGCCTCATTGGTAACGATGCGTTCCAGGAAGCCGACATTGTCGGGATCACCAGACCGATCACAAAGCACAACTATTTGGTAAAGGACGTATGTGATCTCGCCAGGACTGTCCGCGAAGCATTTTTTATAGCATCCAGTGGCCGCCCGGGTCCTGTCTTGGTGGACATCCCCAAGGATATTGCCGTTGCCGATACCGAATTTATCTACCCCGAAACGGTCTCGATCCGGGGGTACAATCCGACGCTCGAAGGAAATCCGCGTCAGATAAAGCGGGCCGCCGAACTGATCATGGCTTCCAAAAGGCCGATCATCTATGCCGGCGGGGGCGTGATCATCTCGGGTGCGCATGAAGAACTCCTCCAGTTTGCCGAAAAGACAGGTATTCCCGTCACCATGACCCTGCTGGGTCTCGGGGCTTTTCCCAATGCCCATCCGCTTTCGATCGACATGCTCGGGATGCACGGGACCGTCTATGCAAACAACGCCGTGTGCGACAGCGATCTGATCATCTCGGTCGGGGCACGGTTTGATGACCGGGTGACCGGCAAGCTTGACGAATTTGCTCCCCATGCAAAGATCATCCATATCGATATCGACCCAACCTCGGTTTCGAAGAGCGTTGAGGTTGACGTACCGATCGTGGGCGACGCAAAACATGTGTTGCAGGAACTCTTGCCACAGGTTTCGAAACTCTCCATTGAGGACTGGTTGACCCGGATCAGGGACTGGAAAACACGTTACCCGCTGGCCTATGGCGAAGAAGCCGGAATCATCAAACCGCAGGCTGTGATCCGCAAACTCTCCGAGTTGACAAAGGGGGAGGCGATCATCACCACCGAGGTCGGACAGAACCAGATGTGGGCTGCCCAGTTCTATAATTTCACCAGTCCGCGCAGTTTTATCACCTCGGGTGGACTCGGTACCATGGGATACGGATTGCCTGCGGCGATCGGCGCGCAGTTTGCCTTCCCCGACAAGACAGTGATCGACATAGCCGGAGACGGGTCGATCCAGATGAACATCCAGGAACTGGCGACCGCTGTGGTCAACAATCTTCCCGTCAAGGTGCTGATACTCAACAACACCTATCTCGGAATGGTCCGGCAGTGGCAGGAGCTGTTCTATGACAAGCGCTACGCAGCGACCTGCCTGGACAGGCGGGAGGGATGTCCGGATGGATGCTCCACTCCGGGTGATCATTGTCCGTCCTATGTGCCGGATTTTGTCAAGCTGGCGGAGGCCTATGGTGCGTACGGTCGCCGGGTCACCAATCCGGCCGAGGTTGAGTCGGCTCTTGTCGATATGCTCAACCACAAGGGGACAGCCATCCTTGAAGTGCGGATCGCCAAAGAAGAAAACGTATATCCGATGGTTCCCGCCGGTGCTGCCCTGACCCAGATGATTGGAGGGATGGCCTGATGGTGCATACAATTTCAGCACTTGTCGAAAACCATTTCGGTGTCCTGACCCGTGTTGCCGGGCTTTTTGCAAGCCGGGGATACAACATCCAGAGTCTCACAGTCGGGCCAACGGAAGACGAGACAGTCTCAAGGATGACCATTGTCGTCGAGGGAGATGACAAGATCATCGATCAGGTCAAAAAGCAGCTCAACAAGCTGATTGATACGATCAAGGTGATCGATCTGACTGGAGAAGACTTTGTGGACCGGGAATTGCTCCTGATCAAGGTCACCGCGTCCAGCAAGACCCGGCCGGATATCCTGCAGTTGACCGAGGTCTTCAAGGGGAGCGTCGTTGACATTGCCCCGGCGGTTGTGACGATCGAAGTCAGCGGAAATCCCAAAAAAATCGATGCTTTCATCGCCATGCTCAAGCCCTATGGTGTCCGGGAGATGGCACGAACCGGACGGATTGCTCTCGGGAGAGGGTGACAGTCATCCCCCTTCTCGCGGGCATCAGTCCTCGGGAAGGGGCTTTTTTCATCTCTGGCCCTCTTCAGCGCGGTCTTGATCCCGATCTGGTCCACGTGACGCGGCTTTCCGTCACGTAGTGGCGGTGAATCGGATGACGGCCCGGGGCTGTCCGGTGTATAATCTAGTGAAAGTCTTTTTCATTCCATGGAGGGTGGTGTCATGATGCTGAAGCGAACTGGTATTGTGGTTCTCGCTATGGTGCTGTTTGTTTGCGCCGGGATTGTCTCGGCAGCGCCGTTGGCGACCCTCACAGTGCGATACAATGGAACCCTTGAAAAGGTGGATTTATTTGTCAACGCGGTCAAGCGGGGGGAGATCGCCCAGGGGAAGACAGTGTCCATCCAGTTGCCGGCAAACGTTTCGTATACCGTCACCCTGAGGAGCGGCGACCTGGTTGAGACAAAGACGGCCTGGCTGGCGAGTGGTTTGGTCAGGCAGCTTGTTTTTTTTGGCCCGAATGCTCCGGCGGAAGGTGAGAGCAGCACGGGCGTCATTCTTTTGCAACTTGCTGGCAGATATGACCGGGCGGATGTCTTTGTCAATGATGGCGCGATGGGGAGTGTCCAGAGGGGGCATATGCGGGAAATCAAGGTCAAATCCGGTGAGACATACAAGGTGACTGTGCGCCGTGACGGGCGGGAAGCCAGTCTGACGGTTTACGTTGGTGTCGGCGGGAGTCTTTCCCGGAAAACCGTACAACTCAGTCTGTAAGGGGACTGCAGAATGTTGTTGAACATCCTCCTGCTTCTTGCCGGAATCGCCGGGCTCGTTGTCTCTGCGGATATTCTGGTCAGGGGCGCGTCTTCCATAGCGAGACGCCTCTCGGTTTCCGATTTAGTCGTCGGATTGACAGTGGTTGCTTTTGGAACCTCGGCCCCCGAACTTGTCGTCAACATTGTTGCCAGCTCCGAGGGAAACGGACAGGTGGTGTTCGGGAATATCATCGGCAGCAATATCTTCAATATCCTCGGGATTCTCGGAGTTGCCGGGCTCATCCGGGTTCTTGCTGTCTCGAAGAGTACGGCTTGGCGTGAGATTCCCTTTGTTGTTGCCGGCGGAATCCTGCTCTTGTTCCTCGTTTTGGATGGGTGGCATGGTGGTGAAAACCAGCTGAGCCGGCTGGATGGTGTTGTCCTGCTTGTCGCGTTCACCGGATTTTTTGCCTACGTCTTCAGGATGGCTCTTCGAGGAAGGGCGGAAACGAATGCCGGCACGGGATATATCGGTGAGATGCCGCTTGTGCTGGCTGTGCTCGCTGTCCTTGGTGGTCTGATTGGCCTGTTTTTTGGTGGAAGGCTTGTGGTCGAGCAGGCGACGGCATTGGCCAGGAGTCTGGGTGTCAGTGACAGATTGATTGCACTGACCATTGTGTCGGCCGGGACGTCTTTTCCTGAACTGGCGACTTCTGCAGTTGCAGCCTGGCGCGGGAAGGCCGATATTGCCATCGGGAACGTTGTTGGAAGCAACATCTTCAATGTTCTCTTCATATTGGGGGTATCGGCCCTGATCAAGCCGGTTACCTGGAATGGCGAAGCGGATATGACCATTGATCTCGGAATCATGATCGCGTCATCCCTTCTTTTATTCGGGGCGATGTATACATTCGGAAGGCGCAAACTCGACCGGATTGAAGCCGGAATTTTTTTGGTAGGGATGCTGGCCTACACGCTCTGGGTCATTGAGAGAGGGTAGCTCCCGGATTCTTCGGGTCGAGTTTGCAACCGGAAGAAATGCTGTTTTCATGCAATTTTGAGCAAAACCGGGGCCTCTTTTGTCGTATACTTGGGATACAGAAGGAAGCTTGCATCAGTCTGGCTTCAAGAATTGTGAGGGGGTGTACCGGTTTCGACTGGATCGTAGGAGAGTTCGCAGCGTGTCGGGGTGTCGGTGTCCCCGTAAAAAAGGCCGAAGCTAAATAATTAGCTGACAATTCTTACGCTCTCGCGGCCTGATGGCCGCCGTTCTGTTCGGTAGGCCTCCGGGCCGGATAAGAACGCCGCTACGGAGGCTGGTCTTGCGGGTTACATCCGGACCCGTTTGACGAGATGCACGGGTTGGGCGATTCGCGGTGTTGTCTGTGGCTTCCGCGGAAAGCCGACTGCCTGATCCACAGACTACGCACGTAGACGTGGGCTTATTTCTTGTTTCAGGACGCGGGTTCGACTCCCGCCACCTCCAAAGTATTCGATGATTTATTAATGTGTATTGTTGCTGTACAGCGACATCC
>DAIREN010000010.1:0-38802 GCA_036795535.1 Spirochaetota bacterium
TCCACCGAATCCGTGGCCGGTGTGTCCAAGCCACCCAGGAGGTCGTCAGACGTCGAATCAGGTTCATCCATACTCGCCAGCAGTTCGTCCATCGAGCTTTCCCCGGCCCTGCTCATCAATCCCATTTCTTCGGGAGGAACGGAACCATCATTCGAAACTTGATCCTCAAGCGATGTCCCGAACGATGCCGGTCCATCCAGAATATCATCAAGTTGTTCATCACCGAGGAAGCCTGTATCCATCTCAAGACCGGCCGGGATGTTGTTTCCCGTCCCGAGATCGAGATCGGACAGCCCGCCCTCAAAAACCGCATTGGCCTCCGCCAGAAGATCATCAATGCTGCCGGTGTCCGCAGTCGCCTGTACCCCGGCCGGGCCGGTCAACTCCGAGAGTCCTGCATCGGAACCGGACGGTTCCTTGCCCATGATCGCATCCATCGCTCCGTCCAGTGCCGCGGACGAGAGCCCTTCCATTGAATCCAGATCATCGAGGCGGAGGGCATTTTCCTGATCATCCTCCCCCGCGGGAATGATCTGTTCTGCAGGCAAACCGTCCGTGAGTCCGAGGGCCTGGTCGACGTCCAGATTGGCAATCTCTTCGTTCTCCCGCTCCAGGACGGCCGGATCAAGAATGGGAACACTTCCGTTGAGAGCCAGATCACGATCCAGCGATGCGATCAGGTCATCAACCTCCTGGCTGACCCGTCCGGCATCCTCGACGTTCAGCTCGGGGAGCACATCATCCTCGTCGGGTTTCAGCCCATCCATCGGGACAGGCTCGTCAGGCAGACTCATCGTCTCGGTGATCGAGCGCAGGACATCATCTTCATCACTCCCGGTATCCAGATCATTCAGCAGGAGGCGGTCATCATCGTCCGGTTCAATCCCGGACATCGGCACCGGTTCAGCGGCAATATCCATCGAGGAGGTGATCGAACCGAGGATGTCGTCCTCATCATCCGAAACCGGTGTCACACCTGTCTCGAGATCATCCAAAAGGAGCCTGTCATCTTCATCCGGTTCAATCCCGGACATCGGGACCGGTTCCGCCGCGATGTCCATCGACGATGTAATCGAGCCGAGAATGTCATCCTCGTTACCCGAAACCGGTGTTACGCCTGTCTCAAGATCGTCCAAAAGAAGTCTGTCATCCTCGTCGGGCTCGACACCGTCCATGGGGACAATTTCGTCGGACAACGGCATCGACGACTCGATTGAATCCAGGAGCGTGCTTCCGTCAATCTCCGGCGAATCAACGTCACCCAGTGTCAGGCGTTCCTCATCATCACCGGCCACAGATCCATCATTGAACCCGGTCCCGGACCGCATGGGGGACTCCGTAAACTCGTCAGAAGCAAGCATGGCGGCAGCGCCGGCCACGAGTGCCGTCCCGGCCACAGCTGGAGCCGGCCCCTTGCCGTACCCGGAGAGGACATCTTCATCCTCATCTACCACCTGCAACTCGTCACTGAAGTCGTTTTCGGCGGCCGGTAAAAGCCAGGCAGCCTCATCCTCGGCCGCATTCCCGGCATCGCGTTCCCAGTCCGTCCAGGTTGCATCCTCGCGCTCTTGGTCGTCCCGCAGGCTGCGCATATCCTCGGTGCTCAGGAGGTCCACACCTGGAATGGTAACCTCGTCGATGACCGTCTGCCCATCATCGGCAAGATCCGGCCGAAGCCCCCACAACGCCCGCATCCGCTCCACAAGAAGTTGCCATGCCCTGCCCCTCTCGTGGGTGGCGATGTAGAGCCTGAAATACATGCAAGACAGGAACGAGAGCGCCGGTGCCAGCATGGCGGCAAAGATATGCGCCAGCGAGATCGCGGCAAACACCGCCGAGAGGGCCGCCATCGGATCCTGGACCCCTGAAACGACATTCTGGCTCCAGGCAAGGAGTTGCTGGGTGACACTGCCCATCACGCCGGTCATGCTCCCGAAGCTGTCCGTGACAAGGAGCGAAAGGAGATACCCGCCCGCAATGATCGCCACGGGAACAGCAACCAGAACCGCAACCGCGAGACCGGCCGGTATCGAAACGAAGACATATCTGAAAAAGTTTTTCCTGACGATGCCGAGAAGCTGGGCGGATTCCCTGAACAACCTGCGGATGAAACTGCCCTGGAGCGGTGTCAACGCGAAAAGCACATGCGAGGGAAAGACAGCCAACCCGAAGGCAATCAGGATCAGACAGGCAACGGCAAAAATCGAAACGGCCACAAGCGGAACCAGGACAATGGTGTACAGCAGCGATCCGATCTGGGGAACGGCAAGGAGGAGCGTCCCAAGGATCAGGAGCACGACCAGAAAGAGCGAGAGAATGACGTACTTGAGAAGGATCCGGACCGCCTTGAGCCCGTTTCCGAGATAGAGCGAGTCTTCATGGTATTCATCATCCATGGCCAGTCTGCGTCGTTCACGGGACGAGATCTCGGCCATGGCCCAGCCAACCGGAAGAATCGCAAAAAGGACACCGAGCCAGGCCAGCCAGGGCTGACCGAGTTTGACGGAGAGGAACCAGAAGGAAAAGGCGAAAAAGATGGCAATTGCCAGTCCAAAGAGGCAGAAGGTCCAGTAGCGGAGGGAAAAGGAATCACGAACTGCACGGGTCACAACGCGGACCAGATGCCAAAAATATTGGAAGGCAAAGACGAGACCATACCAGACGGAAACAAGAGGTCTGGCCAGCCAACGCAGCCAGTTCATTCTCATTGCCCAGAGGTGCAGGTCTTTCCCGGCATTGTCCATCGTCGTTTCCTCGCCCCTTCTTTGTATCGCACCCTGTGCCAACTGTCAATCCGTACCGCAAGGCACAGAAAAGGACCTCTTCAGTATCGGCAGGGCGCCCCTTGAATCTTGAATCCGGACCACAGGCAAAAAAAACACCCGCCCGGAGTCGGGACAGGTGTTTGAAGGTCAATACGGGATGCTTACCCGTCGGTTTTCGGCTTCCCCCGGGGGACTGCTTTCTTTTTGGGGGCTGGCGCTGTCTTTGCCTTTTTTTGGGGAACAACCTCATTCCCGCGGGTGGCCATTCGGGACACGCGGGATGCGGACTTTTTTGTGGAAGAACCTGCTCCAGCGCTGCGTGCGGTCTTTCGCTCCGGTCGGGAGGAATCCACAGCGGGCGTCTTCGCCGCTTTCAGGCCTGAGGATGTTCCCCGTGAAGAACCGGCTGAAATCCCGGAGACTTTGGTGAAGCAGGCGGTTTTTGCGAGAATCCGGATGAAGGCCGGCAGGACCAGGAGTGAGGCCAGCCCGGTCGTGATCATCGTGATCCCGATCAGGATCCCGAAATTGATCAGGGGAACAAAACTGGAGAACGCCAGGACAAAGAATCCGGCCATCACGGCAACCATGTTGAAGAGAATCGCCCTTCCCGTCTGCATCCCGGTCCTGTGCATCGCCTCGTCAAGACTCATCCCGCGCCGGACCCGGACCAGCATCCCGTTGATGAAATGAATCGAATAATCGACACCAATACCGATGGCGATACTGGCAATCATGGAAGTCCCGACATCCAGCAGGAGTCCGAACGCCCCCATGATTCCGAAATTGACGGCAATCGCCATCGAGAGGGGAACCAGACTGACAGCAGCCCAGAAGATGGACCGGAACACAACGGCATTCAGGAGGAATACGGCAATGATCGAGAGAAGGATGCTCACAATCTGCCCGAGGACGATCAGTCTGTCAACCTGGAGATACTTGGCCATCACACCCAGGAATTCGAAATCCGGCAGATTGTTCGCGGCCATATACTTACCGATGGATGCTTTGAGCTCCCCGGCCAGCACGGTCGAGCCATCCTTCATTGTGACAACAACCCGCAGTGTCTTCCCGTCACGGCTGACAAGATCGTCTGTTGCACCGCGAAGGATGAGCATGTAATCCATCACGGCCCTGCGGGAATCAGGGATCCGGTACCAGTCCTTTTTTTCTCCATGCAGGGAGCGGTTGGCCTTCTTGATGTAATCCGCCAAGTGGAGGGCACCGCCAAAATTGGATCGCACCTCTGCCGGAACCGCCGCATTGGTCATCAGCCAGTCTTCAAGGCCATCCACAATCCGGAGGAGTTTCGGTTCAAAGGCACCGTTTTCTGTGTCCGTATGGATCAGGATCTCGGCTGTCGATGTGCCCTTGAAGTGGGTATTGATGAAAGCGTCAGCCTTGCGGATTTCGGTATCACTCTGGAACATCCGCACGGCATTGGTATCCACCCTGATCGATCCCGCAAAAATTCCGGAGATGACAACGAAGAGGACCCCTACGGTAAAGACCGGCCAGACATGGCGTTTTGAGACACCGGAGAGCATCCCCAGAATCTTCCCGTCGGCACTCTCTTCATGGGTCTCCTGCATCGGTTTCATCCTCATCAGGATGGCCAGTGCCGGAACGAAGAGGACTGCCAGAATGAAGGCTGCCAAAACGCCGATGGCCGTGAAGATCCCGAAGTCCCGGATGGGAATGATGGAATTGCTCGCCAATGAGGCAAACCCCCCGACGGTTGTAAAGGCGGCCATCAGAACGGGGACGAACGTCTCAGTCACGGATTCCCGGACAGCTTTGTGCATGTCGCTGCCGCCATGCAGGAGATAGGCGTTGACCACATGGATGGCGTAGGCACTGCCCACGGCAATCATCAGTACCGGGAGAACAACGGAGATCACCGTGATAGACGAACCGGTCATCGCCATCAATCCGATGGTGATCACGGTTGCATACAGGACGCCGATCAGGGGAAGGATCGTGGCGCCCAACCTGCGGAAGGAAACCACAAGACTGGTGAGCACCACGATCAGGACGAAGGGAAAGAGGATCTCCAGATCACGGACCATGAATTTCCCGAGGAGTGTGGTCACCACCGGTTCGCCGGCGATGAAGACATCCGCATCGGCAAACCCGGCAGCCGTAACCTCTTTTTTCACATACTCGAGCGCTGTTTCGGAAACACTCTGTTTGAAGCTGCGCAATCTGACGAGAATCGAAGCCACGGTATGGTCATCATTGACCAAAAACCGGTCATAGAGGTCCCATCGGGCCAATCGGGTCTTGACAAGTCTGGCCTGCCGTGCCCCGATCTCCTCCGGGCGTTCCCACTCACCGGGAAGTTTTTCCACCCTGAAGGTATCACCCTCGCCTTCGACGTAATCCGCATTCGCCAGGGAGATCGCTTCCTTGACGAATCCCGGGACAAGCAAGGTATGGAGATTGGTCTTCTGGAGTCCGCTCATCCCTGAAAAGCGCTCCGAAATCTTCAGGGCAGCAGCATCATCAACCAGACCGGACTCCTGGATCGCTTCCAGAGTCATCGCCCGGGAAAAATCCGCAAAATTGTCGGTGGGAATGCTTTCGAAATACCCGGCAGCCTTTTTCCCGTCATCTCCACTCAGCCCGATGATCCTGGAGACCTCACGGATCATCTCGGGTCGTTTGTCAGCGAGTATCTTCGCGTCGAGCCGGTCAAGGGTATGCGTCAATCCGGCCAGCTTCTGCAGGAATGCAGGAGCCAGGACGTTGGTACTCCGGATCGCCACAAGGATACTGCTCCCGGACCCGAACTCAGCATCACTCCGGTTCCCGGCCAGGACGACCGGATCATCCACCGGCAGCATGTTGTCCACGCTGTTGTCGATCACAACCCGTGGAACCTGAATGGCAAAAAACACGAAGACAACGCTTGCAAGGAGGACGATGCTCCATGGTCGTTGAACAACCAGGGCAGCCACCCGCGCGGCAAATTTTTCCATACCGTACCTCGTATCCTGATTTTCTGAACTTGTTTTCTGTCGTCAGAATTTTGCCGACATCGTGATGTAGCCGAAATCCATCTTGTCAAAGCTCCCGTACATGGGATCCGTAGCCTCAAACTGCATCAGCCAAGCCCCGATACCGAGCGCTACGCCATCATCAATTTTAAAACTGACTTCAGGGTTGCCCTGCCATCCTCTGGAGACAAACCAGCCAAAGCCGAGTTTGAGCGTCACGATGTCGCGGTCGAATCCATATTCCACACGGGCCGTGCCGATCGTTTCCACAGCATCCTGCTGCAGAACGGAGTCATGCTCGAGAATCCGGTTCTGTGAAAACTGGAGATTGAGATACAGCTTCTCGACCAAAAAATTCCTGTTGTCGAACCCGATCACATACTGGAGATAGCGCTTTGCACGTGTGCCATCGCCACCACCCATCGCATCAGCAATGGCTGCAGTCTGGCCCATCTGGAAGGTCTTCCCTTTGACGTACAGGGCGACCTCACCACGAAACACAAACGATCCGAGCGCAGCCTCGAAATCGATACCGAGCATGTCTGTCTTGCGATATTCCTGGAGAATCAATGCCAGGGGATCCGCAGGATTGGAGAAATCGACGTTTGTCCACTTGAATACCGGGAGATTGTGGTATCCGTGGTACCAGTAGAATCCGTAATCGACCCCGAAGATCTGGTCCCGCCAGCGGAGAGCCAGGGAGAGATCGTCCAGGGACTGCCTGGCTTCCCAGGTCTCGCGAACCTCAAAACCGCTCCAGATCCTCCCGGCAGCGTAGAGGTCTCTCATCGCCTTGGGCATCATGGCCTGATTCTCGATAACGGTTCTCCCCGCCAGGGGAAGAACCACCGCTTCCAGGGCTGTACAATCGCCAAGACTGGCTTCGAGTCCAAAGGCGAGGCGTCCGAGTTTGCGCTCCTCAATCCCGTCAAAAAGCACAAAATTGAGATATTGAGGGTTCAAGATATCCAGAACCCTGAGTTCATCCGATTTGCCCCAGGTGAAGCGGAGCATTCCGGCACTGAGTGTCAGGGAGCGGACCAGACCGCTCTCGGAAACCTCGAAAACATGCTTCCATGAGGCCTCCCGAATCAGAATGTCCGGTTGACTTCCGTGCACGCTTGACCAGAAGCAATCCACTTCCGTCCTGATCATCGACTCGCCGATGCGTTCGGTGGCCGTGAAGGTCATTTCCGCAGAGTTTTTGGCATACTCGCCGCCATCCAGGATGGCGCTTCCATAGAGCGTGAGATCCCCCTGGAGGCCGAACCCCTGAAGTGCCAGTACCGGGACGATCAGGACAAAAGCAAAGACTATCTGCTTTCCACGCATCCCGCACTCCTTCACCAGGGGTTGTTCATCGACTGGGGTCTGAAGTAGGTATCACTGACCGCACGGTCAACATCCACCACTGAAATCCGGATCTCGGAGGCATGATTCCTGATCTTGTCTTCCACCCGCATGCTGAAGGGCACCCAGTATTTTCCGCCAACAAGACGAACATCGCTGAAGGTTCCGACTTTTTCGATCCGGCCCGCCTTGTTGTAGACGCTCACCTTCACAATGACGGATTTTTCGGGATCGACGATGGCCAGGAATTTGGGGAACTTGGCGCTCTGGTCCTTTTTGTGGCACCAGACCCGATAATGCGGTTTGCCGTTGTACTGGATATCGGCAATCCGGTCGTAGGTATAGTCATCGAGATCAAAGCCGCCGAGCTCCTCGTTTGTGAAGTCCGTATCGATGAACTGGTTCTGCTTTTCCCCGCTCGAGAGGCGACGAGGTCGCCCGACTGTGTTGAGGTACAGGTAAAAGGTTGTGTCACTACCGGCGTTGTCGAGGGACAAAAACGTCGTTCCGCGATACCGTGAATCCGTAAAACGGAAGACATGCTTTTTGAGACCATCACCGATCTTCTTGCTTTTCATCGACACCGAACGGGTCTCGGCCGGGGCCGTCGCTGAAACCGAGGAGAAGAGTTTGAGTTGCGCCGTCACCTGGGTGGTATTGGCCTCATTGGCCGATTTGACCTTGCGGGCAATCTGATACCCGGTCAGGGTATCAGCACCGGGAAGCAACCCGGCAGAGATCAGTGTTACTGCTGCTGCAAAAACCAGAGTCCTTTTCATTGTTTCCTCCTGAAATACATTCTGCAATTCCGATACTTCACCGCCTTATCCGACGGTTTTTTCCCTGTAGGCCTCATGCCGCACGATGCGGGCCATCTGGAGCGCGATTCCCTCCTCCGTCATGTTCAGGATACCCGGTCTGAAAAGCCAGAGCATGAGGATGGATTCGATCCCGCCGACCATCAGCGAGACATAAAAACTGTGCTCATCCTTGCGATCAATCGGTGGCAATTCGTCCCTCAGTACATCTTGAATGAAATCGACAAAACGTTCATGCCACTGGTTCAAAACACCGGTATCAGGAAAGCGGATGGCAAAATTTTTGGCTTCCATCAGCAATATCCGGGCATACTCGATGTTCGACCGGAAGAATCGCAGGGCATAGAGCACCGCGTAATAGACTTTATTGCCTTTTTCGATCGAGTCAGCCATCCCTTCCGTAAAACGGTCGTAGATGTGTGTGCAACAGCGTTCGAAAAGGTCTTCTTTGTTCTTGAAATAATTGTATATCCCTCCGGTCGCAATTCCGGCCCGACTCGCAATGTCGGAGATGGAGGTTTTCTCATACCCGTTTTGTGCAAACGCGGTAATGGCAGCCTGGATGATATGGGCTTCTTTTTCGCTGCGATTGACAATTCGCATGGTACCCTCTTAATGAATGAATATTCATTCATTAAAGATACACTGTATTTTTGAATTATCAAGCCCGAATACGCACTTTTTACACCGATTTTGGCCTGTATTCCCGCAAACCACGGATAAACGTCTTATAGATCACAAGAATGGTTGTCGCCAGGGGCACAGCCAGCAACATCCCGAAAACTCCGAGAAAAAAACCGCCCAACAGGAGTGCACCAATCACATTGACGGGGTGCATATGCACACTCTTTCCAATGGCCAATGGATACACAAGCATGTTGTCAGCCAATTGTACGCAGGAGATGACAATCATGACAGCCAGAAGCGGTGGATTGGATGCCGGATCGATCAGGGTCATGACGGATGATATAATAAAGCCGATGGTCGGGCCCATGTACGGGATGACATTGAAGATCCCGACCAGGAGTCCGACAAAAAACGCGGAAGGCATCCCGATGATGGTCAAGCCGGTGATCGCCAGGGCGGCAATGATGCTGTTTTCGATAAAAATCCCCCGTAAAAACCGCCCGATGCCGGTGTCGATCTGGTGCAGCATGGTCACCGACATCTCGAACCAGGCATTGGGAACCAGATTGACAAAATGCCGCAAAATGTCCCGTCCGTCTTTGAGGAAAAAAAAGATCAGGAACGGGAGAATGACACTGTAATAAATCGTCATCAGTATCCCACTGATGATCCCGGGAATGGAACTCATAATGCCCCGGACAGTCCCTTCAAGAGCCGATATCGAGTCAGCAACAACCTTGTTCCAATTGACCATGGGAAACACATGCTCCAATTCCTTCTCCAGGGAATCGAGGGAGGTTGAAAGAGTCGGCAAGGAGCTGACCATTTGCCCGAGTTCGACTGAAATCAGGGGAACGATCCAGAAAAGCGCTCCGGCCAGCAAGGCCAGAATGAGGATCATCACGAAGAGGGATCCCGCCCAGCGTGGTACATGCCAGCGCTCGAGCCAGTCCACAATCGGTGAGAAGAGATAGGCGACCATGATGGCGCCCGCAAACGGGAGCGTCACGCTTGAAAGGAACCAGGCGAAAACGAAGAAGAGAATGATCCCCAAGGTTAAGCCAAGGATGGGCAGAATGGTGCGGGAGCCGGAACGCATCAAGGTGTCCCCTCCCGACCATCGTCAACCAAGGATCTGGCCGTTCCATCAGGAGATTCATTGCCTTCCATGCTCCGTTCAGCCAGAATCCGGGCGAACGCGAAAAGTGCCGGAACGGCCGCAGCCGGCGACCTTTTGGCAAACTGCTCGAAATCATGCCGGAAGAGAACGAGCAACTCGCTCCGCTTCAGCGCGATGGTGTCGCAAGCATGGCGGACATCAATAAAGAGAGCTGCTTCTCCAAAAAAATCACCCGCGCAAAGTCCGGGTTGCTGTGTACCGGCGAAGCCGACCGAGCCTTCAAGAACGATGTAGAGCGCGTTCCCGGGGGTTCCACGGGCACAGATGACCTCTCCCTGCTCCCAGATCCTGCGGTAGAGAACCAATTCGAGCCGGTGCATCTGGTTCCGGTCCAATCCGGCAAACATGGGAATCTGCCGGAGAAGTGTCTCGACAGGTGTCCTTCGTAATATGACCCTATAGAGATATGTATGGAATTTGCGAAACACGTCGATCCCGCCTTTTCACTTTTGGTTGACCGGACCAACGGCACGTTCATCCACCCACCCGGTGGCTCCTCCAGGGAGGGCGATCCGGACCATTTTCCCGGAGCGCTGCAGCTGTCGGACTGCCGTTGCCTGCGGGAGTCGGACCATCGGAGCCTCACCCGTACCCAGTCTTGCAAACAAATCGACATCATCGAGAATGACCGCCCGCTCGGGAGACGTCGCTTCAAGACGATGATACACGAGAGAGAGAACGGAAGCCACAAGAAAAATGACCATGGTCCCCA
The DNA here is from genome assembly GCA_036795535.1 of Spirochaetota bacterium. Classification (GTDB taxonomy): domain Bacteria; phylum Spirochaetota; class JAGLSM01; order JAGLSM01; family JAKPMW01; genus JAKPMW01. The sequence goes on from DAIREN010000010.1 coordinate 10,452, forward strand.
GAATACTTCTCGCTACAAACTTTTTCATCCATTTTCGGTAGATCATCAGACCCACGAACACCATGATGGCTGCCAGAAGAATCACGATGCCCCTGACGAGTTCACTCATGCTGCAGGAGTAATAGAGAAAAAAGAGGGCCTTGACAAGGGGATGGACCTGGATTTCATGCCGGTCTGCACCGGTCTGCCTGCGAATGGACTGAAGTGCCGCATGCAACGGTTGAAACGCATCGCTCACGACAAGAGCCCGCTCAAAGGCGAGTGCCGCCCGTCCATACTCCTTGTTCCGTACATTATTGTACCCTTCGTCCAACAATGTACGAAATTGGCTTGCCGGATCTTTTGTCTCGCTGGATGGTTGGAGATTCGTCCGATATCCGGCGACCTGTTGTGTTTCGGTGCTCACGGACGGAAACACCAGAACGGCCAAAGAGAAGCAGGCCAGAATGAAGAAGCACTGTTTCATTTCAGACTCTCCATGGAGGCAATGGCACGGCGGGCCTCATCCAGAAGCTGCTTCGGGTCAACACCCTGCCCACCGTAGCGGAGCGTGGCTGCCTGATCCAGCAAATCCTTCCATCGGGAAAGCAGGACAGGGTCGACCCCGTCCCTTTCAAGAAGAATGCGCAAACTCTCGGTCGTTCCGCCCGGGGGCGCGTTCGTCCGCCGGACAGCATATTCCCGCAAGACTTTTTCAACTCCGGCCGGAATCTCGGTTTCATCCTTCAAAGCTGCCAATCCTGCCAACGCCGTTTTTCCCGCCGTCCTTCTCGCATATCCGGGCAGATCGGCCTCTCTCCTGCGCTCTGCCCGGGCCAGAAGGCAGGCGATCAGCAGCCAGAGAGCAGCTGGCGAGAGAATCGCAACAGCCGCTGGCAGGCTTATGGGAACCGGCAGATCGCCCCGGGGGGGGACAAGGAAGGGAATATCCTGGGCATCCGACCCATGAGAGCCTGTGCCTGCAGCAAGGTCGCCTTTTCCCCTGACCAGGATTTTCTTCCCGGGTCGGGAGAGATCCATCCAGGCACCCTTTTGCGGATCAAAGACCCGAAACCTGATCTCGGGGACACGGACCTCTCCCGGAGTGAGCGGGTAAACAAGATATTTCCAGCGACGAATACCGTGCATCCGTCCCTGAATTGCACGCACCTCGGTATCGATCTGTGGCTGCATGAACCGGAAATTGGTTGTCGCAGGAATCTGTGGCTCGCCTGCCGCCCGGACGTTTCCTTCACCACTCAATATCAGCGTCATGACAAAAGGCTGGTCGCAGACATACCCGCCCGCCGGCTCAAGGGTTTCCTCAAGTTTGAAGGAACCAACGGCTCCCGAAAACAGTCCTTCTGGATCGCGCGGAAGGTCCCTGACCGAAAGCTCAAGTTTTCCCGATTGGAGAACCACGGATTTTGGCCAAAATCTGTCATAATGAACCCGAACAGCAAATGGATCAACGGATTTTTGTCCGGATGTCAGGGGGAAGAGATACCCGGCGATATATCGATACCGGAACCAGTCCCGTCCCTGCCGTTCGATCCTTTCCGGTTTGGGTTGCTGGCGGGGTTCGGCCTGAACTTCCCAAAAACCATGCCTCTGGATCTGGGCGAATTCCACATTGATCAGCGATTGCCTGGTCGCTAGAATGTCGACATAGTGCACGACCTGCTCACCTGCCCAGACCGATCCCCGGTCAAAACTCGTCTCGAGTCTGACTTCGGTTTCCTCTTCCTCTTGCCCGCCCATCGGATCGTTGTCAAAAAAATCAAAGAGCCCCCCGCGTCTGTTCCGGACCGGGGGACGATTGGCCGACGTGGCCGTAACATCGAGTGTGACTGTCTGTGTAGTCAACACCCGCCCCCCGATCTTGCAGGTTGCCGGACCGAGGACAAACCTCCCCGCCTGCTGGGGCACAAAGAGAAAATTCCTGATCCAGGTCGAACTCCGTTCGACACGAGAATTGATAATCCGGACCGAATGATTCTGCGAAACCCCTGCATCCCGTCTGGTAAAGGCTGGTGTCGGAGGGAATTCGATCACACAATCCACTCCGGCGGCGTCATTGATATGCACCTGGACATAGACTGGTTCCCCAATGGCTGCAACCGGCGAAGAGATCTCGAGCCTGACTTCGATAGCCTGGAGAACCTCTGTGGAGATCAGGAACAGAAACAACGCCCCGGTTATGGTCCTCACCAGTCTTTCCCCCTGCGGACTCCACCCATGATCTGTTTATCCTGTGGATTGGTCTTCTGCTCCTGTTCCTGCAAGGCTTTGAGGAGACGGATTGCCTCCTCCTTGGTCATCTCCCCGGGACGGGGCTGTTGCCCGCCCGGGTTCTTCTGGCCGGATTGTTTCTCTTCGTTCTTATGATTTCCGGACTGTTGTGCGCCTGAATCGCTGCCTTTTTTGTCCCGGGATTTCTCGTCCTTGTCTTTCTCTTTGTTCTCGCTCTTCTTCTGTTCCTCCTGTTTGAGGAGCCTCCTGACAACGGTATAGTTGTATTGCATATCCCTGTCATCCGGAGCATGACGCAGACCGGCCCGCCATGCGTCAAGAGCACCCTGAAGATTTTTTTGCATGAACAGGACATACCCCAGGTTGAAGAGGCTGTCTGCTTTCATCTTCCCGTCTGCCCGGGCGACGACGGCCTTGAAATCCCGCTCTGCTTCAGCATGTTTGCCCAGGGTCGCGGAAGCCCATCCATGGTTGTATCGTGCTTCGAGGTTGTCCGGATCCGATTCCAATATCTTCTGCGCCTTGTCAAGAACTGCCTGGGCATCATCGGCCGCGTACACGGGAACCGACAACACAAACAATACCGTTGCAAGCAGAAGAGTTTTTGTCATATCCGCTTCCTCTCGGGGATTCCCAATCCCAAGGTCAAAAGAACCAGTCCCGCACCGAGAAAGAGGGGATATCGGTCCACAAGAGTATCCGGACGCTGCATCAACACCCCGCTCTTCTCGATGGAATTAATGCTTGAAGCAAGACGGGCGGTATCGAAGCGTTCGTTTCCGATCCGGTAATACTCGCCACCACCTTCCTTGGCCACGGATTTCAATGTCTCTTCATCAAGCTTCGAGACGATCTCCTCGCCGGCACCCTCCTCGGATGAGAGCCCGGCGCCGCCGGCTGTCCCGATACCAAGAGTGAAGATCCTGATTGACTGATCACGATAGAGTCTCCGGGCCGAAGCCTGCGTATCGCCTTCATGGTTTTCGCCGTCACTGACAAGAAGCACAATCCTGTTGCGCTTGAACTGGCTCTTAAGTGCCCGGGAGGCTTTCTCCAATCCGTCTTCGATATTGGTTCCCTGGAGCCCGATCAGGGCGGGTGATGCGTTTTCGAGAAATTCACGGATCGCACCGGCATCTGCGGTCAGGGGACACTGGATATAGGCAGCTCCGGCAAACAAGACGAGCGCAAACCTGTTCCCGTCAAGTTCCTTGAGGAGTGCCGAGAGTTCGGCGACCGTCCGTTCAAGCCTGCTCGGCATGACATCACGGACGCTCATGCTCCTCGAGATGTCGAGAACAATGGCAATATCGATGCCGAGTTCCGTCTCTCCGCCATCCCGTGCACCCCAGCGGGGCCGCATCAAGGCGACTACGAAAAAGAAGATGGCCCCGAGGACGAGTGCGAAACGGAGATAGCGGCGGGCCGGAGAGGCATCGATCTGCCGCACAAGAGCCGAGCCACCTTTCAGCCTGGTACAGAGTCTCTTCCAATGCATCCGTCCCAGAAGATAGAGGATCACGGATGCGGGAATCAGCAACAAAAGGTAGTGCCATTCCGGATTCTGGAATATCATACAGCACCTCCGGGGAGGATCCTGAACACACAATGCCGCAGAATCAGGGAGATGACAAGGGATGCCAGAGCCGCCAGAATGAACGGTTGATAAAACTCCTCACGCTCGAAAAAGTATTTCCGCTCGATCATTGACTTTTCGAGCGAATCGATCTGGGCATAGATATTCTCGAGCATTCTGGCATCGGCTGCCCTGAAATACGCTCCACCTGTTTTTTCGGCGATCCCCTTGAGGGAATCTTCGTCGATCACAGTCTGGCTCCGGACATAGTAGTCGGGTTTTTGTGTCGGCAAGAGGGGTTCATCACTCCCGACACCGACTGTGTAGACCTTGACACCGAGGGCCTTAGCCATCTCTGTCGCGGTTTCGGGATCGATTGTACCGGCATTGTTGACCCCGTCCGTGACCAGGATCAGGACCCGGCTCTTCGCTTTGGACGAAACGAGACGCTGGAGTGAATTAGCCATGGCCATGCCGATGGCCGTCGATTGCTGTTGGACGTCCGTAAAGTCGACTTCCGACAGAATCCTCTGGAGCAGTTCATGATCGAACGTGAGCGGACACTTCGTGATGGCATACCCGGCAAACACTGTGAGACCAAGCCTGTCATCCATTCTCTTCCTGAGGAAATCCGCGGTCAGTCGCCGCGCATGCTGCAATCTGTTTGTGAGGATACCGGCTGTATCATGATAATACCCTTGGCTGTGGGATGCGCGGATTGCCGCCGGATCATCCACCGAGCGCATACTGCCCGAAACATCCAGGGCGATCATGATGTCGACACCTTCGCTGTATCTCTTCTCGTAGCTGTGGATGATCTGTGGACCGGCAAACCCGATCACAGCGAGGATCCATGACAGGATGACAAACCCCTGCACCATGAGCAATCGCCAGCGTCCTGCCCTGCGTACACTTTCGGGAATGACCACAAGGGCACTCCAGCGTACAACCGGGAGAGTCCGACGTGTTTTGATCATGAGCAACGAAAGGGCAACAACACCGGGGAGCAGAAGCAAGAGCAGAAGGGGATCACGAAAATTCATGGTTCGCCCTCCCGTGCCTGCTCCATGGTTTTCCACTGGGACTCGATACGTTCCAGCCAGGCAGCAAGACTTTCGAGATACCCGGTCAACTCACCGGGCGTGGGTATCTGCCGTGCAAACTTTGCCATATCTCCGCGTTCAAGCCATTCCCTGATTTCATCCGTCATGTCATTTCCTGCCCAGGCAAATTCCCTGACAGAAGCAACAACCTCCCGGCTGGTCTGTTCGACAAGATGCAAACCGCTGCGGCCACTGAGGTACTGCTTCAGGGTCTCGGTCAGGAGGAAGATGTGCTCCTTGATGGCAAGTTCATCCTCGGGAAGATTTTCTCTGAGAATCTCGATCCTCCTGGAGGCCAATTCCCAGGGATCGGCAATCTGGTTTGCATCGGGAAGAACAAATCCCTTTTTCCTTTTACGTACGATGAACCAAGTCCATCCCAGGAGGACCAGGACGAGAAATATCCCGAAGATCAGAAGCCAGGGCAGGCCCGCACTGACCGGTCCCCTCAGTCCGCGAACCGGCGGTTGAGCCGAGAGATCCGTGACAGGAGCTGCAACAAAGAACCAGACGGGGGGACTGGAAAAAAACTGTTTCCTTCCGTTTTCCACCCAGCCGATTCTCAGTCCCGGAAACATGCCATCTTCCACGGCAAAACACTGGATCCGCCCGGTGATCGATTTTCCTGAAACCGTCAAAGCGGATTCTTTTTCACCGGCAAGCTCCCAGTCGGCGTTCGTCTGCCTGATGGAAACGGAGACCTGATCAAGGACAGCATTCTTTGGAAGATGAACAACGAAACCGACATGGGAACCTGTCTCGACCCTGGATGTCGCCCATTCCACTGTGACACCGGTTGCCAAAAGTGACGAGATTGGAAGAAGAGAAAAGAGGAGAGCGGAGACGATGCGACGCGTCATTGTCTGGCAACCCTCCTTCTGAAAAACTCCATCAATGCTTCGCTGTAGGCATCCCCGGAACGCACGGTCAAAAAATCGATCTGCTGTTTCCTGAAAAACCTGGTGAGTCCGGCCTCCCGGAGGGATGATGTTTCGGCGAATTCCCGTCCAAGTTTTTTGCTCCCCATCCAGCAAGGTTCAATTTTTCCTGTCTCGGCATCCTCGACAACAAAGAGCCCGTTCCCGGTCATGGCAAGCTCGGCCGGGTCACGGAGAACAATCGGAACAAGATCATGCCGCAGGGCTGTGCGCTGCATGGCTTTTTCATACCCCTCACCGTAAAAATCCGAGATGAGGATGACAATGGTCTTTCGTGGAAGGATTCTGTTGATGTGATCGAGGGCCAGAGCGATATCCGTCCCCCTACCCTTGGGTTGATGACCGAGGACATCCCGGATGATTCGCAAAACATGGGTGCGTCCCCGCTTCGGCATGACCATCTCCTCGATTCGGTCACTGAAAAGAAGACACCCGATCTTGTCCTTGCTGGAAAGCGCGGAGAGGGAGAAAACGGCAGCCAGTTCCGCCGAGAGCATTTTTTTTGTCTTGTCATGACTTCCGAAAAACTGGGACGCACTGATATCGATGGCAATCAGGACGTTCCGCTCGCGCTCTTCCCTGTATTTTTTGATGAAGAGTTTTCCGCTGCGAGCGGTGACATTCCAGTCTATGGCACGGACATCGTCGCCTGAAGCGTACTCCCGGACTTCCTCGAACTCGATGCCAGTACCGCGAAAAGCTGTCCGGTACTGGCCAGCCATCGCACTGTCCGCCATACGCCGCGACCGGATCTCGATCTCGCGTACCCGTGAAAGAAGCTCGCGCAAATCCTCGTTGTCATGGGACGGGGACATGTTCAAGGACCTGTTGTACGAGATCATGGCTGGTGATCCCTTCCGCTTCAGCTTCGTACGAAGGGATAATGCGATGTCTGAGGACATCGGCAGCGATCGCCCTGACATCATCCGGCATGACAAAGGCCCTGCCCTGAAGCATGGCATGGGCTCTGGATACCGCGGCCAGACAAAGCGAAGCCCTGGGTGAGGCACCAAAGCCGAAGAGACTGGCATCAAGCCCATATTCGGCAGGCGTCCGCGAGGCGAAGACAATTCCCACGATGTAGTCGAGAACCTTGTCGTCCATGTAGACTTCTCTCGCCAATTTCCTGAGTCGCTCGATATGGTTCTTGCCGAGCACAGGCCGGACAGTTTCGAGACTGCCCTGCCCATGCATCCGGACAATCATCCGTTCCTCATCCTTGTCCGGATACCCGACAATAACCTTCATCATGAAACGATCGACCTGTGCCTCGGGCAGAGGATAGGTTCCTTCCTGCTCGATCGGGTTTTGTGTGGCAACAACGAGAAACGGTTCGTCAAGGGGATAGGTCGTTTCTCCGATGGTGACCTGATGTTCCTGCATGGCTTCAAGGAGGGCGGACTGGACCTTGGCCGGGGCACGGTTGATCTCGTCAGCCAGGACAAGATTTGTGAAGACCGGACCCTTTTTGGTATCGAAATGCCCTGTCTTCTGGTTGAAAACCAGAGTCCCGACAAGATCCGAAGGGAGGAGGTCGGGTGTGAACTGGATGCGTTTGAACTCGATATTCGCGATATCGGCCAGGGTTCGCATGGCCAGGGTTTTCGCCAGACCGGGCACACCCTCGAGAAGAATATGCCCCCCGCTCAAAAGACCAATCATCAGTCTCTCGGCCATGTGACGCTGCCCGACAACCCGACGCGAAAATTCGGCAAAACAGGATTCAAACAGCGCTTGTTCCTTTTCGATTTTCAAGCCCAACTCTTTCAGATGTCCGTCTACTGGCATGATGCACTCCGTCGTTCGGAAAGTTTTTTGCGTACTCCAGAAACTGCCAAAAAACCGGCCGTCCCGAGACCACCGGCCACAAGCAGGATGGCCCACACCGGAATCCCGTTTGGTTCGGCAATCACGATTTTCGAGGCTGGAACCGGTACGGCATTTGTAATCCCGGCAACCGGATCGAAAACCACGACATCCGGCCATTCGAGGGACAGGCTTCCGGCATGTTCGGTCTTGAATACATAGACCATTGACTCGATACGTCGCTGTCCGTTCGAGCCATCGAGAAACCGGGTAGTCTGTGCTTCCCTCTGGAGGGAGAGGATTCCCCGTGATTCAACGTTGGAAGGGAAGATGACGCAGGCATTCGTTTCCGATCCAGGCAGGATAACCCTGATACTGGCGCTGAACGTCTCACCGAGTGCGGGTCGATCCCGGTCGATACTGGACGAAACCTGCGGCGAAAGGGGATCCGCGGCAGCAAGGACAGCGGGAGCACGGAGCGCGAGGGCAATCAGTGTGTACAACACGAGGAAACGCATGGCTTCTCCATGACAAGTGTACCTTGCGGAGCCTGACCAAAACCCGTCTGTCAGCCGGCATCCAGCATTCACCCACTCCACCCGTAAAAAAATGTAGCAAGCAAAATACAGCCTGGCAAGCATGTCAATTCGTTTGTGGTCATTTTTGGGAACAATCTCCAATCCTTAGGAGGCGTTCAATGCCCGGAACGCACCTGTTAGCCATCAGCCCGAAATATAAAGTTGATACACCCGAACGTTGTGGACAGAGACCGGACGTCCCATATTCCTCCTGTTGCCAAAGACAACCCGGAGCGAATTCATCGGTTTTTATGACGATGGGCAGACTTGCCGTTCAGTAACGGTTCCGCCCCCAAGAGTATGCGCCCCATCTCTGCCCCCGTTGGGGTACCGGGCGCACCATCAAAAAAAGAGGCCGCCCTTTCGGGACAGCCCCTCTGCACGCCTGACGGCAATCACTTTTTAGCCGGTATCACAAATTTCTGGTCCGGGTAGATCAAGTCCGGATCGACAATCAGATGCTTGTTCGCCTTCCAGATTTTTGGCCAAAGGCGGGGATCGCCATAGACGAAGGGATACCCGGCAATCCTCCAGAGACAATCCCGTGCTTCAGGAATGAGCCGGACCGTGTAGTACTTGAGTTCATCCGGAGGCGTCTTCCCCGTCTCCTTCACCAGTTTCGCAATCCGGATGGCTTCCTCTGAATTCCGGACCGATGTGACAAAATTCTCGTTGGTGTAGGTCTCTTCAGCCTTTTTAAGAGCTTCGAGAGCCGCGTTGTACTTGTCGAGGTTCGACATGTTACTGAGACTGGTAAGATTCGTCATTCCAATGTTGGTCTGAGAAACAGTCTCTCCCTCGGGAACAACGGGTGCCGGAATAACCTGCTGCTTGATCAGACCTTGTTCTTTGAGCTTGCGGATATCCTCAAGAAGTTTTTTGGCCTCATCCATCTTCTGTTCGGCCTTCTTCTTGTAGAATTCGCGTTCCCGCTCCAGTGCGATCCTGACAGCATCGTTGGCCTTGTTCACGGTTTCATGGGCCAACTTCATGGCATCCGCATAGGCGGTTGCAGCCAGTCTGTTCCTTGTATCGGCAGAATCAGCCTGGATCGTCGTTGGATCATCGACCTTCTTCTTTTCTTCACCGGTTTTCTGCAAGCTAAGCTTGGCGGCGTCGAGCTCGGTTTTTGCAAACTCTCTGACAACCTCGTTGGCATCAGCACGGCGGACAGCATCTTCAGCATCGGCAACGGCCTTAGCAAGTTCGGACATCTTGCGGACGGCATTGTCCTTGGCTCTTCCGGCAGCCTCAAGGGAGTTTTCCGCATCGGTATAGGCTTCAAGCCATTTTCCGTCGGCTATTCCTTTTTTGGCATCCTCCAGCTTGGCCCTGGCTCTGGCAAGATCATCAGCGGCAAGATACTCCGCCTTCTTGACAATGGCCTCCTGGATCATCCTCTCGGCACTGGCCGTGGTATCTTCGGCAACCTTTTTCCTCGCGTTGTCCGTAGCCAGATCGGCGATCCGCTTCGCATCAAGGGCCGCTTCGCGGGCGTTTCCGGTATCACTGTCCGCAATCCGCTTGAGAGAATCACGATAGGCGTCCTTCGCCTTTGAGAGATTATCGGGATCGTATTTATCGGCCTTGGCCGATTCAGCCTGAGCGATCGCCTGTTTTGCCGCCTGTACATCCGCGTCCGGTATGGGCTCGTTACAACCAAAAAACATACCCACCAGGAGAGCCAGTGCCAGGTATCTTGTGCCTCTCATCATATTCCCCCTCACGCAAGACTGCCGGAATCCGGTCAACAGGACCGCATCCACGGCAATCGCTCACATACACACCATCACTTCTTGAAACACTTTTTGAGCTCGGCAGCCTTGTCTGTTTTTTCCCAGCTGAAACCTTTACGCCCGAAATGGCCATAAGCCGCAGTCTGCCTGTAGACCGGTTTGAGAAGATCCAACGAACGGATGATCTCGGCTGGCTTGAGTTTGAACACGGACCGGACGGCTTCCGTCAGCTGCTCATCGCTGACCTTACCGGTTCCATAGGTATCAACAAAAACAGATACAGGGTCTGCAACACCAATGGCGTAGGCCAACTGGACAAGACAGCGCTCAGCCAAACCTGAGGCGACGATATTTTTTGCAATGTAGCGCCCCATATAGGCGGCACTGCGGTCCACCTTGGACGGATCCTTGCCCGAGAAAGCTCCACCGCCATGGGCACCGAATCCACCGTAGGTATCCACGATGATCTTGCGTCCGGTCAATCCGGAATCACCATGCGGTCCACCAACAACGAACATCCCGGTCGGATTCACATAGATCTTCGTTTTGGAATCGATCAATTCTTTGGGAACCACTTTTTTGATGAGCTTCTCTTCGATGTCGGCGCGAAGTTTCTTGTAGGAATACCCGCCCGTGAAGGGATCATGCTGCGTTGAAAGAACGATGGCGTCGATCCGCTTCGGCTTGCCGTCAACATACTCGACGGTCACCTGGGACTTGGAATCCGGACGGATATGTTCGATCTCGCCGGACTTGCGCATCCGCGCCAGTTCCTGCACAAGCTTGTGGGCAAGCGTGATCGTGAGCGGCATGAGTTCTGGTGTCTCATTGCAGGCATACCCGAACATCATGCCCTGGTCACCGGCACCCTGCTCTTTGTCCTTGGAACTGTCGACACCCCGTGCAATATCGGGTGACTGACCATGCAGGGAGGACATGACAGCACAGCTCTTGAAATCGAAGCCGTACTCGGAGTTGCCGTACCCGATCTCTTCGATCGTGCGACGCACAACATCCTGAACGTCAACATGGACGCCTTTTTTGGCCGTAATCTCGCCTGCAACAACAACGAGACCGGTCGCAACCAGCGTCTCACAGGCGACGCGGGCATTCTTGTCCTGTCTGAGATACTCGTCAAGGATGGCATCCGAGATCTGGTCGCAGACCTTGTCCGGATGCCCCTCGGAAACAGACTCTGATGTAAAGAAAAAACGTCTTCCTTCAATTCGCATACGTGCATGAAACCTTTCTATAAATCGGCCTGAACGGACCTCTCTTGCAAGATCCCGACCGGATATCAACCAGCGTAGCTGGCCAATGCTTCCTGTTCACTGTCGTAAATGTCGAAAAAGCTTGTCAGCTTTGTCAGCTCGAAGACCTTGCGTACAGACGCGTACACATTGATGATCTTGAGACTCCCACCAGCCTTCTTGAGGTTTGAGAGTGATGAGATGAGCACGCCGATACCGGAGGAATCGATGTAGCTGACCTTGTCCAGATTGATGATGATGTTGGTCTTGCCACTCTCCATCTGGGCCTTGATCGTCTCCTTGATATCCGGAGCATTGTACAGATCGATCTCGCCGTTGATGTCCATGATGACCACATCATTGCTTTCACGGATCGTAATATCCATAAGGCAGTCCTCCTTGCAGTCGGTTCGAAGCGGCTGTGTGTTTTATACGACCTTCATTAGAAGAAGCGTGGCATCATCATGCTGCTCCGCTCCACCAACAAAGGAATTCATCGCTTCATATATTTTATCAGTCAGCTCGCGTGCTGACAAGACATTATTTTCACGAATACAATGCTGCAGTCTCTCGATGCCGAACTGCTCGAGATCGGCATTCATCGCTTCGACGACACCGTCCGTAAAGAGCACCGCAATATCGCCCGGCTGGAGACTGCTGCTTGCTTGCCCGTACTCCACGTCCTTTTCGATCCCGATCGGCATCCCGTCCGTATCCAGGCGGGCAAAGCTCCCGTGATCGGCTCTGTAGAGCATGAGCGGGGTATGCCCTGCATTGCAGTAATTGATCGTCCTGAAACGGGTGTCGAACTGATAGTAATAGAGTGACGCAAACCGTTCCTCCCCGACTTCGGAGGAGACAGTATTGTTCACAATACTGACAACATCCGAGGCATCACGCCCCGGTATGGCATTGGAGCGAATAATCGAGCGGATGATGACCATGACCAACGAGGCGGCGACACCCTTGCCGGCAATATCGGCGCAGACAAATCCGAACCTGCCCTCGCCAAAATCCAGGAGATCGTAGTAGTCACCGCCACCCTCTTTCGCAATCCTTGAAAAAGCCGAGATCTGCACCCCTTCCCGCTCCGGAAAAGTCTGCGGCATCAGCTTGTGCTGGATATCAAGGGCGATCGAAAATTCCCGCTCGGCCTGTTTCATCGCAAGGACACGTTGATAGAGGTGCAACTGTCGCAAGACAGGCCCACCCTCGCTGGCCAAGAGACCTGCGAGACGTTTTTGCCTGGGCCCGAACCCCTTGCCCGTTCGCGAATTCACGGCAACGAGAACACCGTACACCTTTTTTTTGGCGATCAGCGGTATGGCATAGCCGGACCTGACCGTACACCATTTACCGCCGGTCTGCGGGATCCGTGATGTCTTGAGGTTGTCGAGAACCTCGAGGGGTTGACCACTTGCCGCGACCTCTCCAACCCAAGTCTTGCCGACCCGGAACCGATTGGCCCTGAAGCGGGACATCAGCATCTCCGGAGTGGTGTTTTCCTCGATTTTGACGGGCTCGACCGGAGGGAAAAAACCGGTCAGGGAACCGACCGAAACCCGCTCCCCCTGTTCGTCAACCAGAAAGAGGCCACAGGTCTCCGCATCGAGAATCTCCTGTCCGTTTTTCGCCAGCATTTCGACAATCGTCTGCATCGAGAGGGTTTCGGCGACACTGAACCCCATCTCCCGATACAGTTTCTGCTGGAGGAGCCGTCCCTCGGCCTCGAGGTCGGCATTGGAGAGACTGTGTCGTTGATAGAGCCAAGCCACGAGAATCCAGAGGAATCCCGTCAGATGCCAGAGGATCGCGTAGACACTGAACGGGATTGTCTCGAAAGCTCGCAGGGGGATCAGGATGATGGTTGCAACTTGCACAATGCTGAAAACGGCCACTGAAACGAGAAAGACCCGATATCGCACACAGAAATTGAGGGAAAGTCCGTCGCCGTGCTTCGCCAGCATTGTCCTGCCCAGGATGACGATGTACTGGACCCCGGCCCAGACGACAGCCCAGAGGTAGTACGTCATCATATCCGAGAACTGCTGATACTCGGTGATCGTAAAAGCCAGGATCCCGAAAATGACCACAATGATAAAATTCCCGAGCAGGACCAGCAACTGCACAAGCCTGTCTCGTCCCTCAAGGGCCAGAGAAGAGAGCGCCTGCTGCAGAACGACGGCAAATAGCATTTCGGCACCGGCCCAGACCAGGAAGTAATGGTGGAAGACTTCGACTGGAAGAGGAACATTCAGTCCGAGCGGCAGTCCGTAACTCACGAGATTGTTGAAAAATTCACCGAGGACGGGAACGCCCGCCGCTGGTGGGCGCTGCAGCAAGTAGAGGAGAACAGCGTCCTTTATGATGAAAAGAACCAGAGCCAGTCCCATCCAGAGCGCACGCCTGTCGCGTCTGCGGGAAGCCTCGGAGAGAAGAAAGACCGTTGTGACGGCGATGACGGTCATCTTGACAAACATCATGGTAGATGTGAACATATCACCTGACCGCCGAACTTGGACTGAATTCGGGAATCAATCTTGATCCCCAAGAGATCATACCCTGCCCGCAGCCCGCCGTCAATGAAAATTCACCCGGGCTTCTGTCCCCGCGCCTGATAGCGGGCAATGAACCCGGCACGAAATTCGGCAAAACGATCTTCGCGGAGCGCCTCCCGCATGAACTGCATCAGACGCCAGAGAAACGCCAGATTATGCATGGTCCCCAGCATGCTGGCCAGGATCTCCCCGGTCCGGTAGAGGTGATGGAGGTAGGCCCTGCTGTAGTTCCGGCAGGTCTCGCAGTCGCACTCCGGATCCAGCGGGGAAAAATCCGTCTTGAAGCGCGCATTGCGCATCGAAACCGGTCCATCCATTGTAAAGAGGGAGGCATTCCGGGCATTCCGTGTCGGCAGAACACAATCGAACATGTCGATTCCGCGCGCGACCCCCTCGACCAGATCCACCGGTTCCCCCACTCCCATCAGATACCGGGGCCTGTCGGGAGGCAAGATGTCCGTACAAACGGAAATGGCCGGGTACATGTCTTCCTTGGACTCCCCCACCGAAAGACCACCGACGGCGTAGCCGGGAAAGTCCAGCGAGGCGATCCGTTCGGCACTCTTTTTTCTCAGGTCGTGATAGATGTTTCCCTGGACTATCCCGAACAGGGACTGTTTGTCGGGGTCACAGATCTCGTCCCAATGATGACGGGCTCGCTCGGCCCAGCGGAAGGTCCGTTCCTCCGCCGCGAGAGCTGCCGCATAGGGCGCCCCCCCGGGTGTGCATTCGTCAAGCGGCATCATGATGTCCGATCCGAAATTCTTCTGGATCTCGACAACCCGTTCGGGGGTAAAGAGATGCTTGCTCCCGTCGACATGCGAGCGGAATTCGACGCCATCCTCACGGATCTTCCGCAATTCAGACAACGAAAAGACCTGGAAGCCCCCGCTGTCCGTCAGGATATTCCCGTCCCAATGCATGAAGGCATGCAGTCCGCCTGCATCCCGGATGATCGCATCGCCGGGTCGGAGATAGAGATGGTACGTGTTCGAGAGGGCCAGTCCAAAACCGAGGTCCCGGATATCCTGCATGCGCATGGCCTTGACAGTGGCATTGGTCCCGACCGGCATGAAGACTGGGGTATCAACCGGTCCGTGGGGAAGCTCAAGTCGACCCAGTCTGGCTGCAGTCTCCGTGCATTGTTTCAGGAGTGTGTACTTCATGGTTTCTTCCAACCCAGAACAGCACGGATCACCGCTTCACGATCGCTTTCGGCGAGATGGGGACAGACCGGGAGCGAGAGGATCGTCCGGGACGCCGCTTCCGCGTGCGGACAATCTCCTTCCTTGTATCCCATGGCCCTGAGCGGTTCCTGGAGGTGTACCGGGACGGGATAATAGACAGCATGGGGAATATCCTCCGCCTTGAGATGGGCCAGCAGGTCCTCCCGGTTTTCTGTTCTCAAGGCATACTGGTGACGGACGTTTTCGAACCCGGCGGGAGCACGCTGCAGGACAAAGCCCGCCGGCCCGAAGGCGGTATCATAGGCTTCGGCGTTGGCCGACCGTCGCGCATTCCACCCTTCGAGGAAGGGGAGCTTGACTCTGAGAACGGCCGCCTGCAACGCGTCCAGCCTGCCCGTACAGCCCACAGTCTCGTGCCGATATGTCACCCGGGACCCGTGATTCCGCAGGATATTGACCCGATCCAAAAGATCCTGATCGGATGTCAGGACCATCCCGCCATCACCGGCTCCACCCAGGTTCTTTGTCGGGAAAAACGAGAGAGCGGCAGCCCTGCCCCAGGACCCGGCCCGTCTCCCCCGGATCGAGGCCCCGATCGCCTGACAGGCATCCTCGATCACGGGAATCCCGCCTGCGATCTCCAGGATCCGGGGCATGTCAGCCATCAGGCCGAAGATGTGTACCACCGTGACCGCTTTTGTCCGTGGCGTGATCCTGGCGGCGATCGATGCGGGATTGATATTGAGCGTCTCCGGATCGATGTCGGCAAAAACAGGTTTGGCACCGACCTGGAGGATCGACGAGACCGTCGCAAAAAACGTGAACGGCGTGGTAATCACCTCATCCCCGGGCCCGATCCCGAGAGCGCGCAGGATCAATTCGAGGGCACGGGTTCCGGAATCGACACCGGACGCAAAGGCTGTCCCGCACCATCCGGCAATCTCGTCCTGGAGCAATGAAACCTCGTCACCCATGATAAAACGGCCGCTTTCGAAGACCTCACGGATCTTTGGTTCAAGCAGTGCGCGAATCTCGTCATGCTGCGCCGCAAGATTGATAAAGGGAAAACCCATGCCTTTGCCCCTCGTGTTCCATTTATTTGGTCTGTGTATATGTCCCGTAATAATTCCCGTCGGGATCAGCCGTATAGCGATAGCTGTGACTGGGCATCTTGAGCATTTGTGCCCCGAAGCTGGATTTCATACTGATCGAAAAATCGAATCGCATGTCAAAGTATGTAAATTTTCGTCCTGTATTGTTCTGCATCTGGTTGACAGATGCCCCAAATATCATTTGCCAGTTATGTAAATCACGAATCAGATTGAACGTCACACTCCGGGCGATGAACTTGGTATCCTTGAGGCGGTCCGTATCCCAAAACATGAGCGAATTGACAAGGTCCGAGAAAAACGAGCGTGGTTTTTTCCCATACATGGCTGCGTATTCGTCGGAATAGAGATAGAGATTATTGTTGTACGACGAAAGAGCGACGGTAAAGGACCAGAGATCACTGACCTGGACATTCATCCCGATCGAAAGCGTCAGATTGCTTCCCCGGGGATCCGCATAGTTGTGCGACCAGTTGGCATTCAATGCCAGCCCGGATATTTTCTCGACAAACGGGAGGGTGAACTCGGGACTGCGGATCGAAACGGAAAGATTGTTGTAGCTCGACTCGTCCGTCTTGATGACCCAAGTGTGACCCTCGGTGATGGTGAGAAATTCGAACGGCTGTGAAGTGATCGAGATGGAGAGTGGAGAGAAACGTTCCCGGCCCCACCCCCGGGTGTCGTTCTTCATTTCTTCAAGATCGTACGAGGTGGAGAAACTGGCGGTCGTCCGAAAAAAATTGAGAACCAATCCGTAGCTCGTCATATGGGTATGAAGAGCATTCTCGGTATCGTTCGGGTCATCGTAGGACGAGATCCGGTACCCCGCCGAATGGCTTGCCGTCAGACGCCCGCCGATCTCCGTCAATTCGCCCTTGTTGAAGACATGACCCAGACTGAGCGAGAAATTCTCGTTGATGGATGTGCGGGAATTCTTTTCGTATGTCAGGCGCTGGGCCTCCGTCTTGGCATCGCCCCACTGGTCCGTATCACTCAGACCGAACGAGAGACTCGAGGCAAAAACGGACCCGATGGAAAAGGACATCGGCAACGAAAGCGAGAGGTCCCGCTTGGAATACTGCTCGGTGACCTCTTCCTTCTCGTCAAAAGTCTTGAGAAGCTCGTACCCGATGGATGCGGAATAGGAAAGACTGTAATTGACGGCGTTTCCGCTCTCGCTGCGCCGCTTTTCCGATTCGTCATCCAGCGCCAGGGGATCATTCCGCCCCTTGCCGAGATTCGTCGAAGTGTTGGCCAGATTGGTGTTGGCGTAGGGCGAACTTGCGAGAATGTTTCCCGAAAAACTGTAACTGATCCGCGGGAAGACAATGGAAGATTTCCGGTACTCTTTGTAGTCGTTGCCAAAAGTATTGGCATCCTCGTTGATCTTTGTCGCGAAGTTCCAGTTACCGGTCACCGAGAGGGATGAGCCGCCCCGTCTGTCGGCAATTCCCAGACTCCAGGAACGGCCCTGTTCCGACCCCTGATTGAAGAAATTCACCTCTTCCTGGCGCCAGATCTTGACCAAATCGATTCCCTTTTGCCTCGTCTGTTCGAAATCACCTTTAAAAAAGGGATCACTCATCAGGCCGAAGTCGAAGGAGAAGGTCGTAGACCCGAGGGCAGGGTTGTTGTCGTCATGCAGCAGGGTGATGCTCGGTTTGAGTTCGATCTTCCAGCGGAGTTCCCGCTTCCAGTCTCCATAGGTACCAGTGGCATCCGTGTCTCCGTTGGCAAACCCGTCAACCGCATTGACCCAGTCGCCATTCGCATTCTGTTGCAAGGGTTTGTCGTAGGCCAAACCGAGCTTGATCCCGAGCGACCAGTTTTTCCCTTTGATCTCGTGCCCTCCCAGAATCGCCGCACCCATCCGCTCGTAAAAATCGAACGAAAACTCGAAGGGCAACCCGAACATCGATCCGACGTTGTCAACCTGCATGAACCAGCCCACCCGGGAATCCCTGGCCAGTCCGGTCCAGAACCCGGTTCCCTTCATCGGGTGGAAGAGCACCGGCAGCCAAAGCACCGGGAATTCGGACGCCGTATAAGCTACATCGATGCCGACGATCCGTGTATCCTGATAGAGCCAGGCCTTTCCAACACTAAACCCGAAGTGCGGTGGATTGGCATCACAGGTCGAAAACCAGCCATTTTCGAGGATATAATTCTTTTCGCCGACCTTCTTGATCTTTTTCCCGAAGTAGTAGTAGGGAGCCATGAAGGTCTGGGCATTATAGATCACACCGTATTTGGAATCCGTGTTGAAGTAGAATTTGTCACCGACAATCACCCGGTCTTTCTCCCGGATGGTCGCATTCCCTTCCCCATAGACCTCGCGCCGCTTCATGTCCAGTCTGATCAGACGTGCGGAGATTGTCTGGTCCTTGAAGCGGATCCGCAGGTTTCCGTTGTCCCCGCGCAGCGTGATCAGACCGGCATTGGCATCCTTGGTCGAACGGACATGGACACCCTCATCCGCCTGAACCACGAAATTGTTGTTGAGATCCGGGCTGCGGAAGACATCCTGGATCAGAACCTCGGCCTGTTTTCGTGGATCCTGGACGACAGCGACGAGTCCCAGATACCGGAAAAGCTGTTCCCGCAACTCGCGGAGATCCCCGTTTTCGGGAAGCTTGAACATCCGGACAACATCGCGGATCAAGAGGTCGTCCGCATTCTCCACAAAGGCTTTGAGCATGAAGGTCCGTCGCTCGTCCTCGTTTTGGGGATTGTACACGATGTTGGTTTTGCCACTGGAATTGGTGCGGGCGGTGTTGGTGGCACCCGCAGACGAAGCCTGGACCGAAGATGTGGCAGACTGGGCAGCGAGGATGGCTGTACAACCAAGAAAGAGACCGGTGCACAGGAAGACAAGCCGACACCACGGTCTCTTCAGTCCCTGTTTCACGATCTCCAGCCCCCGTCCTGACCTCTGCATGCAATGGACACCCCGCCCTGTGTCCCGGTCATGAAAATATCGCCAGAATCCTTTGGTCCCGTCCACATTCTCGCGACAGGAAGGGAAATCCCTCGGGACGGGATTTTTCAGGGACTTGTGCTACCTTTCAGGGCGTACACCCCTGCCGACGGAGAGAGACATGCCATCCTTCCTGATTCGCCTGATTCTGCTGATCCTTCCTGTCCTGGCGCTGTCCGCCTGCGGGGATGCCGATGCCGACCAGAGTGACGTTCTCTACGCCGGGAGCCAGGAAGACGAAAACGAAAACGAGATCCCCTGTTACTGGGTATCCGGAAACATCACCCGATTGACAACCGGAAATTCGAGAACAGGGGTCGCACGGGCCGCACTCTATGATGGAGACACGCTCTGGATCGGAGGGAGCGAGGGCGACTCGTCGATACCGGTCCTCTGGAAAAACGGCGAGCGGATCGCACTCCCGGTTCCATCCGGTGCCACGGGTTTTGTGAGCGGGCTGGCACCCTCCATGGCCGGTGTGATCGCGTGCGGAACCATCCGTAGCGACGGGAAAAGCATCCCGTGCTTCTGGCGGGACTACGCACTCGTGACAAACGCCCTCGAACCAACATATAGCGAGGCCTCCTGTATCGCCATCAACGGGCAGACAATGGTCCTGGGAGGCAAGTATGCCAGCACTCTGCCGTGTATCTGGACCAACGATACGCGCGTCAAGCTTGAATACACAGTCCCGGAGGGCGGGATGGTCTCTGCGGTCCTCTTTTCGGCCCGGGGCGAGATCCTGGCCGGCGGGACCTGCCGAACCGCAACGGGAAGCCGGGCCTGCATCTGGAAGAACGGGACCATGACCCTGCTTGAATCGTCTCCCGGCATCCTGTCCGAAGTCAGTGGCGCCACCCTCCATGAAGGCCAGCTGGTGACCTGCGGATCGGAAGCACAAATCGGGAACGATGTCTACGCCGCCTACTGGGTGGAGACAGCACCCCGTCTCCTGCCCTCGACTTGGGCCGGGTCAACCAACCAGGTGAGAGCCTACGCCAACGCCGTTGCCTCGTGGAACGGAGCAATCGTCGTCGGCGGCTCCATCAGGGACAGCCTGCACGGAAAACTGGCCTGCACCTGGGTCTCCGGCGAGCGGGTCATCATCGGCAAAAAAAACAGTACCGTCAACGCCATCGCCATTCGCCGCTGATCGCGCTTTCAGCCTCTTGAGCGGGTACTGGACTTCTTTTTAGGTGCGGAGGCAGCAGTCCCGAGGAGCGGGGCCAGATAGCGTCCAGTGTGTGATTCCGTGCTGGCCGCGACAGTCTCCGGGGTTCCCGAAGCGACAACAATCCCTCCCCGTCTCCCGCCTTCGGGACCCATATCGATCAGCCAGTCAGAGCGTTTGATCACATCCAGATTGTGCTCGATCACGATCACCGAATCACCGGCATCGGCAAAGCGCTCAAGGACGGCCAACAGGCGCCGGACATCATCGAAGTGCAGCCCGGTCGTCGGCTCGTCCAGCACATAAAGCGTCTTCCCTGTGGACCGTCTGGAAAGCCAGGTTGCCAGCTTGACGCGCTGGGCCTCTCCCCCGGAGAGGGTCGTTGCCGGCTGGCCCAGCCGGACATAGCCCAATCCGACATCCACCAGTGTCTGGAGTTTAGAGTTCATCGCCGGGAAGGCATTGAAGAAATCGAGCGCCTCCTCGATCGTCATGTCCAGGACTTCGTGGATATTCTTGCCCTTGTAGCGCACCTCGAGGGTCTCGCTGTTGTAGCGGCGGCCGTGGCAGACATCGCAGGTCACATAGACATCCGGTAGGAAATGCATCTCGATCTTGAGAACGCCGGCCCCCTCGCAGGTTTCGCAGCGCCCGCCCTTGACATTGAAGGAGAACCGTCCCGGAGCAAATCCACGGGCCTTGGCTTCAGGCAGGCTGGCAAAGAGATCCCTGATCGGCGTGAAGAGCCCGGTATAGGTGGCCGGATTGGACCGTGGCGTCCGGCCGATGGGGGACTGGTCGATATTGATCAGCTTGTCGATATGCTCGAGGCCCTCGATCCGGTCATGCTTCCCCGGAATTTCACGTTCCAGCCCGAGAGCGTGGGCCACCCCTTTGGAGAGGACCTCGCTCACAAGACTGGACTTGCCCGAACCGGAGACGCCCGTCACGGCGACCAGACAGCCCAGGGGGAAGCTGACATCGATCGATTTGAGATTGTTCTCCCGGGCGCCGCGAACCACCAGGAAGAGCCCGTTCCCCGGCCTGCGCGTTGCCGGAACACCGATCGAGAGCCGGCCCGAAAGATATTGCCCGGTCAGGGAGTGCGGATTGTCGAGGATCCCGTCGGGCGGACCGGAAAAGATCACGTTCCCGCCGTGTTCGCCGGCCCCCGGTCCGAGATCGATCAACCAGTCCGCCTGACGGATCGTCTGTTCGTCGTGTTCGACCACCACCAGGGTGTTCCCGAGTTGCTGCAGACGGCGCAGCGTGGCCAAAAGCCGGTCATTGTCCCGCTGGTGCAGACCGATGGTCGGCTCATCCAGGACGTAGAGGACGCCCATCAGGCTCGAGCCGATCTGGGTTGCGAGCCGGATCCGCTGCGCCTCTCCCCCGGAGAGTGTCCCGGCCATCCGGTCAAGCGAGAGATAGTCCAGCCCGACATCGAGCATGAATCCGAGCCGCTCGCGGATTTCCTTGATGATCTGTTTTGCGATTGCAGCACGTCTCGGATCGAGTTCGAGCGCATCAAAGAAGGCCAGGCTCGCACCGACATCCAGAGAAGTCAGCTCGATGATATTTTTCCCGCCGACCCTGACCGCCAGGGCCGCCGGTTTGAGGCGTTGGCCATGGCAGGTATTGCAGGGTTGCTGGCGCATGAATTTTTCCATCCATTCGCGCATGCCCTCGGACTTGGTCTCGTGATAGCGCCGTTCGAGATTGGGGATCAGCCCCTCGAAGCGTCCGGTAAACTCGTACCGCGACTTGCCCTGCTTCCCGCTGTAGACGTAGTGGAACTCGCGCCCCTTGGATCCGAAGAGGAGGACATCCAGTGCCTCTTTGGACATGCTGGAGACAGGTTCGTCCAAGGAAAACCCGAAAGCCTCCGAAAGCGCACGCAACTGGGTCGTGATCCAGGAGCCTTGCATCGACCCGATGGTGCGGATCGCGTCTTGGTTGAGACTGAGACTCCTGTCCGGGATGACGAGTTCCGGGTCGAACTCCATCCGGCTCCCGAGTCCCGTACACTCGGGGCAAGCTCCGAAGGGATTGTTGAACGAAAAAAGCCGGGGTTCGATTTCGTCAATGGTGAATCCGCAGTCCGGACAGGCGTGTTTTTCGGAATAGGTCGTGTCCTCGCCCTTGTCGACATCGTGGATAACAACCAGCCCGTCCCCGTACTTGAGAGCCGTCTCGACCGATTCGGAAAGCCGGCTCTTGACCGTATCACGAAGGACTATCCGGTCGACGACAATCTCGATCGTATGTTTGAACGTCTTTTTGAGGGACATCCCCTCGCTGATCTCCACGACTTCCCCGTCCACCCGGGCCCGGACAAATCCTTCCTGGATCATTTTTGCAAATTCTTTTTTGTATTCACCCTTGGCCCCACGGGCAATCGGGGCCAGGACCATGATCTTTCCGGACTCCCTGAGGAGGATCTCGCTCACGATCTGGTCGATGGACTGGCTGGTGATCTCCTTCCCGCAGGAGGGACAATAGGGAACCCCGATCCGTGCATAGAGGAGTCGGAGGTAATCGTAGATCTCGGTGACGGTCCCCACGGTCGAACGGGGGTTGGAATGGGTTGTCTTTTGCTCGATGGAAATGGCGGGCGAGAGGCCCTCGATGGCATCGACGTCCGGCTTGTCCATCCGCCCGAGAAACATCCGGGCGTAGCTCGAGAGCGATTCGACATAGCGGCGCTGCCCCTCGGCGTAAATTGTATCGAACGCCAGACTGGACTTGCCGGAACCGGACAACCCCGTCATCACGACAAAGGCATCCCGCGGCATCTCGACCGAGATGTTGTGCAGATTGTGTTCCCTGGCACCCTTGACCACGATCCTGTCAGACATGCATTCCCCCACTGTTCAACAGATTTTTGGTGAACAGTCTCCCGTCCCCTGGCCCGAGGTTGTTCCCCGAACAAAGACTGTCCCGAAAACACGCTCCCGCCGGTCCTTGGCACGTCCGGTAAAGATAGCCACGACGGGTCTCCCTCGCTGCCGTTTTCTGAAGCCATGACGCACAGTTTATGGTAGTATTTGACGATACGGTGTACCTTGGGCCTCGTCGGCTCTAGGGTCAACGCTTTCGAGGAGAAATCATGCGCCTTGTGTACCTGAGTCTCGTCTGCCTTCTGATGGCGCAGACCATCGCGTCTGCAGCCCCGCCCGAACCCGGAGTTCCGGTCCTGGCCGCGGCTGATGTCAAAAAAGGCATGAAGGGCTACGGCCTGACCGTGTTTGAAGGAACCACCATCACCCGCTTTGACGTCGAAATCATCGGAGTCCTCTACAACACCGGGGCAAAATCCGACCTGATCCTCGCCCGTCTCTCGGGCGGCCCCCTGGCCGAGACCGGGGTGATTGCCGGGATGAGCGGAAGTCCCGTCTATATCGACGGGAAGCTGATCGGGGCTGTTGCCTATGCCTGGGGTTTTTCGAAATCCACGATCGCCGGGATCACCCCGATTGGCGAGATGCTGGACGTTTTTACCTATGACGGCCGCGGGAAAACACCGCCCTTCAGGATCCAGCCCTCGACCAATACGACCATCAACGGCCAGACCGTCGCCTCGACCTCGGCCTCCCTCCGCCGTGTCGTCACCCCCCTGGTCGTCTCCGGAGTCCGCTCGGATCTCTTCCCCCGGCTCTCCAAGTCACTGGAAAAACACGGATTCCTTCCCGTCCTGGGCGGTTCGGCCGGAACGGGCATCGAGTCCGTCAGCAGCAATCTGGCCCTGGCCCCAGGCTCGGCCATCGGGGTCCAGCTCGTCTCCGGGGATATCAGCATGACCGGGATCGGAACCGTGACCTGGGTCAGCAAGGACCAGACCGCTGTCCTGGCCTTCGGTCACCCGATGATGCTCCGCGGTGATGCCTCGTTCCCGATGACAACGGCCTGGATCCACACCGTCATGCCCAGCCTGAGCGTCTCCTTCAAGCTCGGTTCGGCCCTGCGGACCGTGGGCAGCATCCACCAGGACCGGGCCCCAGCCATCGGAGGCAAGAATGGCGTTGTGGCGGACACCGTCCCCGTCAGCCTCTCCTTTACCATGGGGGAACGGAGCCGGGACTACCGTTTTTCGATCATCCGCGACCAGCTCCTCTTCCCTGAACTCTTTGCCTCCACGATCCAGAGTGTTCTGCTGGACAACAGTGCCAAGGACGGGATGGTGACCTACGGCCTGGAATACGGGTTTGTCTTGCGCGACGTCAAGACCGGCCGACGTGAGACCATCCAGCTCAAGGACGCCTACGCCAGCTTCCAGAACGCGGATGCCTGGTACAACAGTCTCTACACGATGATCGTTCCCGTGATTAATGCCCTCTTCTCCCACTCGACCGAGGTCGTCCTCGAGTCGATTACCATCGGGATGCGGGCCACGCCCGGGATTGCCGCCGTCCAGATCAGCGGACTCTCGGTCGATCGCAAGAAGGTCCGCCCGGGGGATACGGTCACCCTGACGGTCGAACTGACCCCCTGGCGCGGCACACCCTTCACGGAACGCCTGCAGATCAAGGTTCCCGAGAACACCGTCAACGGACGAATCTTCTTTGTCGTCTCGAGCACAGCCGAAGAACGCTACTGGGACCGCTTCTTTGGTTCCGCCAAGTATGACCACTACAGTTTTGACGGTCTCATCCGGTCCCTGCGGGTCGGACACGACCCGTCCGAACTGGCCGTCTGGTCCGAACTCTACCAGACCGGATTGGTGATCGGGGATGAGAAACTCCCCAATCTCCCGGACTCGCAGTTCATGATGCTGGCCAATGCCAATATCCCGCGCAGCGGTTTCATGAACGGACGGCTGCGCTCGATCCATCCGACAACCCACTTCCTCTACGGTATTCAGCTTGTGATGCTGGATATGGATTACGAAAACTGAGACGTTCCGCACGAAAGGATATCAAGAAACATGAAACGCATCCTGATACTGGTTGCCATCAGCATCACACTGACCGCCGCACTCTCGGCCGTCACCACGTCATTCTACGAAGAATCCGGGATCCGGGACTTCGAGAACGGCCGCTTTGACGGAATCACCGTCAGCGAAAACGGTGAAATCTCTCTCGCCCCGCAATTGCAGGTTCTCCTGGACAGGAGCGACCTCTTTGTCTGGTCCCTGGCCCGCGGACGCGGTGGTGAACTCTACGCGGCCAGCGGTGTCCGTGGCCGGATCTGGCGGATCGCCCAGGACGGTTCGGCCAGCCTCTTTACCAGCCTCCAGGCCACGATGATCCGCAGCCTGGCCGCCGGACCGGACGGACGCCTGTTTGGTGCCGCATCGGCCCCTGGACGGGTCGTGGCCATGGAAGTCAACGGGCGACAAACCCTCCTGGCCACCCTGAGCAATACCTATATCCACGCGATTGCTTTTGGTCCTGACGGAAAACTCTATGCCGCCTGCGGCAATCCGGCCACCCTCGAGCGGATAGATCCGGTCACGGGAAAGGTCGAGCGCCTCTTCGAAGCACGACAGGAAGCGCATTTTCTCTCGATGGCGATTGATGCCAGCGGGGCTGTCTACCTGGGGAGCGACGGAAACGGTGTCCTCTACAAGCGCAGTTCCGACGGCAAAGTGCGCTCCCTCTTTGATGCCTATGAAGACGAGATTTCGGCGATCACCCTCGACAAGGCCGGACGTGTCTTCTTTGCCACGGCCACCCAGCGCCGGCGGATGACGAGCGGGAATTTCGAATTCGGTGACTCGCTGGACATGCGGGAGAAGGAGCAGCGCCGGCAGGAAGCCTCGGAGAGCGATGACGACGAGGCAAAAAAACGGAAAAAAGTCCCTCTCAAGAATTCGGTCTACCGGCTGAACCCGGATGATTCGGTTGATAAAATCTTCACCATGAGCGATATCTCCTTCCATTCCCTGGCTGTGGATGACAAAGGGTCCGTCTACATCGGGAGCGGCGATTTGGGAGTCCTCTACCGCGTCGATGCAGCGGGCATGGCTGTCCGTCTCCTGAGAGTGGAAGAGAACCAGATCCTGAGCATGCTCTTTGACGGATCCCGTCTCTATCTCGGAACCGGAAACGACGGCCGTGTCCGGGTTCTCGATATGGGAAAGGATATCAAGGGAGTCTATACCTCCCGGGTTCTGGACTGCCGGGCCAATGTCACTTTTGGCTCGATCTCCTGGAACGGGACCGTTCCGGCCGGGGCCCGTCTGACCCTGGCCACCCGGACCGGAAACACCAACCCCCCGGACGGGACCTGGAGTCCCTGGTCGGCACCCTATACCCGGATGGAGGGAGAAAAGATCTCCAGCCCCCGGGCGCGCTACGTCCAGTACCGGATCGAGATGAGTTCCTCTTCCATCGAAGCCTCCCCCGTTCTTTCGTCCCTCAAGATTCCCTTTGTGCACGACAATCGACAGCCCCGTGTCCGGAGTGTGATGCTGACCACCTGGCACGAGGCCAAGGACAGCAAAAAAATCAAACTGAACCAGGGACAGTGCGCCATCACCTGGCAGAGCGAGGATGACGACAACGATACCCTCGAAACCCGACTCTTTTTCCGGATGGACAAGAGTACGGCCTGGAGATACCTCAAAGTCGATGCCTCACAAAACCAGATCATCCTCAACGCGGAGATGCTTCCCGATGGCTGGTACCAGTTCAGGGTCCATACCAGTGACAAGCCCTCAAACCCGGAAAGCATGGCAAAATCGGCCTGGGCTGATAGCCGCCGTGTCCTGATCGACAACAGCGCCCCCCGGATCGAAAACCTGGCTGCCAAGGTCGAGGGGGAGAATCTGGTCATCACAGGCCGGATCACGGATGCCTTCTCCCACGTTTCCATGCTGCGCTACTCCCTGAACTCCGAAGACTGGCGCTATGTCCCGTCAGCGGACGGTGTCTTTGATTCGCAAACGGAAGAGATCCGGATCGTCCTTCCCCTGGCCAATACACCCAACCTGATGAATGGAAGCAACGTCATCTTCATCCGGAGCTGTGACCAGCAGGAAAACTGGACAACGGCCGGACTGAGCTTCAGCGTGACGTTGCCGACAGGAGCGGCCGGAATCGGAAGCGAAAAGCGCTTTCTTCTTCTTGACTGAGAGGATTGTTTTATATAATTTTCTATATATATAAGCAATCAAGGAGAGAACCATGGCGAATGATTCCCACAAGCGCGTCATCATCATCGGGGGCGGTCCGGCCGGACTGACGGCCGCCGTCTACACTGCCCGCGCCCGACTGGAGCCGATCCTGATCGAAGGGATGGATGCCGGTGGTCAACTCATGACCACCTCCGAGGTCGAAAACTTCCCGGGATTTCCCGACGGGATCATGGGGCCGGAACTGATCGCCAACATGCGCCGCCAGGCCGAAAAATTCGGGACCGTGTTTGTCAGCGGGCATGTGACCGGGGTCGATCTTTCCAAGAGACCCTATACGGTGACAGTCGGGGATCAGACCCTGACAACGGCCACCCTGATCATCGCCACCGGGGCCACCGCCCGGTACCTCGATATTCCCTCGGTCCAGCGCCTGCGGGGGCACGGCATCTCGGCCTGCGCCACCTGTGACGGGTTCTTCTTCCGCAACAAAAAGGTCTTTTTGGCCGGTGGCGGGGACTCGGCCCTCGAAGAGGCCCAGTTTTTGACCCAGTTTGCCAGTTCCGTGACCGTCATCCACAGGCGGGACGAATTCCGTGCATCCAAAATCATGCAGGAATATGCCCGCAACAATCCCAAGATCAGCTTTTTGATGAGCCACGTCATCGTGGACGCGCTCGGAGAAGATCGCCTGACGGGGCTCAGGCTGCGGGATCTTACAACCAACGAGGTCAAGGAGGTCGAGGCCGACGGACTCTTTTTCGCAATCGGGCACGATCCGAACACGGGAATCTTCAAGCCCTTCCTTGAGACGGACGAGGCCGGCTACCTCAAGCGCCAGCCCGACCGGACCGCAACCACCATTCCCGGAGTGTTCGCAGCGGGCGACGTGGCCGACAACTATTACCGTCAGGCAACCACGGCTGCAGCCGACGGATGCCGGGCCGCCCTCGAGGTCGAAAAATTCCTCCTCTCCCAGGGTGAAGCGCATTAAGCCCCACGAAAATCCGTGTTTGCAGTATGTTTTTGGGGAACAGTCTTCAGGCCATTCAGGC
>DAIREN010000011.1:0-38483 GCA_036795535.1 Spirochaetota bacterium
TCATCTTCCTGCTCGTCCATACCTTGGCCATGCATGAGACAGGATATCGACTCCAGGAACGTCAGCTCAAGAATCTGGTGCACCAGATCTCTTCCGAAGTCGAGCAGCGCGGCATGACAGTCGTTTCGATTGCAGGGATGGCTTCCCGCTTTCTTCCCGGACAGGAAGCGCTTTTTGAAAAAATGATCCAGGCACTGCCGGGGGGGCAGTGGTACGGTGGCTTGGCACTCCGTGAGGCCGATGGAACCCTCTTGTCCAGTCGCACCGGAACCAGCCAGGTGCAGATCAGGATCCAGGCTGACCGGGGACGGCCTGAATTCGAAAACGAAACCAACGGATACCTGGTTTTCTCCAGTGCTGCCTGCAGCACCCCCTGCCTGGTTGCCAGGGCCATGATTGGCCAGGGACGATGGCTCAGTCTCTATTTTTCATCGGAGGTCCTGGGACTGGAATATTCCATCCGGCGACTGCGATCTCTCGGGATCCGTGCCGTTTTGACCCTGGAGAACCGCCAGATCTTTGCGAGTTCCTTCCAGCAGCGTCTCGAAGGTCTTCCTCTCTCCGTGCTGCTCCCGATCCGGGAGGGTGTCGATGGTACGGACAAGCAGGATTTTCTCCCCGAAAGGGGACGGAAACAGCTCCTGATTGTGACCAATGGAGCCAAACAGGAAGGCATCAACATGGAGACCGTTTGGGAGACCATCCGCTTTCCCGGTGAGCGGCTCCGGCTCTATCTTCTGACTCCCGAAGAGCGGGCCCTGATCGATGCCAGGCCTTCCTTTGTATACACAATCTTCCTTCACGCCTTCGTTGTCGTCATCAGTCTGGTCGCCATCGGTTTCTTCATTTTCCTTTACAGAAGACTGGGACGGATCCGCGAGGATGCCGCCCAGATTCCGGAATTGCGGCAGAATGTCACGCGACTCAAAGAAACCAGCCTGCGCTATTCGACCCTCTTCAACTCGATGATTGACGGGATACTGCTTCTGGACATGCACGGCAGAATCCTGGACTGCAACCGGACCTTTGCCGAAATGCTGGGATACGAAACGGGCGAACTGATCGGTACAAACCAGCGACTTTTGACACCACCCCGGTTTTGGCAGACCGAGAACGAGAGTGTCTTTGCACAGGTCTCGAGCTGGGGCTTTACCAAGGATTACGAAAAAGAATTTATCAGGAAAGACGGGAGTACGGTTCCGGTGATGATCAATTCCTGCCTGATCCGCGAATCCGATTCAAAAAGCGGATCGATCCTTTCGACCCTGCGCGATATCTCCGAACAGAAGCGTGCCTTGGACGAGATCAACCGGCTGAATCTTCTCCTCGAGGACATCATCGAGTCGAGTACCCTCTGTATCCTGACCCTGGACGAGCGGCTGCGCATCAGGATGGTCAACAGTTCTGCCGAACGGTTTTTCCGGATTGAGCGGGCGATGGTGATGGGTTCTCCGCTCTTTGAATCAATACCCTTTTTCGAACGTTTGCGCAGTCTGTTCGAACGGACGATCAGTGAAAACAAGCCGATGTTCCAGGGCAATGAGACCGTTGTATTCGGTGAAAATGACGAGAAGCACGTCAATATCACCATCTATCCGCTGCATTCCCGCGAATCAGGCAGCGTTGCCATCCATCTGGAGGATATCACGGATCATGTCCACCTCGAACGGCGGCTCTTCCAGTCCCAAAAAATGGAGGCCTTGGGGACATTGGCCAGCGGATTTGCCCATGACTTCAACAACCTTCTTTCAGGGATCTTCAGTTACCTGACAGTCATCAAGATGAAGACTACGGATGACGAGGTTCTCGAACCGCTCGATCTTGTGTACAATATTGCCAAGCGGGCTTCAACGCTTGTCAAACACATTGTGACCTTTTCACGGAGCAGCCAGATCAGGGCTGTGCCCGTGAATATCGGCTCCGTGATTGATGAAGTCGTCGCCATGATCCGGGAGTCCTTTCCGAAAAATATCGACTTGCAGACTGTTGCCTGTGATGATGATTGCTGGATACTCGGAGACCAGTCACAGATCGCCCAGGTCCTCCTCAATCTCTGCATCAACGCCCGGGATGCCATGCCCTCGGGCGGTGTTCTCGCCATCTCCCTTGAAAGACTCCGCATCAGTGAGGAGGATGCCCGCCGGTTCAGACTGCTCAAGCCCGGAAACACAGTCCGTGTGACGGTCAGCGATACAGGGATGGGGATCGATCCGGCCATCGCGGACAAGATTTTCGACCCATTTTTTACCACCAAGAGTGACCGGAACGGGACAGGGATGGGACTCTTCATCGTGTACGGGATTCTCCGCAGCCATCGCGGGGATATCGAGTTGTCAAGCACACCGGGCAAAGGGACATCCATCAGCATCTTCATCCCGCTTTCCGGACCACCCGAAAACGGAGAAACCCTCCCGGAAAATGAGGCCTGTTCACAAAAAACCGGAAATACCGAGTTGCGGGGGCGACTCGTTGTCATCGATGACGAAGAGATCATCGGAGGAGCCCTGCGGGAAGGATTCAGCCGGATGGGATTCGAGGTCCGGACAGCGTTGAACGGAGCAGAGGGGCTGCGTCTCTGCCGGGAGAGCCGGCCAGACCTGGTCATCCTGGACATGATTATGCCCGGACTGGGGGGGGAAGAGACATTCGATCTCCTCAAGGCGGAGTATCCCGACCTCAAGATCGTGATCCACACCGGGTTTACCCAAGGGGATGTCGAACAGCGGATGCTCGAGAAGGGCGCACTGGATGTTCTGCACAAACCCTACGAAATGACTGAAGTCGCCCAGAGGCTGGCGGCCTGGATCCGCCAGGGACAGGCTCAAGGGAACCCCTGATCCTGCCGACTGTGAACGTAACGTGTCTTTCTGGAGGTTCCTATGGTGTTTCGCGTCATTGACCGGAACGGTAACTGTCTCATCCATACTCCGACAGAGAAAATTGCCCGGCGCCTGATTACCGACAATCTTGAACGGGGATACCGGCTCGTTCGGACGGTCGGTCCTTCCTCCACCGGGTGTTGATCTCCTGTCAGCGTGTCCAGTCCTCATATCCCGATCTCGAAGACTGGGGTTGCGGGACACTCCGGATAATCCAGTCATCACTATTTCTGTTGCGGTCCAGGGCATGACCGCGCAACTCGTCACGACCGCCGCTTCCCATGGAGGCAGGATCCGAATCCTGCCTGGCCTTGCGCTCCAGACTGGCACCGGAGGCGGGTTGGGCAGCCGGAAGGGGGCCTTCGTATCTCGTGGCCTGTCCCATCCCGATGCAGTCGATGCTTGTCGATTCCGAAGGCACCCCACCCCGGGTCAGCCAGACCGTATTGTTGGCGGCGAGGGACATCCTCGATTTGAGGACAAGACCGTCAGCGATCTCCGCGAGGGCCGTTCCGCTCGCCTGATTCGCAATCAGGAAAAACCCCTGGGCCGGAATCCTGGTCGGACTGGCCAAGCGTGAAAAATGGTTGGCATTCGCAAAATCACAGATCAGTTCGGGTGAGCCTGTGGCACTCGCTTTATAGACTCGATATCCTCCCGCCGCGAGGTCGAGTGGCGTCATTCCGGGATTGTAGAGTTCTATGAACTCGTCCGAGGCTCCCCCTGCGGAATACCCGGCGACACAGACTTCCGACAGAACGGGGTGTTCCACCAATCCCTCCGCAAGGTGCCCCTGTGTTCCTCCTGAAGAAGCCGTTGCGAAGAGCAGGACATGGACAGGCCGTGCATTCCCTGCCGGGTCCGCGATGGAGTAGAGTGAAAACACATAACAGGTTTCGGGAGTAAGTGGCTCATCAAGCGTGCAGATCACCAGATCGGTCATGCGCATGCTTGTGTCGATGGTGCAGCGCAGGTTTTTTACCCCGTCTGACAGGGAGTATTCCAGCGCAGTCGTATCAACAGGTTCGTCAAAGCGCAGGACAATTCTGGCAAGAGACGGCTGGACCGAAAAATCCTGATCGGCGGGAGTCTGGCTGACGAGGACCGGAGGAGTTGTATCGTTCCCGGGTTGCCGGATCCGGACGGAAAAACTTCCGGTGTACTCCTTGAATTCCTGTGCATGTGTCGACAGAAAACCGCCCAACGAGAGCGTATACCTTCCCGGCGGGAGCAGGCCGACTGTGAGATACAGGCGTTCTCCCGAGACCGACCAGGTCCGTGTGCAAGGAATGTTTGTCGGACCGAGCAGGATGCAATACCCGGAGTTTGTGGCGCATGGGACCGAAAAATCGCAGGCAAGGTAGGGGAGATCGTGCGGGACCTCGTCCGGATAGCCTGAGGCATGTATGCCGGGTGGATCCAGGCGGAGGAGCGGTATCTCCGGGCTCTCCGCATCATCACTGCCACAGTCGAGGAATGCGAGACATGGAAGCAGGACCACCAATGCCAAAACACGAGAGTATTTCATGACATCTCCTTTCTGACGGGGCGGGTTGGAACCCGAAGCCGTTCAAGAAGGAGAGGTCCGGGCGATCGCCACGGTTCCATGTTTTTTTTGTATTGTTGAAATAATATGCCGATTATCGGATATGGAGTCTCGAAATATCCACGTGCAAGGGAGCAATGACATCGCCATGCGATTCTTTACAGGACGAAGCCCTGCCTGGCTGGTTCTGGCAGCCGTTTCCGTCGTTTTCAGCAGTTCGATGTTCGCCGCCGAACCCGTCAATCACTGGCGCCGGGATGTCAGGGTTGCCCTCTCCAACCCCGTACAATCCCTTCAGGAACTGATCCTCGTCAACGATCTTGACGGAAACGGGACTGTCGAAGCCGTCGTGCGTCATGTGGATCTCCATCGCGGGCAGGACGCGGAGTTCCGGATCTATGAGGTCACAGTACGCAACGGGAGAGGCGAGAGAGGCCGGGAAATCGCCCGAGTAAAGACGTCTGATGACTACTGTCAGGGAATCGAGTTCCGCGATTGTGACGGTGACGGAAAAAATGAACTGATCTGCATGACCATCGGCCGAGACGGCCTCCGGCGCGGACTCCACATCGTCCGGATTGACCGGGAAACACAATCCTTCACGATCCTTCAACCCGACCAGCCCCTGGGGCAGATTGAGGCGGTTCATTCATTTCAGCCAAAGACCGCATCCGGACCGGCTGAACTGACCGTGATTTCAGTTTCTTCCTCAGACGAGACGGTCTTTTCTCCAGTTGCGGCAAGCGCCGGCCAGATGCCAAAACTCTGGATGCGTCAGGTCTATCAGATCGAACCCAATGCACTCAGGCTCACCGAGAGTGTCATGCACGAGACGCCCTATTACGTCCTGACAAAAATGATACAGGCCCTTCAGCGCAAGGACATGTTCGCCGCGTACAAATACATGTTCGCCGATGCCGCTTATCACGATTTCCGGAAACAGACCATCCAAAATTTTCCCTACATTTGCGCGAAACAACCGGCCAGCCAGTTCATCCTGGCCGAATGGGGTCTCGAGATTTTCCGGGACTCCCGGACCCAGGGCTGGCTGACCTTCACGCACGTATTCGAGGAGAATGGACGGGCCAGGCGGATGATGTACCAGGCCTTCATGCGCAAGGTCTATGACGAATGGAAAATCACCTTGCTTCGCAAGATACAGGATCTCTGACAATGAAGACACGGTACTGGAACGAGCGGCTGCGCGGCATGGCGGCCTATACCCCGGGTTTTCAGCCTCCGATCAAGGCTGAGACCATCAAACTCAATACCAACGAAAATCCATGGCCGCCATCACCTCTGGCCATCCAGGCGATGGTCGAGTCGATCGGGAGCGAGCTGAGACTGTATCCACCCTCCGCTTGGGTGGAATTGCGGGCAGCCATCTCGGAAACCTACGGAATCGGAAGTGACCGGATATTTTGCGGGAACGGCAGTGACGAAATCCTCTCGCTGGTTTTCCGCTGCTTCACCGATCCGGGCGATTCGCTCCTCCTGCCCTGGCCAACCTATTCCCTGTATCCGGTTCTGGCGGCAGCGGCCGGGTGCACGGTGGAGTATGTCGAGACAAAAGACGATTTTACCATCGACCTGGATACCATGCTCGGGCGGAAAGCAAGAATCGCCATTCTGACGAATCCGAATGCACCAACAGGGATTCTTGCCCCGCCCGAAGGACTCCTGGATTTTGCCGACAGGTTTGAAGGGCTCGTGGTCATCGATGAAGCCTACATCGACTTTGCCCCCGAGGGGAGTTCCACCCTTGCCGGATTGGGAACACGGGAGAATGTCATCATTCTCCGGACGTTTTCGAAATCTTTTTCCCTTTGCGGTATCCGCTGCGGCTATGCCTTTGCCGCACCCGGTCTTGTCGAGGGATTGGTTGCCATGAAGGACTCGTACAACCTGGACCTTGTCGCCCAGCGCGGTGCCACAGCCGCCATCCGGGATATCGCATGGATGAAGGAAAACGCGGCGCGGATCGTTGCGACCCGACGAGATTTCGTGATCGCTCTCGAGTCCATGGGATGCCGCGTGCTTCCCAGCGATGCCAATTTCATCTTCATGCAGCACGGTTCGGTTCCGGCCGGCCTCATCCAGCAGATGCTTGCCGAGCAGGACATCCACGTGCGCCATTTTTCCGGAAAACGGGTAGCCGACTGGGTGCGGATTTCGATCGGAACCGATGACGAGATGCAGCGGGTCCGGACCGTCCTGGCACGGGTTCTGGCAGGAGCATGATCCCGACGGCGCTCATCACCGGAGCGAGTGGCAAACTCGGTAACCGGATTGCCGCCCATCTTTCCGCCCGCGGGTTCCATCTTGTTCTTCACGGTTTCGGACACACACCCTGCATGCATGCAGCCGATGACGAGGTCTTGCGGGCGGATCTCTCCGGCTGGGAGGGCGTGAAGATCCTCGAACGAAGACTGGGCGAGGGCGATATCGGTCTTTTTGTGAACTGTGCCTCGCTCTTCATGCGCGGGTCCTATTCCGAATTGGACTTTCAACAACTCTCGCGGATTTTTGCGATCAATGTCCATGCCCCGACAGTTCTGACCCGGGCTTTGGCCCTCGGCAGGATGGGTGCCGGGAATCCCGTCCCGGGGCATGTGATCCATCTTCTCGATTCCAAAATTCTCCTCCGGAATTCAAGATATGCTGCCTACACGCTCTCGCGGAAGACCCTAGTCCAGGCTGCCGAGATGGCCGCTCTCGAATATCCTGGCATCCTCAGGGTCAATGCCATCTGTCCGAAGGAGATCGGCTTACCTGAGACAGGGGAGACCATCGAGAACCTGCTCAGGATCATGGATGGACTTCTGGACGATCAGTCCAGCAACAGCCGTTGCCTTTTTCTGGATGGATCGGAACGCGCCTTGGCTTCTTTTTTTCCGGAAGAAGGATTTTGATTGCGGAGAAGCATGTCTTCTTGCTACAATGGTAGAGGCCTGTTCCGGGGTGGCTGGAAGAGCGTTCTTCCTTATCTATCCGGGAAACATCTGGCACGCGGTGGACAAACGTGCTGTTGTGTCATACAGGGACCGGGCAGCTTTTTATCGAGGAGTCAGGATCCATGGGAATCGAGACGGGCAAGACCGGGAGTATCACGGTCAGTGACGGTGAAGTCATCATCAGTCAGGGACAGACGGTCAAGTCTCTGTACATCCTGACCTCAGGCAAGATCGAGATCGTCAAGACAGCATCCGGCCTGGATATCTCGACGGACGACGAAGTCCTCCTGACCGAGGGCTATCGCCTGGGACAACTCGGGCAAAACACCTTTCCCGGAATCCCCAATCTCTTTGACGGCAAACCGGCTTCCTGCAGTTATCGGGCTTTGGGTCCGTGCTCCCTCTATATCGCACCCATCCAAAACGAACAACAATTACAGTCGATCATGGCCAGCAAACCGGATCATGCCATGGCCATGGCCATGACCATGATGCTCGGGATCGACGCACTCTCCCAATTCTGGACCAGACTGCAACGTGGACACGATACCCTCTCGATCATGGTCGAAAACGCCGGAGTCTATTATTTCCTTCTCAAGGAAATAATCGGGTCCAAGAGTACCGTCCACAGTTCCTATTTCAGACAGGCCGAACAGAATCTGGCGGCACTCCGGTTGCGGGACATCCCTGTCCCCGAGGAATTCAGCCAGCCCTTCATGGAAAAAGATTTTTCTGCCATTTACGGAGAAGAACGGCTCTCGCCGCCACAAAACAACAAAAAGCAAGTCGAGTATTACCGGAGATTTGCAAGGCTGGCCCCCAATCTGAGGAAGGCCTTTTTTACGGCCGACCCGGCCATGACCCTCTATATCTGTCATGATCTCTCCCGGTGTTTCGGCCAGTTGATGGACGATGTCGGCTCCCTGGTCGATCGCTATGATGAACTCTTTGACACCATCTACAATCTCCACAAGGAGAGCCTGTTTACCGAATTCGCCCGGGCGGCGATCGATGCCATCCGGACCAACAGCGACAGCGTTCTTCCTTCCCAGATCATCGATTACCTCTCCATCAGGACAAAGGAACTCCTGTCCGGTTTTGCCAGCGAGTTCGGAAAAGATCCCGGAATCGACTTCGGGTATTTTGAGCGGGCACTCCAGCAGGATGACATCAATGCCGTGGCCGAGGGCGTGGAAACATCGGGACTCTCCCCGGACATCGCTGCACTCCTCGACGATGATGCCGGTGTCGATGACAGTGCCGATGTGGCCATCATCCCGGATGAAACTCCGACTGTCGAGGAGATCGTGGATGTCTCCAGTCTTCCGGACGAGCTGAAGGGTTCATTGAAAAAGATTCTCGACTACTCCGCGATCTCCAAGGAAAAAGCGGACCAGTTCAAAGCAGCCATGGATTCTTTCCGCAAGCTCAAGGACAAATTCAGTTCCGAAGATCCTGTCCGCAAACTCCGTCGCGCCGTCACCACGATTTTCTACGATGTCTACGAGGCCGTCTTCAAGAGGATGCACAAGGAACGGAATACCTCCAGACTCTACACGATGTTCATCAATTACGGGTATATGGACGAGCGCCTCCTCAATCCCGCAACTACCATGCGTCTCTACAAGCTCCAGGATCCATCAAGACTAAATCCGGAGTTTCCTGTTTATTCGATGACGGAATGGCTGTCAACAATCTACTCCCGCGAAAAGGAGCCGTCGATTGACGATTTCGGAAACGATTATATGGGTGTTTTCCGCGAATTGAAAAAGCGTGGCGAGGTAGGCGAGGCTGACAAGGAGAGTTACGAAAACAACGTTGAAAAACGGCTTCATCACGAGATTGCCCACATGGTCAAGACTACGCAACGCTTGTGTTACGGTCAGCTTTCGGTCCACTTTCCTGTTTTGCATGAAGACATGTTCGTCAAGGAAATGGAGAATGCGCTTGTCCTCAAAAAGAAGGTCGAGGATGAATTGCGCAAACTCCTCAAAATCGATTTTTCGGCGTTTTATCGTGAGGTGATGTTGCGGAAACCGGATGCCGGGATCGAACGTGAATTCATCCAGATGCCGGTGATTCCGGACATCATCCTGGCGCCGACCTTCGGGTCCCGCCAGTTCATGTGGCAGGAACTGGTCGGAAAGGACAAGCGGAGCCGTGCGAGAATTGTTCTGCCCATCCTCTCCTCCGAGGACCTCGAGGGTTTGATCATCGATGCGGTCGGTGCCTTCAGGTGGGAACTCTGCAAGACGATGATGGGACCGGCCTGGAATGATGTCACCCAGCCCTCAATTACGGCAGACTATACCGATTACATCCAGTTCTACCGGAAGAACAGGGACCTTTCCGAAGAAACCAAGGCAAAGATCAAGACCCAGATCCAGAACTGCCGGGGAAACATGCGCGACATCTTTGTTTCGGATTACCGTTTCTGGATCAAATACGAGTCACAGGGTGTGATCCGCCTCAACAAGGTTGTCCGGAATATTCTCTACCGGCACTGTCCGTTCTCCCGCGAATTGCGGGACCAGATCGAGAAGCAACCTATGTTTACCGAGATTGCCGTCCGCTTCAAGAACATCCGGGCCAAGAAGATCACAGAGATTACCAACCATTACCATAAGTACACGAAAAATGGCGGGGCACTCGATCCTGAACTCGAAGCCAATCGCCGCTTTTACGCGGAGATGTGAGACGGACGGGGCTTGATTTTCCAAGACCGAGCGGAGAACTGGATTTTATCAACGTATCAACGTATATTTTTTTCACAAAGTGCAATATACGGGTGGCTTTGCAGGTATATCTCCGTGGGGGTGCAGACTGCATTCCCCGGACTACAGCGCAGGAATGCGTTTGACCAGAGGAGCAACAGCAAATGGACGTTCAGGCCGACGGAAAGAAAAAGGCACTCGAAGCCACCATCCTTCAGATTGAAAAACAGCATGGCAAAGGGTCGATCATGCGTCTCGGTGACGACACCCGTGAAGCTGTACCAGTCATCTCCACAGGCGCCATTTCCCTCGATATGGCACTCGGTGTCGGGGGTATCCCCCGGGGACGGATCACCGAAATCTATGGACCGGAATCATCCGGAAAAACGACGATTGCCCTGCAGATCGTGGCCGAAGCACAAAGAGCCGGCGGAACAGCGGCTTTTGTGGATGCCGAACACGCTCTTGACCCAGTCTACGCCAAGGCCCTTGGGGTGGATACCGACAATCTCCTTGTCTCGCAACCCGATACAGGGGAACAGGCTCTCGAGATCGTGGACGCCCTTGTCCGTTCTGGAGCAATTGATGTGATCGTCGTCGATTCCGTCGCTGCGCTCGTTCCCAAGTCAGAGTTGGACGGCGAAATGGGGGACTCCCACATGGGCCTCCAGGCCAGACTCATGTCTCAGGCTTTGCGCAAGCTCACCGGGACCATCAACAAATCTCGGACTTCGCTGATTTTCATCAACCAGATCCGGATGAAGATCGGTGTCTTTTTCGGGAACCCCGAAACGACCACAGGCGGGAATGCTCTCAAGTTCTACGCTTCGGTACGGATGGATATCCGCCGGATTGAAACTCTCAAGCAGGGCGATGAAGCCTATGGAAACCTTGTCCGTGTGAAGATCGTCAAGAACAAGGTCGCGCCGCCCTTCCGGCAGTGTGAATTTCCGATCATCTTCGGGAAGGGGATCAGTCGCGAGAGCGATCTCCTGACACTTGCGATCGACAGAAACATTATCGAAAAGAGCGGGACCTGGTATTCCTTCCGGAACGAGAGAATCGGGCAAGGCAAGGAAAACCTGCGCCAGTTCCTTGTGGACCATCCCGAGATCGCCACCGAGATCGAGCGTCAGATCAGGTCTGGAGAGGCGCCAGCCCCCCAGGCCGGAGGCAAAAAGCCGGGACAAGCAGCGTTGTCTGCCACTGCAGTACCATCCAGTCAGGATACTGAGGGTGATGGGTAACCAGCACGCGGCCGGATGACGGCTGTGGGCATGATCAGGTGTGTGTATGAGGACAGTCAAGGTGGGCATTGCCGGCGCTGCCGGTTTCAGTGGACTTGAGCTTTTTTCAATGCTTGTCAGGCATCCCCATGTCGAGATTGTCTTCATCACATCCGAACAGCATGCCGGCCGGCCGATCAGCGATTTCATCGTTGCCCAAAAGGGTGGATTCGATCCCGTCTTCGAACCACTGGATCCTGCTTCACAGTCTGTCAAGGCGGAGTGTGTGTTTTTTGCCCTACCGGCCGAATCCTCTCTCGAGGCTGGCCCAGGCTTTGTGCATGACTCCGTCGTGATCGATCTCTCGGCGGCTTACCGGTTGAGTGATCCTGTCGAATACAAAAAGTGGTACAAGCACGAACACACAGCGACAGAGATCCTGCCCTCCGCCGTGTATGGCCTGACGGAATGGAACAGGGATTCCGTGCGGACAGCATCCCTGATTGCCAATCCGGGGTGTTATCCGACATCTGTCCTCATCCCGATGCTTCCGTTGATGGCCCGTGGCTACTGCAGCAATGACACGGTGATTGTTGACTCCAAGTCCGGAGTGTCGGGAATGGGGCGCAAGGTGACTCCCGAAGCAACCTTCATGCAGATTTCCAACAACTTCCGTGCCTACGGGGTCGGGACGCACCGGCATACCCCCGAGATTGCCCAGGAACTTGCACTGGCAGCCAGCTTTGCAACGCCGGTGATCTTTACGCCCCATCTTTTGCCAATTGAACGGGGCATTCTTTCAACGATCTATTTCAAGAGTGCGAAGACTGCCGAGGAGTGTCGTGCGCATCTTGCACATTTTTACGAGGGGGAACCTTTTGTCCGGGTTCTGGATAACGGGCTTCCCGAGATTGCACACGTGGCACACACGAATCTCTGTGTGTGTACGGTTGTCCCCTCGGGGATACCGGGAACCCTGATCGCGGTCAGTACCATCGACAATCTTGTCAAGGGCGCGGCCGGTCAAGCCATACAAAATATGAATGTGCGCTTCGGGTTTCCCGAAGAAACAGCACTTGTCTGAAGAGGGGAATGCATGGCAGTCAAAAAGATTTTCGAGAGTGTCAAACTCCATCACGGGGAGGGCGGAGTCACGGCTCCGGTCGGTTTTGTGGCCAACGGCATCTCCTGCGGGATCAAGACCAATGGTGCCAAGGATCTCTGTATCATCTTTTCACGTGACGCCTGCAATGCTGCGGGCATCTTTACCAGTAACCGCATCAAAGGCGCTCCGCTCAAAGTCTCGAAAACAAATCTCGGCAACAAGGTCCATGCGATTGTGGCCAACAGCGGGAATGCCAACGCCTGTACCGGTCGTGAGGGTGTTCAAAATGTCAGGGAGATCGGGAAGCAGATCGGGGACGAATTCGAGATCCCGTCCAATTCGATCCTCTACGCATCGACCGGAGTGATCGGCGTTCCGCTTCCGATGGAATCCATCAATTACGGTATTGCAAAACTCAAACGAAAACTGATTGCCGAAAACAACGTCCGGAATGCTGCCGATGCGATCATGATGACCGATACCAAGCGCAAGATGGCCAAAGTGACCTGCATCATCGGCGGGAAACTGATCACGATCGGAGCGATTGCCAAGGGTTCCGGGATGATCAATCCCAACATGGCTACAGTCCTGACACTGATCACGACGGATGCCAATATTGCCCCCAAGATGATGCAGCGGGCCCTGCGCTCTGCGGCCAAGCATACCTTCAACAAATTGACGATTGACGGGCAGATGAGTCCCAATGACTGTGTCCTGATGATGGCTAATGGGAGACAGAACAACCAGATCATCAACAGGACCGGAGTGAATTATTCGATCTTCGAACACGCCCTGACCATGCTCTGCGATTGCATCGCCATGGAGATCATCAACGATGGCGAGGGTGTGACCAAGGTGATCACGCTCACGGTCAAGGGTGCCGCAACAAAGGCTGAGGCCGAACTCGCAGCCAGGGAGATTGCCAACTCCGTACTCTTCAAGACAGCCATGTACGGCCAGTCCGCCAATTGGGGCAACATCATCCAGGCCATCGGGGCGACCGAAGTTGCGATCAACCCCGACAAGATCAATGTTTTCATGAACGGTGTCCAGGTTTGCGAGAACAGCATGTTCAACGGATTCAAGCCTGCCGATGGCAGGACAATTTTAAATAAACGCAATATTCAGGTTACTGTTGACCTCGGTGTCGGCAAGGCCAGTGATTACATAATCACGACTGACCTCTCCTACGATTACGTGAAAATCAATTCCCAGTATATCTGAAGCGTTTCGGGACCCTCGCTATGGAAGCCAAGATCAAGAGGGCGGAGATTCTCATTGAGGCTCTGCCCTATATCCGAGATTTTTCAGGCAAGCCCTTTGTCGTCAAATACGGCGGGAGTGCCATGCTCAATGACGAACTCCGGGAGAAGGTCGCCCGTGATCTGGTCCTCCTCAAACTGGTGGGCATCAATCTCGTCGTGGTGCACGGTGGCGGAAAGCACATCAACGAGATGCTCGGAAAGCTCAACATCAAGGGCGAGTTCCGCAATGGTCTGCGGGTGACGGACGAGGAAACGATGCGTGTTGTCGAGATGGTCCTCTCGGGCCGTTCCAACAAGGACATCGTGACCCTGATCAACAAGCACGGCGGGAATGCGGTCGGGCTTTCAGGAAAGGACGGTCCTCTCCTGCATGCCGTTCCCTATGTCGATTCAGACGGCGGAACCTATGGCCAGGTCGGTGTTGTCCAGTCGGTTTCGACCCCCCTGATTGACCGGATGCTGGATGGGGACTTCATCCCGGTTATCTCTCCGGTCGCCTTCGGCCAGGACGGAAAGAGCTATAATGTCAATGCCGACATGGTTGCCAGCCGGGTGGCGCAGTCCATCCATGCCAGCAAGCTGATCTATCTGACCGATGTCCCGGGTGTTCTCCGTGATCCAAAGGATCCCGCGAGTCTGGTCTCAACCCTGACCATCCAGGAATCCCGTGCGTTGATCACGGAGGGTGTCATCTCGGGCGGGATGCTTCCCAAGGTCAACTCGATCATTGAGTGTCTCGAAAACGGAGTTGAAAAGGTACACATTGTCAACGGCATGACCCCCCATGCGCTTCTTCTTGAAGTGTTTACGGATGGCGGAATCGGGACGGAGTTCCGGGCTGTTTGATCTTGAATATCCGGTTTTTTACAGGACTGTGCTCTGACCGGCAATGAGGAGTTTTATGATGAAAAGTTTCAGGACAAAAGATCTGGTCTCCATGGAGTCGCTCACGACGGCCGATATCATCCAGATCTTCGAAACAACAGCACGTCAAAAAAAA
The DNA here is from genome assembly GCA_036795535.1 of Spirochaetota bacterium. Lineage (GTDB taxonomy): Bacteria > Spirochaetota > JAGLSM01 > JAGLSM01 > JAKPMW01 > JAKPMW01. The sequence continues at coordinate 14,690 of DAIREN010000011.1, forward strand.
GAACGTGCCAAAAAAGGTACGAACAAACCGGTCCTGCAGGGGAAGACCCTCGGGATGATTTTTGAAAAGGCCTCTCTCCGGACCAGAATCTCGTTCGAGGTCGGCATGCTCCATCTTGGTGGACGGGCGATCTACCTTGACCAGACCAATTTCAAGCTCGGTGAACGTGAATCCGTGTACGATGTCGCCAAAAACATGGAGCGCTTCATGGACATCCTCATGCTGCGCACCTTCTCGCACCAGGCCATTCTCGACATGGCCCGCCATGCAAGCATTCCGGTCATCAACGGGCTCTCCGATGACGAACATCCCTGTCAGGCTCTGGCCGACCTCTACACAATCATGGAGCACCGTGGCGAACTCAAGGGCAGGAAGCTGGTCTTTGTCGGTGACGGGAACAATGTCGCCACCTCATTGGCCTATGCAGCAGCTCTGATGGGGATGCATTTTGTCTGTGCTTCGCCCGAGGGCTACACGCTCAAGCAGGAGATAGTCGACAAGGCCCGGTCCATGGCTGTCTTCGGTGCGACTGTCGAAGCGACAACCGATGTCCGTGAAGCCGTCAAAAATGCCGATTGCCTCTATACCGATGTATGGGCCAGTATGGGCCAGGAAAAAGAGAAAGAGATCCGTGCGGCCGCTTTCAGGGAGTACCAGATCAACGAGAGTCTTATGGCACTGGCCAGGCCGGACTGTCTGATCGAGCATTGTCTGCCTGCCCATCGCGGGGAGGAGATCACGGACGGTGTCATCGACGGACCGAACTCCGTGGTTTTTGACGAGGCCGAAAACAGGATGCATGTCCAAAAAGCGGTCATGACCCTCCTGTTGGGCCGGGGGTAAAACAGGCATTTGCTTCGCATGAGTGACTGTTTTTGATGGTGGTGTGCATGCGATGTATCAGCCATGCACGGGCGGGGTACCTTGTTTCAGACAAGACGATACGTTCATTTGCAGTTCAGGAATTCCAGTACACTGTCAGAATCCGAATATCAACCTGAGTCCACACATGGGTGCGAGGGCTCCACCGTACATCTCTTTTGGAATGACGGTCCAGAGTTCGAATAGAACCGAGCCTGAGCGCCCGGCATGAAATCCAAAACTGCGATACCACCAGCCGATTCCAAATTCGAAGACAGTCGAATCACGGTTTGGGCGCGGCGTTGCACCATCAGGAAATGATGAATCATCCTGATCGATTGTGGCCTTGGCCAGTATCCCCAATCCGGCTCGCAATTTCAAAAAATTGTCATTATACAACCTGATACCGTGATAGAGACCGATATCAAATATGAAAAGCGTTCCCTCTTCAAGAGCGGATGTGTTGTTGTTGTACGAATTGATAGTGAAACTTCCCCACAGTCCGGTATTTTCTTCAAGTGGTTTTTCAAGAAAGATCCCCAGAGCCGAGAATGTGATTGATCCACTGTTTTCGGGGTGCAAGTTCACATAGAATCCGAGTCCATATCCTAGCCCCAATCCCGAATACATGTAGCTCTTCAATGCATTGATATCGACTGTATGTGGTTCGTTTCCTTTCTCGAGCCGGATGGTATATTCTTTTTCCAATACGTTCGAGAGACCCCGTCTTGTGTGCCAACTGAAGTCCAGATCCTTGGTGCTGGTTGGCACATATGCGATACTGCGTCTGCTTGTGATTTTTCGAATCGTTTTGTTTTGGATGGAAATCGAAGAATCGGAGTCCGGCAGTATGAAAATGACTGGTCGGGTTGGAAAGTCCAATTCGATATTCTTGTCCATATTATCAACGATAAAGACCAGGTTTGTTTGATAGAGCAGAGCTGTCGCCTGAACTCTACCCGTCTTGATTTTTGTGTGAAAGGCCATCGTCTGTCCCGGGGGGATGGAATATCCGTTCAAAGCACCTTGGGTGAAATTCGTCGACAGAGAGATTTGTCGCACTCCTTTTGATGATACCGGTCCGGGTGTGCCGATTGGTAACAATCCGGCACAGACGTACCAGCAATCCGTGGCTGTATCAGGAGAAAGTTTTGTGTCAAAGGGGGTGTACCCCGGATATGTGATGGAAACCCGGATTCCTTCAGATTGTTTGAGTGTTTTCTGGTCGAGAGGGAATGTCAGAGGCGTTTTACCTGCCCGTGTCCCCTGGATATACACATCTGCACCAACAGGATCTGATTCAACGACAAGATTTCTGGAGGTGAGGCTGAAGGGTGAGAGAAACAGAAAAAGGAGTATTCCAATACACATTTTCGCTGATGATTGCATGCGTGACTCCTGTACTTAGACTCGTGGGGGACATTTGCCCTATCAGATTGCATTGTATTATTTCAAAGATGATACTTTCTCAAGTATCCATTGTCCATACGCTTCCAGCAGGGCGTCGGCAAAAATGTCACCCAGGAAATCTCCACCCTGATACGTCAGGTGTACGTAGTCAGGCATGACCAGTCCCTGCCAGGCCATGGCCATAAATCCCTCTTCCTTGCCCAGGGCCGTATAACTGTCAAACCAGACCGCTTTGCCCGCAAGAGCCAGTTCACGCTGGGCTGTGTTCATTTCTCCTACCGACGGGAAGACCCGGGGAGGACTGGCCCTGGTATTGATCCGTGGCCCGGGACCAAAAAGGAGGAGGGTTGCAGAGGGACAGGCCGCCTTGAGATTGCTAACCATCCAGTGGATCCCCGAGAGATGCTTATGAAGCGTATATTTGTCCCAGCCAGCTTCGTTTTTTCCGAACTGCAGAATGACAAGATCGGGTCCAAACTCGGCAAGCTGAGCCCGGAACCGTTGTGCTGCAATGTCGGGAAGATCGTGCGAGCAGATGCCACGTCGCATGACCGGGGTGTAGACCAGCCCGCCAGCCTGGCGTTCGAGGGAGATTCCGTAGAGGATCGTACCGGGTGATGCTGAGAGTGTTATTGTGCTCATGGGGAACGGCGCAACATGACGTACGGGCGCATTGGACGTGATGGTGTTCGCATTGCTCCAGGAGCGTGTTCCGGTACTGTCATAGCCTGTCAGGATGTAGCTTCCGCTCCCGGGTTCGGCAAGAACAAGAAGACTGTCAACCGGGGCATCACCTGACAGGTCAAACAGCGCGAAGGACTGGATCCCGACCGCAGTCACCCGGCGCATGGTGATGCCCATCTCCTGCCTGAATCCTGCCATGGTCTGCAAAAATTCGACGGACCAGTTCCCCCACTGCTGGTGTCCGAGTGCACTCAAGGCATTGTCCTGCGCCTCGAGTGCCGGAGCGATCAAGCCCCGACCGCCGTTCCCGAAAACATTGGTCAGACGGGTGCGGATCCTGGATGTCATCAGATCGGCCCAGAGGAGGGAATCCCCGTAATGGAGGATCCGGACTGGCCCTTTCCTGTCCGGATCGGAAAGCAGGGTGAAAAACCGGTCGAGATTCGAGCCGGTGCCGTTCGCCAAGCGGTGGACAAGGAGTCTGGACCGATCCCGTTCCGTAGCCGGGAGGATCAGGGAGGCCCGGCAGATCCTCTCGATCCTGCGAAAAGCCGACTGGTCCGCCAACTTTCTGGCCGGTGTGTCCTGATCACAGGAGAGGGAAAGGACGACCGACAGAAGAAACAGGATCGGAATGACAGGGCGCATGCCAGAAATAATAGCAAGCGCTTCCCGTCAGGTGTCACGCAGTGTATATTCTAACGGTACTCGCATGAGTACCCGGAATCTCTTCATACGATGGAGTGCCCCATGGCTAATAAAAAAAAGATTGTCCTCGCCTATTCGGGCGGTCTGGATACCTCGGTCATTCTCAAATGGCTGCAGAAAAACTATGATGCCGACATTGTCGCCTATGCCGCCGATGTCGGACTCGGCAACGAGCTGGATGGACTTGAGGACAAGGCCATGCGGACCGGGGCCTGCAGTGTCCATGTCCTCGATCTCAAGGAAGAGTTCGTGCGAGACTATGTCTTTCGTGCTCTCAAGGCCGGCGCGGTCTACGAGGACCAGTATCTTCTTGGAACCTCGCTCGCCCGTCCGGTTATCGCAAAGCATCATGTCGAGATCGCCCGCAAGGAGGGCGCATACGCTGTTTCTCATGGAGCCACCGGCAAGGGGAATGACCAGGTCCGCTTCGAATTGACCTTCAAGGCGCTTGCCCCGGATCTCCAGATCATCGCGCCCTGGCGGACCTGGGATTTCAAGTCCCGCACCGAGCTGATCAATTTCGCCAAAGAGAACGGGATCCCGGTTCCGGTAACGGTCGAAAAGCCGTATTCGATGGACAAAAACTGCCTGCACATCTCCTATGAGGGCGGAATCCTCGAAGATCCCTGGAACGAGCCCAAGGACGACATGTTCCTGACAACCAAAAATCTTCGGGAGACTCCTGATACGCCGGACGAGGTGACCATCGGGTTCGAGTCGGGAGTTCCGGTTTCGGTGAACGGGACAAGATTGTCCCCCTACAATTTGTTGACGACACTCAATGAATACGGCGGGAAGCATGGAATTGGACGCGTTGATATCGTCGAAAATCGTCTTGTCGGGATCAAGAGCCGTGGTGTTTATGAGACTCCCGGTGGAACCATCCTCTGGCAGGCACACCGCCAGCTTGAGACCCTCATTCTTGACCGGGCGACGATGCACTTCAAACAGCACGTCGCCATCAAATTCGGTGAAATGGCCTATAACGGCGAGTGGTTCTGCCCCCTTAAGGAGGCCATCGACGCCTTTATCGACAAGACCCAGGAGAAGGTGACCGGCGAAGTCCGGCTCAAGCTCCTCAAGGGAAACATGATCACCGCCGGCAGACGCAGCAAATATTCCATGTACAATCCAGAGCTGGCGACATTCGAAAAGGAATCCGTCTATAACCAGAAGGATGCCGAAGGGTTCATCAACCTCTTCGGTCTCCAGATCAAGTACGCGGCACTTCGTGACCGCGCCGCACAAGAGTAAGCCTTCAGGAGGCGAACATGTTCGAGGGATGCTACACAGCACTCATCACGCCGTTTTCCGGCGGTTCCGTCGATTACGGATCGCTTGCCCGGTGCATCGAGTTCCAGATTGCCAACGGTGTCTCGGGTGTTGTGCCCTGCGGGACAACCGGCGAGTCGGCAACACTGAGCGAGGATGAGCACCGGGAAGTGATCGAGTTCACCATCCGGACCGTCAAAGGCCGGATCAAGGTTCTGGCCGGAACGGGCTCGAATTGCACCGAGACTTCGATCAGACTGACCCGGCATGCCCGGGCCGCCGGAGCCGACGGGGCCTTGCTGATTACCCCGTACTACAACAAACCGACGCAGGAAGGGTTGTACCAGCATTACCGCACGGTGGCCGAGGCCTGTGACATTCCGATTGTCCTGTACAATGTTCCCGGAAGAACCAGTGTCAATCTTTTGCCGGAAACCGTGGCCCGTCTGGCTGCTGACTGCAAAAACATCGTCGGTCTCAAGGACGCCACCGGCTCGCTGGCCCAGGCCAGCGAAACCCTGGAGCGGATCGGGAATCGCGAGTTTGATCTTCTCTCCGGAGAGGACGGGATCGTGCTTCCCATCCTCTCCATCGGGGGGAAGGGTGTCATCTCCGTCTTTTCCAACATCGCCCCCCGCTCGATGTCGGATCTGGTTTCGGCATGGAATGCCGGAGATCTTGCCGGGGCGAGAGCACTCCATCTCTCCCATCTCGATCTTTGCCGGTGCCTGTTTATTGAAACAAATCCGGTTCCGGTCAAGACAGCGGCCTCCGTTTTGGGCTATTGCCGCGAGGATCTCCGCCTGCCGCTTGTGCCGATGGGTTCCGCCAACAAACAGCGTCTCTTTGCCTCCATGAAGGCTTTTGGTCTGCCGGTCCGGGAGGTGGAATGATGGTCAAGGTCGGAGTGGTCGGCGCCGGCGGACGGATGGGAAAAAACCTCATCAACGCGATTTTCGAAAATCCCCAAACCGTACTCGCCGCCGCTGTGGATGCGCCGCAGTTTCCCGGTCTCGGGACCGATGCAGCGCTCAATGCCGGAAGACCGGCCAGCGGTATCCTGATCGGCTCCGATCTGGCTGCCGCTTTTGCTACCAGCGATGTCTTGATCGATTTCAGCTTCCGGGATGCCTTCCCGGGTGTCCTGGCCGCGGCCAGGACGGCCAAAAAACCTCTTGTTGTCGGAACAACAGGCCTCGAAGCCGCCCACTTTACCCTGCTCGACGAGGCCGCCCGGGAGATTCCGGTTTTCCACGCCAATAATTACAGCATCGGTGTGGCGGTTCTCAAATCGCTTGTGGAACAGGCGGCCCACCGTCTCGGGCCGGCCTTCGATATCGAGGTGACCGAGGTTCATCACAAACTGAAAAAGGATGCTCCATCCGGAACAGCAATTACCCTTGCCGAGGCGGCAGCCGCCGGTCGTGGTCTCGTTCCCGACGAGTGTTTCTGCTACGGTCGTGAGGGAATGGTGGGCGAACGTCCGCAGGACCAGATCGCGATCCATGCCATCCGGGGCGGTGATGTCGTCGGTGAGCATACCGTCTATTTCTTTGGTGACGCCGAACGTGTCACCCTGGGGCATGTTGCGACCTCACGCATGAATTTTGCCCATGGTGCTGTTCGTGCAGCAGCATGGGTGGTCACAAAGCCGGCCGGACGGTACGGAATCGACCATCTCCTGGTGGAATGATGCATACCTACCTCTTGTCCCTCGGGGCCAATCTCGGAAGAAGACTGATCACGTTGCGACTGGCGGTCCGTGAGCTTGCCCGCCGCGGGGAGATCCTGGCGGTCTCCTCGGTCTGGGAAACGGCACCCTTGGGGATGAAGGGGGAACACCCCGCCTTCCTGAATTGCGCTGTTCATTTTGATACCTATCTCGACCCCCGTCAGCTCCTTGCATGCTGCAAGAGACTTGAAGAACGGGCCGGGCGTGACCTCGAGGAACGATACCAGTCCCGACCGCTTGATATCGACATCATCACCTGGTCGGGCGGGGAATGGCAGGATCCCTCCCTCGTGATTCCGCATCCGAGAGCGGGCAAGAGACGTTTTGTCGTCATTCCCTGCAACGAAATCATTCCAGATACGTTTCAAGAGCCTGAAGAACCGCAGGACATGGCATTCTTCTGCGGCGGTGATGCCCTTCTTCCCTGAGGGCGGGACCAAGAGAGGAGCCTGTCAGTGACAACCACACGATCCATCATCCGGAAAAAGGGCCACGAACCCATCGTCATGGTCACAGCCTGGGACAGCATTACGGCCCGGATTGCAGATGATGCCGGAGTGGACATGATCCTGGTGGGAGACTCCCTGGCCAATACGGCCTTGGGATATCCCAATACCCTCCCGGTCAGTCTGGACGCCATGTACCATCATGCTTCGGCGGTCAGCCGGACCAGCGGAGATGCCCTGGTCGTCTTTGATCTGCCCTTCCTCGGGTGTTGCGGGAACATGGCCGAAGACGTCCGGGCCTGTGGCCGGGCCCTCAAAGACTGCGGGTGTCACGCCGTCAAGATGGAGGGGACGCCGCTTGACCTGGTGCGGGCCCTGACCGGTCAGGGGATCCCGGTCATGGGCCACCTCGGGTTGATGCCCCAGCGTGTCCACCAATATGGCGGGATGTTTGTCCAAGGGCGGGGAAACGACGCCGGGACCGTCCTCGAGTCCGCCCGGGCCTTGGTCGATGCCGGAATCTTTTCTCTCGTGCTCGAATGCGTCCCCGAGGACTTGGGTGCCCGCGTGGCCCGGGAAATCCCCGTTCCGGTGATCGGAATCGGTGCAGGCCGCTTTGTGGACGGGCAGGTGCAGGTTCTGGCGGATCTTTTGGGCCTTCTCCCGGGAAAGACGCCCAAACATGCCCGGCGCTATGCCGATCTTTTGGACCAGGCAACCAAGGCCGTCTCGGAGTACGCGAGCGATGTCCGCGCCAGCCGTTTTCCTGGTGAAGAACAGACCTTCGGAGATGCCTGATGCTTGTGATCCATGACAAGAGCGCGATCCGGAAACTGGTAGCCTCCTGGCAGGCTCAGGGACAGCGGGTGGGGCTGGTTCCCACCATGGGGGCGCTCCATGCGGGGCACATCTCCCTGGTCCGGCAGTCACGGGAGTCCTGTGATCGCACCGTCGTGACGATCTTTGTCAATCCGACCCAGTTCGGACCGAGCGAGGATCTGGCCCTCTATCCCCGGGCCCTGCAGGCCGACTGTGCCATGCTCGAGGACGAAGGGGTGGATGCCGTCTTTGCACCCCCCGAAGGCAGCATGTATGCCGCGGATCACTCGACATGGGTCACGGTGGATGGTTTGACATCCGGACTCTGCGGGGCCTCCCGCCCGACCCATTTTCGTGGAGTCACAACCATTGTCAGCAAGCTCTTTCACATCATCCCCGCGGATGAGGCCTTTTTCGGCCAGAAGGACTACCAGCAAGCCACCGTCATTCGCCGTATGGTCCGTGACCTCGATCTGGATCTCCGGGTGACTGTCTGCCCGATTGTCCGCGAGCCGGACGGGCTAGCCATGAGTTCGCGCAACCGGTTTCTTACCGCTGAACAGCGTCAGGCCGCCCTGGTCCTCTCGCGCGCACTCGGGGATGTCAGCCAGATGGTCGGGGAGGGGGCGACTCCGGATGATTGCCGAAAATTCCTCGAACACGCGATCGGCTCCGAACCGCTGGCCGATCTGGATTATGCCGCCATCGTGGATGCTGACACCCTCGGGGAGATCCGGGATTTCAGTCGTCCGGCTGTCGCTGCCCTCGCTGTCCGCTTCGGCGCAACCCGCCTGATCGACAACATCCTCCTGCCACCCTCCGGTTGACACGCCGCCCCCGACCGGTTTGAGTCTGTTCATCAAAAAAAACGAACCCGAACGGCAGTCCGCCTTTACCCGGACCGGAAAGTGTCCGATACTGGTAGAGATATGGCAGAGATACAACAACAGGAAAGCCGCGAAGCGGTCTATACGGGATACCAGGTCAAGACGCCCCTCTTCGAGGGTCCGCTTGACCTGCTCCTGTATCTTGTACGTAATTATGAAATCAACATTTATGACATTCCTGTGACGCTCATCACCGAGCAGTTCCTCGGCTACATCAAGCTCCTCGAACGTCTGGATCTCGAGGTGGCGTCCGAATTCATCGTGATGGCGGCCCACCTGATCCTGATCAAGTCCCGGATGCTGGTTCCCGGGGACCCTGAGCACGAGGACGATGAAGAGGATCCCCGGACCGAACTGGTCGCCCAGTTGATCGAGTACCAGAAGTTCAAGGAGGCGGCCCACATCCTCGAAGAGAGCGAGAGCCTCTCGCGGGCGGTCCTCGAACGCAAGGCCGGACAGATCGTGTTCGACTTTCCCGGGGACGAGTCCAACTGGGTGGATGTCAAACTTTTCGATCTTGTCAATGCCTTCTCGCGGATCATGTCCCGCAGTGAAAAAGAACCGCCGAGTTATCCGGTCTTTGACGATGTCGAGGACAATTATGATCCCGAGGAGAAGATCACCCAGATCCGGACCATGCTCGAAATCCATTCGCGGATCGAGTTCAACGAGATCATCACGCCGGCAACCCGGCGCGGCGAGATCATTATCATTTTTCTCGCCTTGCTGCACATGATCAAACGTGGATATATTGTTGTCCGGCAGCACCGGCTTTTTGGTGATATTACCATTTTTGCCCGTAATGCCGCTCCGGACGGAGTTGCCTCGGGGATTGTCGAAGAACCCGAAGAGGATACGGGCAGTCAACAGGGATCAGGAGATGGTGTGTGAGCAGGGAAGAAAAAAAGGCCTTGGTCGAGGCGCTTCTGTTTATCGAGAACGAGCCGGTTGAATACGGGAAACTGGTCAAGCATACCGGTCTCGAACAGCAGGAGCTCTCGGGCCTCGTCGAGGAACTCAAGACCGAGTACGAACTCAGGCAGAGCGGGATCCAGATCGTCGAGGTCGCCGGCGGCTGTCAGATGATCGCCCATCCCCGGTTCGGACTGGTCCTCTCACAGATCTATGGCGTCAAAAACAACAACAAGCTCTCGCAAACGGCCCTCGAGGTGCTGGCCATCATCGCCTACAAACAGCCGATCACCAAAACCGAGATCGAAGAGATTCGTGGCGTTTCCTGCGAGCGTGTGATAAAATTGCTGATGGAGAAGGATCTGGTCGTGATCAGTGGACGGAGGGAGACCCCCGGCAAACCGCTCGAGTTCGGGACCACAAAGAACTTCCTCAAGGTATTCGGACTTAAATCCATCAACGATCTCCCAAAACTCCGCGAGATCAAAGAGATGGAGTTCGAGATTCGGGAGAACGGCGACAATGAATGAGCCAATGGAAGGCGCCCGTCTGGACATAGATGTTTTGCTGCAGGATGCGGATACACTTCCCGCATTTCCCTCCATCGTCACCGAAATTCTCGCCCGAATTGATGATCCCCTCTCCGTTCCGGATGATTTTACCGAAATCATCAGCCGGGATCAGGTGATGGTCAGCAAGGTTCTCAAGTTTGCCAATTCCGCCTTTTACGGATTTCCCCGGACCATTGTTACCCTCAAAGAGGCCGTCATCATTCTTGGTCTGGATACCCTTAAAAGCATTGTTTTGGCGATCTCCAGCTATTCTACTCTCAACGCCAACAACAAAGGCTACGGGCTCGACAAGGGCGGTCTCTACCAGCATTCGATCTGCTGTGCCATGATTGCCCGGATCCTGGCTAAAAAGTACAAATCCGAAAACAAGGAAAAGTTTTTCATCGCGGCCCTGTTGCATGACGTCGGGAAACTCCTTCTTGACCCCTGGCTTTCGCGCTTCAAGACCGAGATGATCGATGGCATCCGGAAGGGGAACCTTGCACCATGGGAAGCCGAACGCCGGGTTCTCGGATTCGATCATGCCTTTGTGGGAAGCAAGCTGATCGAGGGCTGGAATCTTCCCGAAGTCCTGATTCATGTCACGCGCTATCACCATACCCCCGAAAAAGCTCCGCTGGAACATCGCGCCATCGTCGAGATGATCCAGGCCGCAAACATCATCTCCCGTCGGATCCGTGGTGGCCTGGGTGGCGAATTCATTCCCCCCGAAGGAAAGGCGATGGATGAACTGCAACATGTCCTCCCCCTGGCCGAGGATGAGGTCCGTTCCATTGTCCGGGAAGTTCGGACCTACCTCCTGCATATCAATACCTTCATCTGAACCCGGGGAAGGCGTTCATACTGAATCCCTTGAACAGAGTGCCAATCCCTTGCTATACTTGGCCGGATGAGTGACGAACAGCAGACACTTGGAACGCTTGAGGGACTTCGCTCGAAGATCGACGAAGTCGATCGTGGTATTGCTGCCCTCCTCGAAGAGCGGATGGATCTTGCGCTCCAGATCGGGCAGGTCAAGGCCCGGGAGGGGCTCCCGGTCTATCATCCCGAGCGGGAACACTCGGTCATTTCCCGGATCGTCGAACACTTCCATGCCGGCCACTTTCCGCTGGATTCCGCCAAAAGGATCTATACCGAAATAGTCGGAGCCTGTCGTGATGCGCAGCGCGCCCTGCGTGTGGCCTATCTCGGGCCACACGCCACGTATTCACATATGGCTCTCGAGAGACGGTTTGGCGGTTCCGCACTGGCGATACCCCAGGAAACGATCGCCGATGTGTTTTCGGCTGTCATCTCCCAAAACGCCGATTGCGGGGTTGTTCCTGTCGAAAACTCGAACGAGGGAAGTGTGGCCCACACTCTTGATCTCCTGGCCGAGGGCAGGGTCCATGTCATCGGGGAAGTTCTCCAGCCCGTGCACCACTGTCTCCTCTCGACACAGACCACGCTGGACCGGATCCGGCGTGTCCTTGCACACCCCCAGGCGCTTGCCCAATGCCGGCGCTGGATCAGCCGGAATCTTCCGCACGCCACTGTCGTTGAAACATCAAGCAACGGGAAAGCCGCCGAGATCGCGGCCTCCGAAGACGGTTCGGCCGCCATCGCCGCCAGGATTGCCGCCAGGCTGTATCGTCTCAACCTCCTTGCCGAGAGCATCGAGGACAATGCGGACAATATCACGCGATTCTTCATCATCGGTGCCAAGCCGACCATGCCAACCGGAAAAGACCGGACCTCACTGGTAATCGCCGTCAAGGACAGACCCGGCATCCTGCATGATCTTCTCGATGTCTTTGCCCGGAGAGGAATCAATATGTCGCGGATTGAAAGCCGCCCTTCTCGGATCAAGGCATGGGAATACGTTTTTTTTGTCGATGTCGACGGGCATGCCCAGGTCAGCCCCCTCTCGGACGCATTGAGTGAACTTGATGCCCATGTCAGGACCCTGCGGGTCATCGGCTCGTATCCAAGGTCGGAAGACTGAATATGAACAATCACTTCGTAATAGCCGGTCTGGGCCTTCTGGGCGGATCCTTGTCTCTGGCACTCAAGCGGCGCGACCCTGAATGCCGGATACATGTTCTTGGGCGGGATCCCGAGCGACTGGAGACAGCACGAAGGGAAGGTTTTTGTGATTCCTGGAGTGTCGATTCGAAGAATCTTCCGGCCGGTATCCGGGGAGCCGTTGTCTGTACGACGGTTGAGAAGATTCCTGAAATCGCTCTCGAACTCCTGTCGGTTCTTCCTCAAGAGTGTTTTGTTACCGATGTCGGCAGCACCAAGGCCGGTATCGTCCAACGACTGGCCAGGGATCAGCTTGCGGCCGGCCGATTTGTCGGATCCCATCCTATGGCCGGTTCCGAAAAGTCGGGATACAGGAATGCGTCCCCTGATCTGTTTCAGGATGCGACGGTTGTGGTCACACCCGCTGGCGGGACACGGCCAGATCTTCTTGAAAGAGTCCGCATGCTCTGGACCGGGATGGGAGCGCGCGTTGTCATGATGGACGCGGAGCTCCATGATCGGATCGTCGGGATGACAAGCCATCTTCCGCATATTCTCTCGTTTACCTTTGCGGCAACCCTGGGATGGGGGAAAACAGCGATCGGTGACTACCATCGTGTCTGGGGAAACGGTTTGCGGGACATGATCCGGTTGGCCGGGAGTGATCCTGCACTCTGGAGCGGAATACTCATGGAGAACCGTAGCGCCATCCTCGAAGCATTGAATGGATACCGGAAAGAACTGGAGACATTCTCCCGTTTGCTTAAAGCGGGAGAACAGAATGCCTGCACAGGTTACCTCGAGAAGTGCCGGACCGAAATGGAGGCCATATGCGAACCAAACCGATAATTGCAATTGATGGGCCAGCAGGTGCGGGAAAAAGCACAATAGCACGGAAAATTGCCGCTGCCCTGAATTTTGTGTATATTGACACGGGTGCCATGTATCGTGCTCTTACGCTCAGACTTCTCCGGAGCAGAACAGACCCCGCTGATCTTGCGGGGGTCCGTTCGATTCTCGAGACAGTGCGTATCGGTTTCGACCCTTCCGGTAAGATTTTTCTTGACGGTGAGGATGTATCTGGTACACTGAGAACGGCCGAGGTGAACAGCATGGTCTCGACGGTAGCCGGCCTGCCGGCCGTCCGTGAGTCCATGCAAAAGCTTCAGCGAGAGACGGGGAGTGAAGGCGGAGTTGTACTGGATGGACGCGATATCGGGAGTGCTGTTTTTCCTGACGCAGAGTACAAATTCTACCTTGATGCCTCCCTCGAAGAGCGTGCCCGCCGCAGAATGAATGACAGCAAGGAAAAGGTATTTGCGGATCTTGAAGCGATTCAACAGGATATTGCCCGACGCGACGCAGCAGATTCGCAGCGCGAGCATAGTCCTCTTGTGCGGGCAGAAGACGCACAGTATATAGACACAACCGGAATGGGTCCCGAGATGGTTGTTTCAGCCATGCTCGAATACATCGACCGTCGTTCCGTAAGGTAAACAAGGAGCCTCCTTTGGAAAACATGTCAGCGCAGCCGGAAGTCTTCGACCAACTTGCGGAGATGGAAAAAGCTCAACCGCAAGAGCTGCACAGGGGTCAAATCGTCGATGGACTCGTGGTGCAGATTGATGATTCCTTTGTTTGGGTCGATGTTGATTCCAAGTCCGAAGGAAGGATTCCCAGGGATGAGTTCGAGACCCTCCCCGAAGAGGGTTCTACGATTGCGGTCCGTCTCGAACGGAGCGAAGACGGTATCCCTGTCTTCTCGTACAAAAAAGCCGCTTCCGAGATGGGTCGACGCAAACTCAAGACCGCCTTCGAAGAAGGTGCCATTATTCGTGGCAAGGTTGTCCGCGAAGTCAAGAGCGGCGTTCGTGTCGATTTTGGCGGGATTGAAGGCTATGTCCCCATGCGGTTGCTGGATATCAGGTCCGTGCAATCCGCGGAGTATTACATCGGCCAGGAATTCGATTTCAAGATTATCGAGTTCGCTCAGGGTCAGCGCGGCAGGAATTCGCTCTCGATTGTCGCATCGCGCCGTGAACTTCTCGAGGCCGAGCGTGAGCACAAAACCGATGAGGTTTTTACAAAGTACCGGGTCGGTGACGAGGTTGAGGGTGTTGTACGCAACATCACCAAAAGCGGTGTTTTCGTCGATATCGGTGGTTTTGATGGCCTGATCCGGCTCGATGATCTTGCCTGGAAGCGCGGTGTCAATCCCCGCGACATCGTCAGTCCCCAGCAGACGATCAAGGTCCGGATTGTCCAGATGGATCCCGAGACAAAACGGGTCGGTCTCTCCCTCAAAGAGATGACTGCAGATCCCTTTGTCCAATTCTGCGATGAAGTCCGCGAAGGGGATGTCATCCCCGGAACAGTCGTCAAGCTCGAGAATTTTGGTGCCTTTGTCCGTCTCCGAGACGGGATCGAGGGGCTTCTCCATATCTCCGAGCTCTCCTGGACCAGACGGATCGGGCATCCCAAGGAAGTTCTGACCGTTGGTTCCACGATCGACGTCAAGATTCTCGGAATCGATTACGATGAACGCCGGATTTCTCTCGGTTTCAGGCAGCTTCAAGAAAACCCCTACGACAGTCTTGAACGGGACTACGCCATCAATAGCCGGCATACCGGTCGCATCAGCAGATTGACCGAGTTCGGAATTTTCGTCGAGCTCCCCAATGGTGTCGAAGGCTTGGTCCGCAAGGAAGATATCGGCTGGGAGCGGGGTGCATCCAATGACCTCGAGTCCCGTTTTGTTCCCGGCGAGATGGTCGAGGTTCGTGTAATCAATCTTGATGTCCGGAAACGCAAGATCGGCCTTGGAATCAAGCAGCTCCAGGAGAATCCGCTTGAAGTTTTCCGGTTCAGCCATCCGGTCGGTTCCCGGATGAGTGGGACTGTGACACGCTTGACCGATTTCGGAGCATTTGTCGACGTCGGGAATTCTCTTGAAGGCCTGATCCATATCTCCAATCTTGCCGAAAAGCGGGTTGAACGTGTGGCCGATGTTGTCAAAGTCGGGGATACAGTCGAGGTCAAGGTTATCGAAATCGATTCCGAGAAAAACAAGATCGGTCTTTCCATCAAGGATCTCGAACGTGATACTGAGCGGGATGCCATCAACCAGCATCGTGGTGGAGAGGAGAGCGGAACCTTCAGGCTAGGTGATGTTCTCGATCTTTCAAAGCTTTCTGACTGAAACGAACACGACAGGGACGGGAGAAGAAGATGGGTGAGTATCATCACGGTCATATGAGCAAGGAAGAACTTCAGGATAATGCGCTTCTCTCTATCCTTGTCAAAATCAGGCATTCCCTGTTCAAAAACAAGAAGTTGGTGTACGGAGTCGGCGCAGGAGTACTCGTGATCTTGGCTGTCATTATCATCATGGCCATCAATTCATCAAGCGCCGAAAAACAAGCTTCAATCGAGATTGACAAGGTCCTCGTGCTGCTACAGGCAGAAAATGCCCGCGAAAACGTCGGCGATATCGACAAGAAGCTGGACGAAATTGTCAAAAAATGGCCGGATACCCTGGCTGGGGCCAAGGCAGCCTTGCACTTGGCCAATCTCCAGTTCAAACTCGACAATTTCACAGGTGCCATCGAAAATTTCTTGAAAGTAGTCGCGTACAGCAAATCCGGCTATCTCTATCCGGCAGCTCTTATCGGCATCGGAAACTGTCATGAGCAATCCGGTGATCTCGTCAAGGCAATCGAATATTACGATGTCGTTGGCCAATTGGTCGAGCATTATGGATTCCGTGACATGGCACTTTTGGGCAAGGCCAGAATCCTGGGTGCCCAGGGTAAAATCGACGAGGCTCGCAAGGCTCTTGAAGGCCTTCGCTCCGATGTCTCATCGTTTGCCGATGAAGCGATGCGTCTTTCTATCTGGCTCGATTCGAAAAAAACCGTGCAGGTGATCCCCGCAGGAAAGTAAGTCATGGACGAAAGACTTGAATTACGGGTCGTCGAATACGGGGAGGCGCGGACGCTTTTGCGGCAGCGCCTCCTGCATATTTCAAGGGACCAGAATACAATCGAGACGGTTGCCGCCATCCTTGGCGACGTTGCCAAGCGCGGAGATGCTGCGGTCCTCGAATATACAAGCCGTTTTGATGGTGTTACCCTTGACCAAGCCGGGATGCAGGTTCGTCCCTCCGAAATCGAAGCTTCAGTCAAGCGGATTGAAAAGACGGAACTGGGACAAGCTCTTCGACATGCTGCAGCCCGGATCCGGAATTTCCACGAACGCCAGCTTGAAAAAAGCTGGATCATGCACGAGGACGGAGCAATCCTCGGACAGGTTGTCCATCCTCTATCCTCTGCCGGTCTCTATGTCCCCGGCGGGAAAGCCCCATATCCGTCAACCGTTTTGATGAACGCCATCCCGGCGACCGTCGCCGGAGTACGACGGCTTGCCCTCTGTACCCCGGCCAATCATTGTTCCGATGCCGTTCTGTATGCAGCCAGCATTGCCGGTGTGACTGAAATCTGGAAGGTTGGCGGTGCGCAAGCAATAGCCGCACTGGCACTGGGAACGGAATCCATCCAGCCGGTGGACAAGATCACCGGTCCCGGAAACCGTTATGTTGCTGAAGCCAAGCGGCAGGTGTTCGGTCTCGTTGACATCGATATGGTCGCTGGTCCATCAGAGATTCTGGTCCTGGCTGACGAAACCAGTGATCCCGATCTGGTTGTACGCGATCTCTTCTCCCAGGCCGAGCATGATCAGGATGCTGGGTCTCTTCTCGTAAGCACCTCCCAAGACCTTGTTGCTCGCGTAAATGAGCGGATAGAGGAATGCGTCGGCGGTGAGAGCAGGGCTGCCATCATCACCGAATCGATACGGAAAAACGGAATGGCCATTCTTGTTCCGGATCTCGATTCCGCATGGGAGATCATCAATCTCTATGCTCCCGAGCATCTCGAGATTCTCGCAACTGTACCATTGGCCACTGTTCTCTCTTCTGTCCGGAACGCCGGGGCTATTTTCTATGGAAATTTTGCACCTGAACCTCTCGGAGATTATATCGCCGGGCCCAATCACACCCTCCCGACTGCCGGCACAGCCCGCTATGCGTCTCCTCTTGGCGTCTATGACTTCCAGAAAAGAACCTCCCTGATCGCACCGACCCGGGAACTCTATGACAAGCTCGTTGATGATGCGGCAAGGATCGCCCATGCCGAAGGATTCATGGCACACGAGGCCAGCGTCCTTGCGAGAAAAAAACGTAAGGATTGAGTGTAATGCGGACTGCCAGTATTGAACGTTCCACCAAAGAGACCAGGATCAGACTTGAACTCGCACTGGACAGACCCGAGCCTGTCGACATCAAGGTTCCAGGAGGCTTTTTCAGGCATATGCTCGAACTTTTCGCCTTCCATGGTGGGTTTTCCCTCGCCTGTGACGTCACCGGCGACACGGATGTCGATATGCATCACACTGTCGAGGATACAGCCATCTGTCTGGGGCAGGCTTTCAAAATCGCGCTCGGTGACAAAAAAGGGATTGCCCGGTACGGGCTGTTTTCCGTTCCCATGGACGAAGCCCGGGCGGTTGTCCATCTCGATATCTCGGGACGTCCCTTTGTCCGGATGGACGGCAAGGAACTGGTCGGAACCTGCGGGAGTTTTGATGCCGAACTTGTCGCCGAATTCCTGAGAGCCTTTGCCCTCAACGCCGGGATCACTCTCCATGTCTCGGTGGATTGTGGCGAGAACCTCCATCACATGATCGAGGCCATTTTCAAGGCTTTGGCGCGTGCGTTGCGGATCGCCATCGATCAGGACGGCCGGGGTATCCTTCCTTCCACGAAGGGAGTGATTGATTGATCGCGATTGTCGATTACGGGATGGGGAATCTGCGGAGTGTGGCCAAAGCTCTTGAGCGCTTTGGATATCCCTGTACGGTGACAGCGGATCCGCACTGCATCGCACACGCAAAGGGTGTCATCCTTCCCGGAGTGGGCGCCTTCGGTGAAGCAGCCTTCAACCTCCGGCAAAGCGGTCTTGTGGACGAAGTCATGCGGGCCGCAAAGGATGGAAGACCTTTCCTCGGTATCTGTCTGGGCTACCAGCTGCTGTTTGAAGAGAGTGAAGAGGCCCCCGGGGTCCCCGGTTTGGGCATCTTCCCCGGACGTGTCAAACGTTTTGCCCATGGTCTCAAGATTCCCCATATGGGATGGAATTCCGTCGAGTTCAATGGAAAACATCCGATCACAACCGGGCAAAAACAACCCGCCTGGTTTTATTTTGTCCATTCCTATTACGTCGAACCTGCTGATCAGAGTCTGGTCGTAGGACGGAGCGAATACGGAATTCCCTTCGCCGCGGCCATAGCCAGCGGCAATCTCTTTGCCTGTCAGTTCCATCCCGAAAAAAGCCAATCGGCCGGGCTTTCACTCATCAAACGATTTGGAGAACTCTCATGCGTATAATCCCTGCGATTGATCTTCGTGGCGGCCGTTGTGTCCGTCTTTTCAAAGGCGATTATGCGATGGAAAAAGTCTACGATGATGACCCGGCCTCGCGGGCGAAGGCGTGGGAAGAGGGTGGAGCAGAACTGATCCATGTTGTCGATCTGGATGGAGCCCGAGACGGTATCCGCAGAAACATGGAATCGATCCAGGCCATACGTATGGCTGTCTCCTGCATGATCGAGGTCGGGGGAGGGGTCCGTTCTCTCGAAGATGCCCGCGCGCTGTTTGAGCAGGGAATCGATCGGGTCGTGATCGGGACCGGAGCACAGCGCAACAAACTCCTGGTGGAAAGTCTGGCCAATCTCTACCCGGGTCGGGTCATTCTCGGAGCGGATGCCAAAAATGACAAACTGGCTGTCGAAGGTTGGCAGAGTGTCTCGGCGGACAATGTCTACAGCTTTGCGGCATCATTCAATAATCTCCCACTGGCTGGCGTGATCTATACGGATGTGGACACCGATGGCACCCTCAAGGGGCCGAATATTCCGGCCCAGCGAAAGATGGGTGATGTCATCTCCTGTCCGTTGATCGCTTCCGGCGGCATCTCCAACCTTGAGGACCTGCACAGACTGGCCGAAGCCGGAATACGCAATCTGGACGGAGTGATTGTCGGCACAGCTCTGTACGAAGGACGATTCACTCTGACCGAGGCCATTCAGGCGGTACAGGATGCACGCTAAACGCATCATTCCCTGCCTCGATGTCAATGCGGGCCGGGTCGTCAAGGGCATCCAGTTCGTCGATCTGATTGATGCCGGAGACCCGGTGGAAAACGCGATCCGTTATGATCAGGAGGGTGCCGATGAGCTGGTGTTTCTCGATATCACGGCCTCCCATGAACAACGCGACACGATGATCGATGTTGTCCGGCGGGTAGCCGAGTCGGTCTATATTCCCTTCACCGTTGGTGGCGGGATCAGGACAGTCGATGACATGCGAAGGATGCTTCTCGCCGGAGCTGACAAGATCTCGGTCAATTCCGCTGCCGTCAAAAACCCCGGGATCATCTCCGAAGGGGCACGGTTTTTCGGATCACAATGCATCGTTCTTGCAATCGATGCCAGGAAGCGGGCCGATGGAGGCTGGGAAGTGTACACGCATGGCGGCCGCAACCCTGCCGGACTGGATGTCATCGACTGGGCCCTCCGTGGCGAAGAATCCGGATGCGGCGAGATCCTCCTGACGAGCATGGATCGGGATGGAACAAAATCCGGATACGATATCGATCTCCTCAAGGCTGTTTCACAGAGTGTCCGGGTCCCGGTGATTGCATCGGGTGGGGCGGGGACCTTGGACCATTTCAGTTCCGCGCTACTCGAGGGCGGGGCAGATGCCGTCTTGGCAGCCTCTCTCTTCCATTTCCGCGAGATCGGAATCAGTCAGGCCAAGTGCCATCTCCGGGATGCCGGTATTTCTGTCCGTCTGTGCGAGTGATACTGCGCTTCATGGAAAAATGTGCTATACTTTGGCTTGTGCATGTATCAATCGCTGATGGAGTCAGGAACATGAGGATCAAGACCGGTATCGTACTGCTTACCCTGCTCATACTCTTTGCGTTTCCTCTTCCTTCAGCCCAAAAGTTGCGGGTGGCCGTCATGGATATTGCCAATCCGGATCCCGATTCGGCCACACTCCAGCGCTTTTCGTCCCGTATCGGACAGACCATCATGCGCAGCCTGGGTGCGCTCGGAGAGTACGAGATCATCAGCGCCAGCGATGTTGAAGCGGCCCGTCTGGATCTTGCTTCAGAGTACAGAAATCTCGAGAACGCCATGATGCGAGCCCTTGGGCGCCGGCTCAAGGCTGATATCGTCATCAACGGGACGGTCACAGCCCCCAATCTTTCCATGCTCGGAGTGGAGATCCGGATTCTCGATGTCGGAAAAAGCCAGTTCCTCGATACAATCACTGTTTCAAACCACCGCGAAATGGAAGATATCATCGTGGGAGAGGTCGTCAACCGGGTCGCTACAGATACCGGTGTCAAGTTTTTGGGAAGAGGTTCCAATCTTGTCGAGACCACGACAACAGTGACCGGCTCGCCCCAGTCAAGTTCGTCCAGCTCTTCAAGTTCTTCAGTGGGAACAACCTCAAGCCAGTCAAACAGCACGACCCGGAGTGATGAAGCAACGCGGGTGGCACAACGTGATATCAGCTTGAATGCGATTTTTCACTGGGGAAATGTTCTTCCTCTCTTCGGAAGCGAGTCAAAAACACTTTTGGGTATCGATTTTGTCTTTGATGTCGAGCGAACGTATTATTCGTTCGGGTTCGGTTTTACCATGGCGGGTGCCGAGACAATCGATATCGGAGTCTTTTTTGAAACACACTTCTTCGAGAATGACTACTCCCGGAACTGGCAGGTCTATCTCAGGACTGGGCCGGCTCTGGCCTATCCCCTGCAAAGTGATGTCGAAAGCGGGTTCAAACTGAATACCGGTCTTGGTGTCCGCTTTGCCATCCCCTATTTTGTGTTTGATGCCGGTTTCGGGATTGATTATTATTCGAGTCAAAGCAGTTCACTCTACATCAGAGCCGGCGGGGGATTCCATTTCTGACGTACCCTCCGGCACGTCCATGAAGGTCGCCATGATTCCTCGTTTCGCAGCGCTGTGTTCTCTTGTTCTGTTGATGGTCTCCTGTTCCAGTGAGAGTACCGTATTGACGCCGACATTCAGATTCTTCATCCCCTTTGGTGAAGGCCGGGGCGCTCTCGGTACTGCTTCCGTTACCAATGACCGGATGCCCCTGATCGGGTCTTTTGTCGTCAACGACGATCGTCTCGGGATGTTTGACCGCGAAACCGGGAGACTCCTGGTCTATTCGACAGACGGAAAACTTCTGATCGACCGCATCCTCGAAAAACTTGAATCCAAAAAGGCCTGGCCGGCTCCGGTCCTTGCCTTGTCGTCTTCGTCAGTCTGGATCGCCAAACCCGAAGGTGCTGCCGAAAAAAGAGTCTATCGAGTATATACTGTTCCGGACGATACAACCGAGATGACAACCGCCGTTGTCTTTCCGGCAACACCGACCGCGATCCTCGGCAAAAATGCCGAAGCCGTCGAACACATCATTCTCGAACGATTGATCCCCTTGGACAATGAATCCTTGATTGCGGTCTGGCATGGATTGACATCGCGTGGAAGCGGTGAGGTTGTTTCGGCCATGGCCATCAGCATTGCCGACCTCAAATCGCGCACCGTCCGGACACATCTCGTCGACATCGATGGTGTCAAGAAGCATGAGAGTGGGGATGCCCGTTTTGATTCCATTGTTTCCGTGCATCAGTACAAGGACACCAGGCAGTTCATCCTTGAAACCCAATATCGTAAAACGGATCTTCGCAGTCCTTTCGAGAAAGTCCTCTTTATCCAGGATATTGAAAAGCAGACTCTGACCAAGGTCGAACTTCCCTGGTCCGAATGGAATGCACTCTTCGGTGTCGGGCGTGACGGAGGACTTTTCTTCATCGAGGATGTTTTGATCCATAATGCCGCGACCCGTGCCATTATCTCGGTCTACCGGATGGATTCCTCGCGGGAAACACGGTACGCCATCGAAGCTGATCCGGCACGCCCCAGTCTCGGGAATTTTGTTTTCTCCTTGGAGGGATCGCTCTATGGCTATGAAGCCTTTGATCGCGGGGTCAACATCTATTCCTGGAGATGAGAGTATCGTGACTGAATCTGTTTTTCTCTCCCGTAATCAGAGATATCGGGATGCACGTGTCGCGACCCGGGCTTGTGTTTTGTGACATGCTGTCGTACCATGGGAAAAGACCAACTACAGGGCAGGCTTGAATCCGTATGCCGATTCTCCCGACTTCAGACGAAATGCGCCGGATCGATACCGCTGCCAGTACGGAGTCCGGGATTCCCGCTGCAGTTCTCATGGAAAACGCAGGACAGGCTGCAGCGGCTTGCATCTCTTCACACAATCCAGGGGCGAGTATCGCCTGTCTCTGCGGCACGGGAAACAATGGTGGGGACGGCTATGTGATCGCGCGCCATCTTGTCCGTATGGGACACACTGTCCGGGTCTATTCGGTCGGCGATCTCTCACACCAGAGCGAGCTCTGCCGGTTTCAACACGAGTATTTTTCACTCTATTCCGGTCTTGCGGTCGATGCATGGCAGCCCGGGATGGATCTTGGCAAAAGCGTCATCGTGGATGCTGTTCTCGGTGCAGGAATGCATGGGGAACCGCGTTCCCCCGCCCGAGAAGCCATTGAAGCCATCAATGCGCACAAGACCGAGGGAGACGCCACCGTCTACGCCGTAGACGTTCCGTCCGGGTTGATCACTTCCGGCGAGGAACAGACCCGTCTGGCGGTCCATGCCACATATACGATAACTTTTGGCTATCCTAAATATGGTATGCACACCCCGCGCGCCGGGGAGCTTTGCGGAAAAATACTGTCTGCAGATATTTTTTTCCCTCCCGTTGGAAATTTTGAAAATACCGCTTACCGGTACTGGTACACCTGCCAGGATGCACAAAGGGATCTCCCACAGCGCCCCTTGGATACGCACAAGGGCCGGATGGGACGGGTTGTCATCCTTGCCGGGTCCCTGCGCTATGCTGGCGCTGCAGTCTTGACTGCGGAGGGCGCACTTGCCAGCGGATGCGGGCTGGTCCATCTTGCAGTACCGCAGCGTGTCATCGGCCTGTTGCGTTGTCTCCCGCCGGAGGTCATTCTCCATGCACTCCCGGACCGTGACGAAGGGCGATTCCTTCCCGATGCTGTGGCCACGTTCATCGATCTCGCATCCGGACAGGATGCCGTGATCCTCGGCCCGGGGCTCGGACGCGAACAGGATACACTGGATGCTCTCAAAATCCTGTTGCCCCGACTCGACAAACCCTGTCTGCTTGATGCGGATGCCCTTGTGCCGGGCCTGGTTCAAGCAGGCTGCATCCCGTCCGGAGCCATTCTCACCCCCCATGTTGGTGCGTTTTCAACCCTGACCGGTACGGCAGGACTCACTCTGCCCCGGCGACAC
>DAIREN010000012.1:0-38012 GCA_036795535.1 Spirochaetota bacterium
CGGACATGGTCCGGATAATGCCCCAGGCGTTCTGGCAAAGGACCGGCACTGGCAATATTGCACTGACCCGAACCCGAAATCATGAGCTTGGCGCCAGGTTGCGGGTTTTTTTCGTACAGAACAACACGTACATCCGTTTCTTGAACAGCAACGACCGCAGCCATCAAACCGGCAGGCCCGCCACCAATAATTGCGATATTTTTCTTCATGTGATCCTCAACGATTGCACTCACTTCCAGGAAAGCGTACACTGGGAGTATCAGTCAACTTATAGCTCGGGGGTTTCCATGCCTGTCAAGATCCTGGCTTTGCTTTTCTCATGTATTGTTTGTACTTCCGCCTGTGCTCCATCCGGATCCGAACTCCATGTGTACAACTGGACCTATTACATACCGGAAGAGATTCTCAAAGCCTTCGAAAAAGAAACGAAAATCCGTCTGGTCTATGATGTCTACACGACCAATGAAGAAATGTACGCCAAACTCAAAGCGGGCGGCGACGGATATGACGTTGTTTTCCCGTCCGGTGATTACGTCTCGATACTCGCATCCCAAAACATGCTTTCCCCGCTCGAACACGCGCGTCTCCCAAATCTGACAAACCTCAACCCGGTAATTCTCTCGAAAATCAGACACGATCCAAAAATGCGCTTCAGCATTCCCTTTGTGCTGGGATCCTCTCTGGTTGCCGTCAATACCAGGCTCTATCCGGATTTTGAACCGAGCTGGAGATTGTTCCTCAAACCGGAACTCATGCAACGAACGACCATGCTGGATGACATGCGTGAAGTTCTTGGGGCGGCCCTAAAATCTCTGGGGTATTCCGTCAACTCCACGAACGAACACGAACTTGTTGCGGCCAAACAGGTTGTTCTGGCCTGGAAAAACAACATACTGAAATTCGATACCGAAACTTTTGCCAAGAGTTTTGCCGCAGGAGCCCTTTTTGCCGCACATTGCTATCCTGAAAACATTGTCCAGGAATATGACCCCCGCCGGATCGAAAAAGATGTCACGTTTTTCATTCCCCGCGAAGGTGGTCCCATGTACGTTGACAACATGTGTATCCTGGCCAGAAGCACGCGCTCATCCGAAGCCCATGCCTTCATCAATTATCTCCTCCGCCCCGAAGTCTACGCCAAAATCATCCAGCGATTGCGCCTGCCAAGTATCAACAAAAACGCCGAACAATACATTACAAACACACCCGTCTACAGTCTCGACTCTCTCTCGAACAGCGAATTCATCCATGATGTGGGAAGCGCCATCATCAGCTATAATCGCATCTGGCAAGAAATCATCATCGGGAAATGACAAGAAAGCCCGGGTTTTCCCCGGGCTTTCTTGTGTCACACACAATAACGATCAGAGTCCCTTTTTGGGGAGTATCCTGACTTTTCGATGGACACCCTCGCCTTCACTCCGGGTCTCGACCGATTTCTCGTTTTGCAAGGCAACATGAATCAAACGCCGCTCAAACGGGTTCATCGGTTCCAGCGTCTTCGGCTTGCCCGAACGAATGACCTCCTGAGCGACACGCTGTGCCAACTCGGTCAATGTGGACTCCCGTTTTTCGCGATAGTTTTCAATATCGATCACGCACTTGTAGTTCGCGCTCCCCGGAACCCGTGCCCCAACCGTATTGACAAGCATCTGGATGGATTCGAGAGTCTTTCCACGCTTCCCGATAATCATGGCCGAATCCGGGCTGAAAAGCTCGATATAAACCCTGTCTGTTCCATTATTGTCAACTTCGATATCGACATCAAATCCCATGCTGTCAAACATACCGGCCAAAAAATCAACCGTGACTTTTTCGTATGTCTCGAGAGCACAGGATTCCTGCTCGGTTTCAAGATCGTCCAGATCATAGGTCACTCTGATCCGCACCTTTTCACCCAGGCCGAGAAACCCGCCCTTGCTCTTCTCGATGACTTCGATCGTCAACTTGCTTTCGCTGATCCCGATTTCCCTGGCTGCCTCACTGATCAGATCTTTTTCATTCTTGCCTTCGTATTCCTTGCTTGGCATGCTATCCTCCTCCGGACCAGTCTGTTTATTTCTGGACGGGTGCCGTGGTGCTGTATTTTTTGTTGATGTACATCTGCTGCAGTATGGAAACGACAGTCTGCACTGTCCAGTACAGGACGAGCCCGCTCGGCATGCTCCAGAAGAGGAACAGGAAGAGAATCGGCATAAACATCATCATCTTGCTCTGCTGCTGCTGGGTCGGATCCTGTGCGCCTCCAGCCGGAGAGGTCAGTTTTGTCTGCAGGACCGAGAAGACCGTCATGATGATCGGCAGAATGTTCAGATGATACGGCAGGAGAGGAATGTCCTTGAACGCTTCAATGGTCGCAACGGTATCCGGAGACGAGAGATCCTTGATCCACAAAAAGGAAACGTCCTTGATGTCCGCAAGTCTTGGAAGAACCTGGTAGAGCGCGATGAATATCGGGAGCTGGAGCAGCATCGGGAGACACCCGCCCATCGGATTCACGCCCTCTTTCTTGTAGAGTTTCATCATCTCTTCGTTCAGGCGCTTCGGATCATTCTTGAACTGCTCCTTCAAAGCCGCCATCTTCGGTTGAATGAGCTGCATCTTGCGCATCGACACAAAGCTCTTGTTTGTCAGGGGATGCAAAAGAATCTTGATGAAAATGGTCACAATAATGATCACGAGAGCGTAGTTTGGAACGACATCGTAGACCAAAAAGATCATCTGTTCAAAAGCAATCCCGAGCCACTTGGTCAGGACAAAACCGTCAAGAATCGCATCCAGCCCATATCCCGCATATTCATCCGATGTCAGGAGTGAATACTTTTTCGGACCCAAAAAGATTTTGTACGTATCAACTGCTTTTTTCCCGGCCTCGATCCTGAGATCCGGCCTGTTCATCATGAGGATGTGCGTCAGACTTCCTGCGACTTCTGCACGTCGGACCTCGGCGCGCACCTTGCTGTTTGAAAGCGGAATGACGCTCATCAAAAAGTAGCGGTCTTCAATTCCCACCCATCTGAACGCTGAAGCCATATCCTCGGATCGACCAAATTTGTCGAATGAATCGATCCTGTGTAGTTCCGAATCCTTCTCATTTTGGTGAAAGGAAGCAATACTGACAGTGTCGTAGACACTGCGCATTTCTTTGCTGGCCAGCCATTCGGTCGGTGATCCCCAGACCATGCTGTAGCTGCTTCCCCATGTTTCTTTAGTACTGTTGGAGAGAGAGACTGACAGGGTAAAATCCCAAGTCTTCGGGTTGAAAACATAGCGCTTCTCGACAACAAGACCTTTTCCAAGGCCCTTTTCGATCATCTTGGTAAAGACATGCTCGATGTCACTCCGACGGACATAGTCCCATCGTGATGAAGCCGGCTCATTTGTCTCGAAGCCCGAAAAACTGATCTTGAAATTCGGATACTCACGGACATTCTTCTCGACAAAATCAATCGGCTTTCCGTTTTCCTTGTACTGGAGAATCCTGAAGCTGTCGATTGAACCATCAATCCTGTTCAACCCGATCTCAAATTTCTCGGTTTTAACCAACCCGACGCGATTGGTCAAAAACTCGTTGGTTGCAACAGCAGTCAGCGAGCCGGTCCGTTTCCCTTCGGTTACGCGCACCAGATTGGTGTTTGCTGCTTGCGCATTGGTTCCATTTTGAGTAACCGGCGGCTGTTCTTCGTTTTTGAAAAGCTGCATCATCACGATCAGCAACACGAACCAGAGACCCATTGCTATCAATAATCTTTTTGTCATTCCTTGCTCCTCGAGTTACTTGAGAGGATCGTATCCTCCCGGATGGAAAGGATGACAACGCCCAACTCGCCTGACGGTCAGCCAAAAACCTTTGAAAAAACCGTATTTCATGAAAGCTTGCACAGAATATTCCGAACAGGATGGATAAAAGCGACAGCTCTTTGGGAGCCAGGGGGAAACAATCTTCTGGTACAGCTTCACGAAAAAAATGGCGAGGTGCTTCATGTTTGCTTCCGAATCATTCCGAGGAGATCCTTGATAATCCCGGCAATCCGGATTCCAGGAACATCTCTCAAGGTCTTGTATTGGGAAATAACAGCATCAACAGAAATCCCTTGGGGGCATTGCCACTTTCTGAACACTTCTCTGGATAAACGACGCAACCTGTTTCTTTCGACGGAATTTCCCCAACGCTTTCCGGTGATGATCGCGATCCGGGAGACTCCTTGCTCTTGAAACATGTACCTCAGAGTCAATCCCGCAAGAGAAACCCTGTTGGAGGCAGCAAAGACAGCATCGATTTCGGGTTTACGTCGTATCCGTCGTTCTTTGCCAAACCTCTGGTCAGGAGCGTTCATCGGAAGCGGTCAGCTTGCTCCGCCCCTTCCTTCTCCTTCTCATCAAAACAGCTCTTCCGTTTCTTGTACTCATTCTGGCCCTGAACCCGAATTTCCTGGCCCGCTTGAGTTTGCTTGGTTGATACGTTCTCTTCATGTCGTCACTCCTTGCATTGCACAACACCGTGACACGATTCGGACAAAACCGGTGTGCGTCATCAATATCATCCAGAGTCCAAGACTCCGGTTATAGGCAGATTCAGATAAAACTACGTTTTTGCACACTCAAATTCAACGGATTTTCAGCACATCGAGAAAAAAAGGCGCTCTTGAAACCCGTACAAAAAGGAAATTTGTGTAAATTTTTCCCGATTGT
The DNA here is from genome assembly GCA_036795535.1 of Spirochaetota bacterium. Lineage (GTDB taxonomy): Bacteria > Spirochaetota > JAGLSM01 > JAGLSM01 > JAKPMW01 > JAKPMW01. The sequence goes on from DAIREN010000012.1 coordinate 4,693, forward strand.
ATAAAACCTGTAGAAAAAAAGGCTGAATTTGCGAAATTCACCCTTTTTTCCGACAAATTCTGGTCAATCCGGCATATGAAGATTTCTACAGAATTCGGTAGCTAACCTGTAGAGAACCCGTTGAAATCGCCGCATCTTATTGTATTTTTGCATCTTGTAACCGTTAGAGGATGTTCAAAGAAAAAATTTCGTTGTCTTTGGTGATTTTGTCTTGTTTTTTCGGCCAGGATATGCAAATTCTATCTCCGTAGTCTTTGTGTTCACGAGGCTGTACGTTTTCTGTAAATAACTCGGTATTGGTGCGTGTGATGTTGGAAAAAAACTGGAATCTGATCAAGGCACAACTGGAAGGCTCGCTCTCAAAAAATGAGTTTGAATCCTGGATCCAGCCAATCCGATACGTTTCCAACACCGAAGACCGCCTGACCGTCAGTGTTCCGACATCGTACAACCTGGTTTGGCTTCAAGAGAACTATCTTTCCGATATCTCCCAGCGCTTAAACGCCCTGTCCGGGAGTGTCATCTCTCTGGATGTCCTTGTTGTAGCACCCGAGTCACCGGACAGCGTTGCTCCCGTCCATGATGAGCCTTCACCAGCCATCTCGATTCAGGAGAAGGTTGACCCGTTTATCCGGGATCATTCATTGTTGCAGAACTACACGTTCAGCCGCTTCATCATCGGGGACAATAACGCCCTTGCCCATGCGGCCGCTCTCAAGGTCGCCAATACGCCAGGGACAGCCTACAATCCGCTCTTCCTGTATGGCGGAGTCGGTTTGGGCAAGACCCACCTCATGCATGCTGTCGGTAACGCCCTTCTCAAAAAGAATCCTTCCATGCGTATTGCCTACGTGACCAGTGAAGAATTTGTGAATCTGTTCATCGAGTCCATCCAGAAAAAACGGCAGACCAACTTCAGAAACCGCTTTCGGAGCCTCGATGTCCTTCTGCTGGATGATGTCCAGTTTCTGTTGATGAAAAAAGAGACCATTACCGAGCTTTTCAACACCTTCAATGCCTTGCATACCAGAAAAAAGCAGATCATCCTCACGAGTGACCGGACGCCAAAACAGCTTCAGATCGACGGCCTGGATGATCGTCTTGCGTCCCGGGTTGGTGGTGGTCTCGATGTGGAGATACACAAGCCGTCGTTTGAAACCAGAAAAGCCATTCTCCTTGCAAAAGCAAACGAGGAAAGGCTTCTCATTCCGAACGAAGTGTATTCAATGATCGCCGAGAGTATCGAAACTGACATCCGTCTTCTGGAAAACGCACTCAGCCGGGTCATCGCGGTCCACAGACTCCTGAAAAAAGAAATCACTGTGGATATGGCAAAAGAGGCCCTTAATCTTGTCATAGCCGAGAAAAACCCGAAAAACGTCTCTTTCGAAGACATCATCCGCGAAACCTCGAATGTCTTCAAGCTCAGCAAAGCCGACATCAAATCCAAAAGCCGGACCAGTCAGATCAATCATGCCCGCCAGATCGTCATGTTTCTCTCCAGACAGTACACACAGATGTCGTATACAGAGATTGCTTCGGAGCTTGGAAAAGAGCACCCGACGATCATCTCCGGTATCAAGCGGATCGAAGGCGAATTGGCAAAAAACTCCCGCCTGAAAGAAAAATTTGACGAAATCATCGAAAATCTGAAAAAGCGCTGATGAAACCGGAGTATGTCAGCGTGTGTTCATTGGCTTGGTATGTCCCGTGCGCTTTTCATCTGTCCAAAACTTGTAGAGCTCCTGTTTGTACCCTGTTCTTTCCCAAAAGATATCCCAAAGGGATTCCGACACCTTTGTACAGATCTCAAGATCATCGTTGTTCCGGATTATTCATCTTGTCGGAACCGGTGCAAAACCCTGAATCGTTCCGTACAGCTTGTGATCGTCGCAACAGCAGGCGTTTCAATGATTTAGGGTACTTTTCTACTTGTCTACATGCTATACTACTACTGCTTCTTTTTTTTAAATTCTTTAGATTAATAGTACGTCGTGTATCCAAGGAGTCATGGTATGGTATTCAAAGCGCCTCGTGAAAAAATGGAACGGTGCATTGCCATTGCAAAATCCATCATTGCTTCAAAACCACAAATGCCTGTTTTGACCAATGTCCTCCTTGAATCCGAAAAAGACAGGATCATCGTCACAGCAACGGATCTTGAAGTTGGAATACGGACTTCTTTTGAAGCTGTTATTGAGGAACAAGGCTCCATTACCATCAATGGATCAAAATTTTTGGGCGTTATTCTTCAGCTCCCGCATGAAGACATCCAGGTCGAGATCGATCCGAATAACGACTTCAAAGTGAAAAGCTTGAATTCCCTTGTGAAGGCGAAATTTACTCTGAAAGGCGTCCCACGGGAGAATTACCCGTCACTCCCCGTTATGGAACCATCCTTCACCAGGTTTTCCATTGGTCAAGGTGTTCTCAAGGAAATGATCAAAAAAACACTCTTCGCAATTTCTACGGAGACATCCCGCCAGTATCTGAATGGTGTATTTTTTGAAAGTATCGATGGAAAACTCCGCCTCGTTTCAACAGATGGTCGTCGGTTGGCACTTGTTGACAGACCCTGCGATATCAGCTCTTCGACAGGAATGCGATTGATTGTACCGCAAAAGGTTTTGTCCGAACTGTCCCATACCCTCGATGATGAAGGAAGTGTCGATATCATTTTTTCGGATAACCAGATCTTTTTCTCTTTCGGTGATGTTACCTATGTTTCCAATCTGATTGATGGCACTTTTCCCAACTACAACCAGGTGATACCGAAAAAACAGGAAAAAATGCTGCGAATCGGCAAGGATATGTTTTCCAATGCACTCAATCGCAGCTCATTGTTGACGGATGAGCGACAGAACAACCAGGTCCGTTTTGATTTTTCGTCAAATCATGCGGTCGTTTCGGTCAGCAATGCCGATACCGGAAGCTATCGCGACGAACTCCCCGTCGAGTATTCAGGAGATCCCCTCGAAATTGCGTTCAATATCAAGTTTCTCAAGGATTATCTCAAAGAAGTCATGAGCGATGTTATCCAGCTTGAAATGAACACACCCCTTTCACCTGTAACCATCAAGGTTGAGAGCGATGCGGAGTACATTTACGTCGTCATGCCCATGAAAGTCAACGCGTGATCATTCATTCGCTTGAATTGAAAAATTTCAGGAATCACAAGAGTTTTTCTGCGGAGTTTGATTCTCGATGCATGTTTTTTTCCGGACGGAATGGAGCCGGAAAAACAAACATTCTTGAGGCAATCTACTTTTTGACCTATGGAAAATCGTTTCGCACACATGTGATGACAAACATGATCAACCATGAAGCAAAAGAATCAATCATTACGGCAAACTACGTAGACAATTCCGGAATACACCATACGATTCTTGCAGAAATCGGAAAAAAAAAACGTTTCTTGTGGATGATAAAGAGATACGATCGCTTTCGTCCATCTTCGGATATTTCCAGTGCATGGATTTTCTGCAACAAGATTATCTGCTGATCTCCGGCGGACCAGAAGAAAAGCGGAGGTTCCTTGATCTCTCGTGCTCACTCCTGGTTCCAGGGTATTACAACACCTTACTCAAGTACAACAGAGCTCTCAAGCAGAGAAACCTCCAAATAAAACATGACCTTGAGAATTCGACGAACCATCGTCACCTCTGGAACGATATTCTGGCTAAGACGGGCATTTTCCTTATGCAGGTTCGATGCTCACTCGTCGAAAAATTGCTCGAGATGGCGAGATTGCGGATTTCGCAGATGGTGCAGACCCCGATTGATTTGCATATAGACTATGTCCCATCTGTAAGAAGGACCGATACTGAATCGGGTTTTGATGCTTTTGTCGAAAAATTGAAAGAGACACAAAGACGGGAAGATATTTTCAGATCAACAATTGTCGGACCACACAGGGATGGATTGCATTTCCTGAATTCTGGAGAGGATATGCGGGCATTTTCTTCCCAAGGTCAGATACGGATGGCAGTTCTCTCGATGAAGCTGGCTGTTATTGATTTGATGCGCATCGATCAGAATGCATATCCGGTTCTTATGTTTGATGACGCATTTATCGAGATTGATAAACGCAACACCCAGATGATATTGGATTCATTGAAGGACTACAACCAGTGTCTGTTTACTTCGACTTCGATTCCTGATATTCCATTTTTCAGTTTGCTGGACGAAACGTGTTTGTATGCGTTTCCTGAAGGGACGTGATGATCCATGAAAAAAAGGACTCCAGTAAAAAAGACAGTTCCAGAATCGGTTGCCTCGATCATTGATGGGGTATTGCACAGGACACATACACGATTGCTGTTCGAGGAAGCCCGTTTTTTGAAGAAATGTACCGAACGACTTGGACAGGATTTTTGTCAGCACATGAAACCGTACAGATTCCAGAATGGTGTCATCCACTGCATTGTCGATTCTCCCTCATGGGTCCAGCAATACCAGTTTTTGAGTGGCGAGATGAAAAAACGGCTCAATGCTCCACCGATGGAGCAGCCGATACACGGGTTTCGCTTTACTGTGGGAAGTATTCTTGAGGCTGAGTATATTAATAAAGAACAGACTGCAGAAAAAAGTATACAAACGGGTTTATCGCCCGAAGAAGCAGAAAAACTGTACAAGGTTGTAGAAACGGCACATCCCGATCTTCGGGATGTTTTGAAGAGCATGATAGAGAATTGGATTGTTTCGCAACGGAATGAAAACAGGCAGGATACAACAGATGAGTTCTGAAAACACCAACTACGACTCCAGTAATATTCAGATTTTGGAGGGCTTGGAGCCTGTCAGAAAACGACCCGGTATGTATATCGGAAACACGGCGGAAGAGGGTCTCCATCATCTCGTGTATGAAGTTGTCGACAACAGCGTCGACGAAGCTCTGGCCGGATTTTGCAAGAACATCAAGGTCACTCTCAAAAAAAATGATTACGTGGAAGTTGTGGATGACGGACGCGGTATTCCTGTGGATATCCACAAAGAGCTCAAGGTGTCTGCCCTCGAGATTGTCATGACCAAGCTCCATGCAGGCGGAAAATTTGACAATAAAACCTACAAAGTCTCCGGTGGTCTGCACGGTGTGGGTATCTCTGTTGTCAATGCGCTTTCCGACGAGTGCGAGGTGACTGTCCAGCGGGACGGGAAAATATGGATCCAAAAGTTTTCAAAGGGGTCACCGTTGGCTCCTATCAAATCCATCGGAACAACAAAGACGACCGGGACAAAAGTCCTTTTTCATCCGGACTCCAGTATTTTTTCTGTCACAAATTTTTCGTTCGATACATTGTCCGCACGATTGAGGGAGATGGCTTTTCTCAACAAAGGGATCAAGATCGAGATTTATGATGAACGCGCAAAAACCGAAAAATTCCATATTTTCCAGTTCGAAGGCGGGATTAGTTCATTCATCCAGCATCTCAATGAGGCAAAAGTATCGCTCCTGAAAAAGCCGATCTACGTTGAAGCGGAAAAAGAGGGAATTATTGTCGAACTGGGTATGGATTACAATGACGGCTACAATGAAAAAGTTTTTTCCTACGCGAATAATATCAATACCCATGAAGGTGGTTCCCATCTGATCGGATTCCGGTCTGCATTGACCAGAACTCTGAACGATTTTCTCAAGCGGTTCGGCCTTGATAAAAAACACAAGATCGCTTCGATCAGTGGCGATGATACCCGTGAAGGGTTGACGGCTGTCATCAGTGTCAAGCTTCCCAACCCCCAGTTCGAAGGACAGACAAAAACCAAGCTGGGCAACAGCGAAGTCAAAGGGCTTGTTGAACAAGTGGTTGTCGATGAGCTGACTACATATTTTGAAGACAATCCCAAGCTTGCGCAAAAGATTCTGGATAAGGCTTTGTTGGCAGCACGCGCCAGGGAAAGTGCCCGCAAGGCCAGGGAGATGACTCGCCGCAAGAGTGAACTGGATTCCATGGCAGGGCTCCCGGGAAAACTGGCTGATTGTTCCGAAAAGGACCCGGCAAAATGTGAGCTCTATCTTGTCGAAGGTGATTCTGCCGGAGGGAGTGCCAAGCAGGGCAGGAACCGCGAATTTCAAGCCATTCTCCCGCTTTGGGGCAAGATGCTGAATGTTGAAAAAACAAGAATTGATCATGTTTTGAACAATGACAAACTCTCGCCCGTGATTGCGACGCTGGGAACCAGCATCGGGAAAGATTTCAATCTGGACAAACTCAGATATCACAGGATCATCATCATGGCTGACGCGGATGTTGATGGTTCGCACATCAGAACCCTGTTGCTGACCTTTTTCTACAGATACCTTACGCCACTTGTCGAGCATGGACACATTTATATCGCCATGCCACCCCTCTACAGGGTTGCTTGCGGGAAAAAAGGGTTTTATGCCTATAACGACGAGCAACGTGATTCCATTTTGAACGAGTTCAGAAAAACAGAAAAAGAAGAGAACATCCATGTCCAGCGATACAAAGGGCTGGGTGAGATGAATCCATCCCAGTTGTGGGAAACCACAATGGACCCGGACCGTCGATCCATGATGCGGGTCCGGCTCGAGGATGCGGTAGAAGCCGATGAAATTTTTTCCATCCTTATGGGCGATGTAGTTGAGCCGAGACGGCAGTTTATCGAAGCCAATGCCCGCTATGTTTCCAACCTTGACATCTGAAGAATCACTGGAGTTGAATTGTGGCTGAGAATATCATATCAAGAAGTATCGAAGAGGAGATGAAGGAATCGTATCTCAATTATGCGATGTCCGTCATCATGTCCAGGGCGTTGCCTGATGTCCGGGATGGTCTCAAACCGATCCACCGGAGAATCCTCTATGCCATGAGCACGATGGGATTGACTCATGAGCGGCCGTATAAAAAGTCGGCTTCCATTGTCGGAGAAGTGCTTGGAAAGTACCATCCCCACGGCGATGCAGCCGTGTATGAGACGATGGTCCGTCTTGCTCAGGACTTCTCGCTCCGGTATTTGCTGGTTGATGGCCAGGGAAACTTCGGATCAGTTGACGGAGATCCGGCAGCCGCGATGAGGTATACGGAAGCACGCATGACCCGCATTTCGGAAGAAATGCTGTTCGATATAAAAAAAGAAACTGTCGATTTTCGACCGAATTTCGATGAGTCATTGAAAGAGCCGATTGTTCTTCCGGCTGCTTTCCCGAATTTGCTCGCAAACGGTTCAACGGGTATCGCCGTTGGAATGGCGACCAATATTCCACCCCATAACCTGAAAGAACTCTGTGCCGCCATCACAAGCTATATCGAGAATCCGGAGATTCCCCTTGAGAAGCTCATCAAAAAGATTCCCGGACCGGATTTTCCGACAGGGGGCATCATTCATGGTGTCCAAGGAATAAAAGATGCGTACAAGACCGGTCGCGGAAAGATCAGCATCCGCAGCAAGTTCGATATCGAAGAATTGAAGGGTGGCCGCGAAGCCATTGTTGTAACGGAGATACCGTATCAGGTCAACAAGGCCAACATGGTTTCAAAGATTGCCGATCTCGTGCGGGAAAAGAAGATCGATGGCGTTGCTGATCTTCGGGACGAGTCCGATCAACAGGGGATGAGAGTTGTCATTGAATTGAAAAAGGGCGCAATGCCCCAAGTCATATTGAACCAGTTGTTTACACACACACAGATGCAGTCATCATTCGGCATGATCATGCTTGCTCTGGTCAACAATGAACCGAAGGTTCTGGGAATCAAAGAGATCTTCCGGCATTACGTTGATCATCGCAAGGAAGTCATCGTACGAAGAACCCGGTTTGATCTGGACAAGGCAGAGAAGCGGGCGCATATCCTTGAAGGGTTGATGATCGCACTCATCAATATTGACGAGATCATAAAGGTCATCAAAAACTCGAAGACGGTTGAAGAAGCCAGAGACAACTTGATGAGTAAATTCAAGCTCTCCCAAATTCAGTCACAGGCCATTCTGGACATGCGCCTGCAAAAACTGGTCAACCTGGAAAAGCTTCGTGTTGAACAGGAGTATGCCGAACTTCAGGAGTTGATCAAGAAATTGAAGGAAATTTTGGCCAGTGAACAGAAAGTCCTCGATCTGATCAAGACCGATCTGAAAGAAATTTCCGAAAAATTCGGTGATGACCGCAAGACGCAGATCGAGGGTGCAGAGCTTGAGGCTTTTGATATTGAAGACCTGATCACAAAAGAAGACATGGTTATCACCATCACCAACAAGGGGATTCTCAAGCGGACGCCGATCCACTCATACAAGCAGCAAAAGCGGGGTGGCGTCGGAGTTGCTGGATCAACGACCAAGACAGACGAGTTTATCGAGCACCTCTTTATTGCTTCGACGCACCATTATATCGTTTTCGTTTCCAATAAAGGAAAGGCCTATTTTCTCAAGGTGCACGAGATTCCCCTGGGTTCAAAGTCGGCACGAGGCTCCAAATCGGTCAAGATGTTGCTGAATCTGGCAACCGATGAGGAATTGAAGTCCTATGTACCGTTGGATGGGTTTGATGAAGACAAGTATATGATTCTTGCAACAAGCATGGGTATGATCAAAAAATGCAAGATCAGCGAGTTTGCCAATGCAAAGACCAGGGGTGTCTATGCCATCGCGCTTGACAAGGGAGATGATGTTGTCTCTGTCAAGCTGACGACCGGCGATCAGGAGATTGTGCTCTGCACGAGAAAAGGGAATGCGCTCGTTTTCCACGAGAAGAGTGTCCGGGTCATGGGACGTTCGGCGCGGGGTGTCAAGGGTATCGGATTGAAAAAGGGAGATGAGCTTGCCGGCATGGAAGTCGTTTCCAAAAAGGAAAACTTGCTCGTAATTTCTGAAAAGGGATACGGAAAGCGGGTTTCCTACGACGGGTTTACACCGCACAATCGGGGTACAGGCGGGCAGATTTACATCAAAGTTTCGCCGGAAACGGGTGAGGTTGCCGCTGTCCGGAGTGTTGGTGATGAAGATGAACTCTTTGCCATCACCTCAATGGGAATGGTCATCAGGACGCAGGTCTCCGGCATCCCCAAGCAGGGTAGAAGTGCAAAGGGTGTCAAAGTCATAACAGTCAAAGAACCAGATTTGGTTGTTGCCATAGGGTGCGTACGGGATGAAGAAGAATCGGATGCTGAATGAGTTCTTTTTTTAGATGAAGGAGTAATCATGGAATTGCTCCTTCCTGTTGGCAGCGTTGAAGCATTATACGCAGCGGTTGAGGGTGGCGCGGATGCTGTCTATCTTGGCTTGGACAGATTCAACGCCAGAGGGCGAGCCAAGAATTTTTCAAAAGAGCAGTTTCTTCAAGCCCTGGTCTATGCGCATTCAAACAATGTCAAAGTCTATCTGACACTCAATACACTGGTGAAAAACAACGAGCTTGACGAACTTGTTGATCTTCTGGCGTTTATCGAGCAGACAGATGTGGACGCGGTTATCATACAGGACTGGGGCGTCTACTGGATAGCCCGAAAATATTTCCCCGGTATATCGTTGCATGCCAGCACACAAATGGGAATCCACAATTCCTGTGGTTCAGTGATGGCCGACCGATTTGGTTTTACGCGGATCGTGCTGGCCAGAGAACTCACATATCCCGAAGTTAAGGCAGTCTGTCAAGCAGCGCCCATCGAGATCGAAGTTTTTGTTCACGGTGCTTTGTGTTACAGTTTTTCAGGAAGCTGTCTCTTCAGTTCATGGGTTGGAGGAATGAGCGCCAATCGCGGTCTTTGCAGACAACCTTGCCGAAGATTGTTTCAAACGCAAACCTGTTCAAAAGATGCGGCTTGTTTCAGCATGGCGGATCTGCAGCTGGTAGACCACCTGGAACAATTGAAAAAAGCCGGGGTTGCTTCACTCAAAATTGAGGGAAGGATGAAACCGGCCGAATATGTCTATCGGGTATCCCGGGCATACAGGATTGCTCTTGACAACCCGGACCGGGTTGACGAGGGTCGCCAGATTCTCGAATTTGATTACGCCAGGGATAAAACAGGATATTTTTTTGGCGGTTCAGTGAGGGATTCTATCTCTAAGCAATCTTTTGTCGGAAAACTCGCAGGAACGGTTTTTTCGGTATCCAACGATTCAATCGAAATCAAAAATTGCGAGGACATTAGCATCGGTGACCGGATACGCGTTCAGCCGGCAAGTGGTGTTGACATGCTTCCAATAAAAGTTGAAGATGTGGCGGTCGTGAATCCCGGTACCATACGGATACGGCCACGTTCGAATGAAGAGCTGAGAAACGCGTCTATCGGAGATAATGTCTATATCGTCGGTACTGGAAAAACGAAGTTCCCTTCGAGGTTCAAGGACAAGATCTATCAGCAGAAGTACAAGCGACTGTTTGGGAATCAGCGCGATTCAGTATTGGAGAGCGTGTATGGGTATGAACAGGCAGTCCTGAAGCACGATGAGATCTTGGTTCGGCTGGATTCCATTACCTGGTTGTCAAAAATCAATCCGGATCTGGTTGATGCCATTGTTTTTGATCTTTCTTTGGACGATTTGGAGCAAATCGAGTTTTCGAGACCATTTATCAGAAAAAACATGGACAAGATTGTAGTCTCTTTGCCTTTATTGGTATTTGAATCTGATGTGCCACGTGTTCGAAAACTTGTGCAAAGATTCAGGGATTCCGGGTGCTCAACGTTCATGGTCCAGCAATTATGGCAGCTTCCGATTGTGGAAGGACTACGAAATATCGGGATATGGGCTTCAGAGAATGTGTATACAATGAATGATGCCGCCATTGCCATGCTCAAGAGTGTGAATGTCGAGAGATATATTTTGCCACTCGAGAATGATTTTATAAATCTGGAGGCTTCAAGGTATACAGATGGCATCTTCCCTCTGTATTACCATCCGAAGCTCTTCACATCCCGCATGCCGGCACTCAAAAAGAACGAAGTCTGTGAAGATTCTACCGGGTCATATACGTATGATATCAAAGACGGAATCAGTTCTCTCTATCCGGTTCTGCCGGTCTCGCTTTTTCATAAAAGACAGAATCTGATGAATCTTGGATACAGATGTTTTCTGATAGATTTTTCCAGTGAAAAAGCATCCAGTAACAGTTTTCATAGAATCCTCAAAGCCTATCACGAACAGATACCGATCCAGCCGTCTACAACGTACAATTACAAGAACGGATTGCATTAATTGACCCGGTATAAAGACAAGATTCCTGGAAAATCAGTGTTCGTGCGTGACAAGAGTGACAGGCCATGGCACATCGAAGAGAGGAGTCCTGATGAACAGGTGTCCTTTTATTGAAATTGAGTCAAATCCGTCCGAGATGATTTTCTTCACAGCTTGTACAATGGAAGTTGAAGAGATGGTAATTTCAAGGCTCAAAGGAAGGGTTTTATCGGGGCGTAGATCCACACCAGATATCGTGGTCTGAGCAATTTTTTCATCGCCTATCATGAAAAAGAGATCAAATTTTTCGATGATAACATCCGTTTTTGTCGGGTTGGTGATATCCAGGGATACCGAAACAACTTGGCTCTTGTTTTGCAAAAGAACTTTTGAAAGTCCGCTTAAAAAATTATTTTTTTTTAACATGTCCAAAAGAGGTGATTCAATTTTCAGATGATGATATTTGCATGAAAACAGGTTGAGTTTGCTGTCAAGTTTCGAGAAAAAAGAGATCGTTGTCGCAAGAATGAAAGCAGCTACAAAAACCGTAGCAAAGAATTTCATGAAATAGATACAACTGAAAGAAGTTTTGGCTGGTCGTCTGGATTCAAATACTTCAAGGCCAAAGCAGGTACCCGAGACGACACCGATTGGTCGTTGCAGGCAAAAGAGAACCAGAAGAAAGATGAATGACGCATAATTCCAGCTGATGTTGGCGGCGATGTATGAGAGAATGCTTGGGACTAGTCCAGAAGCGATGGAGAAAACAGAGAATCGGACAAAAGACCTGAAACTCGAAAAGGCATGATAGAGCATTTGGAGATACGTGATTTTTCTCGGAAGAAGGGCGTATCCGATATTGTATAACCCATAAATATAGGGAGTGACCAACCAGAAGATTGCAGAATTCAAACTGCTGTTGAAATCGAAATACGGATGCACAAATATCAGAAAAAAACTGAAAATAATGTTGAAAGCCAATAATGTCACATCTTCGAGAATTTCAAAAAGTGAAGAATGATGTTCTCGTGGTGGGATATTCCCCATTGTCGCTTCTTGCGAACGAGAGAGCCTTGTATTGAAGAGCCCAGTGATAATCGAAGAAAAATTGATGGAAATACTCCAGGCAATGAAAAGAACAAGAGGAACAAGAAACGGGTGGGACACGGAAGTGCCAATTTTCAGCACTGGTTCAGGTATGAAATAGATTGAGTCACCTACAAGCTGGTAAAAAACACGGTTGACAAGCCAGTGATCGACAAACTCCATCAGAAACACTGTAGAGACATAAAAAAAAATTGCATATACCATGAAAGAAGCGATGAAATACAAGGGATGCTTCAAAAGGTGTCTGATGGGTATGATGTAATAATTGAAAAATTCTTTGATCAGTGACATGGCGATTTCTCTAGTTCAGGAGATTGTTGTTATACCATAATTGGGAATAGAGGGAATTTTTTTTCTTGAGCAATTCGGCATGTGTCCCGGATTCAACGATCCTTCCTGAATCCAGGACAAAGATACGGTCTGCTAACAGGACAGTTGAGAGTCGATGCGCGATCAGAATGGTTGTTTGACGATGCAGGATTTTTTTCAAGGCATCCTGGACATGTTGTTCACTGACAGTATCAAGGGAACTTGTCGCTTCGTCCAGAACAAGGATTGATGGCTTTTTGATGAGAACGCGGGCCAGAGCGATTCGTTGCTTCTGTCCGCCTGAAAGTTTGGCTCCGCGTTCACCAATTTTTGTTGAATACTTTTTTTGGAGCTTCATGATGAAACCGTGCGCATGGGCAGCTTTTGAAGCGGTGACGATATCACTTTCGCTACAGTCAATATTTCCATAGCGGATGTTTTCACGAATCGAACCAGGAAACAGGATCGTCTCCTGTGTCACGTACCCGATGTGATTGCGAAGTGTCTCCAACGGGATGGATGCAATATCTTTTCCATCCAGACAGATGGTGCCAGAATCAGGAGCGAACAATCTGGAGATAAGATTGACAAGGGATGTCTTCCCGCTTCCGGATGGTCCCACAAGAGCGATTGTTTCGCCATCATTGATGTGAAAACTCAAGTTTCTCAAAATGGTTTTGGATGTCAAATACGAGAAAGTGACATGCTTGAATGTTATCGAACCAGACGAGATGGTAACGGGCGGCAAATCGCGATCCTGGTCTTCTCCTTTTTCATCCAGGATTTCAAAAACTCGCTGTGCACTTGCGGTCGCTTTCTTGTACTGGAGAACAAGGTTCGTAACCGCATTGAGTGGTTGCGAGAGAATGGCGAGGTATAGCACAAACGAAACAAGCTCACCAGGCTGCATTTTGCCGGCATCAATCATGATGATGCCTGTCCCGACAATGATAAATGCAGCAATAAAACTCAAAAATTCATTGATTGGTGTACCTGCAGCATCCAGCATGATTTCTTTTTTTGAAAGCTTCAAATAGTGGCGAACCGATCTGTCGTATCTCTCTGTATGATATTTCTCCCGTGAAAAAAGCTTGATGATATCGATCGAAAATAAAGACTCGTGAAGTCTCGAGACTGTCTTCCCGACTTTGTTCTGGACCTTCTTTGAAATTGTTTTGATCCTGTTGCCGATGAGCTGCATTACGATCGCAATGATGATTCCGACAACAAGGAGCTCCATGGTAAACAGGAAGTTTTTATTGATCAGCATGACCAATCCAAAGAGGATGACCAAAGGATCTTTCAACAATGACGGAAGGTTTTGCGAGAAGAAGAGACGGATGATTGTGATATCATTTGTGGTTTTTGAGATGAGCTGACCCATTTCATTGTTTCTGAAAAAGCCCATTGGCAATGAAAGTATTTTTCCATGGATATCTCTTTGCATGTCGGCCGAAACAAGCTGCCCGAGCCAGTTCATGGTATACTTTCTCAAAAAGTCAGTAAAAACCTTGGTAAAAATGATGAGAATGGCAATCAGGGAGTAGAAGGCAATACTGGAGAGTTGTTTTTTTTCTATCAACGTGACAACTTCCTGACCCCATTCTGCTGGAGCCAGAGTCGCAATTGAATTGATGATGATGATGGCAAAACTGGTAAAAAACAGAGCCTTGTGTTGGACGAGATAACGAATGAGACGCTTGTGCGTATTGTTCTTCTCGCTCATGATTGTGTCAATTGCCCAGGCATTTGATGAATTCTGTTATCTCGGTAAAACGTCCTTCGATCTTGTTGCTGACTATGGTCAAAATGAAATCATCAATCAGAAGAATCTCATAGATTGTTTTATCGCACCAGGGTTCGGAAAAATCCAGACTTCGGCCGATCCTGTTTTTTGTCACAAGATAATTTGCAGCATGAAGGATGGCGGCATTTTTCCGATAGAGGATGTTTACATTGATAACCGAATGGTGTCCCCTGATGCTTTCACGAAGCGAGTCCGGAAGCTCCCACTTGAAGAAAAGATCGTCCAGGATCTTGACGTGATTGATGCCGTACAGTTCATTTTCAGCATCAATGAAGTTCAGATGGTTTTTCTCTGCGTGGGAAAAAATTTTCTCGAAAGCACCCGGAAAATATTCCAACTCGATGATTTTCCCCAGATCATGAAGAATCCCGAAAGTAAAAAGTTCGGATTCATCCCGTATGCCGACTTCTTTGGCCAAAATATCCGAAGCCAGGCCAACAGCAACCATATGCATAAGGATATCATTGAACAGGGAAGAATACCCTCGAGCCGGTCGGAGTGAATTGAAAATGGAAGCCGTGAGGGCAAGATTCTTGATCGTGTTCAACCCGAGATAGACAATCGCATGATTCACTGTTGTGACATTCCTTCTCAAACCATAAAACGCGGAGTTGACCAGGCGAAGGACACGTGCTGTCAATGAAGGATCAAGCGAGACCAGTTCAGCTATTTCGGAAGGGTGGGTCCGTGAACTTTGGGTGAGTTCAATGATTCTTGAAGTGACCGATGGTAGCGAAGGGAGGTTTGAAATAGTTGAGAGAACAGAATTTGGATCCATCTCGGCCATATTCAACCTGCCATCTCTATGATGGTTTCGATTGTACGACGAAAAAACGGGAGTGTAAAGGTTTTACTCAATGAAGGGAGATACGTAACTTTGAAAAATCTTCAAACAAGGATCATCTATGGCGAATAATGAATTGGGGCAGGGAAACTCCTATGATCTGAGCAAGCTGCACGAAGTCCAGGATCAAAAGCAGTTGTTTGTCAAATTCGAGAATCCCCACCAGGATATGGATTATGTGATCACAAACACTATACAGGAGTTTACCGCAGTGTGTCCGGTAACCGGTCAACCAGACTTCGGCGTTATTACGATTGAAACAATCCCCGACAAGTGGTGCATCGAACTGAAATCATTGAAGATGTACATGATGTCATACAGAAACCGGGGGATTTTTCATGAGGCCGTTACAGGCAAGATTGCAAAAGACATTATTGCTACGATAGAGCCAAGATGGCTTAAAATAACCGGTGATTTTACAGTGCGTGGCGGAATCAAAACCATGGTTGTTTTCGAGCATCGAGCGAAATAAAGAAGGAGGAATTCAGATGAAATCTTACAAGATTGCTGTTCTCCCCGGGGATGGAATTGGTCCGGAAGTGATGTCGGTAGCATGTGGTCTTCTTGATATTATCGGTGATAAGGCCAATGTTCAGTTCGTCAAGGAATGGGCCGATATAGGCGGGATTGCGATAGACAATCATGGAGTGCCACTTCCTGAGAGCACTCTGAAAATCTGTGAAGCGTCGGATGCCATACTCTTTGGTTCCGTCGGGGGGCCAAAGTGGGAGTCATTGCCACCTGAAAAACAGCCAGAACGGGGAGCGCTTTTGCCTTTGCGCAAACATTTTTCATTCTACGCGAATCTCAGACCAGTTGTGATCCATCCGGTGTTGTCTGACCTTTCACCATTATCCCAATCGAGAATCAAGAATGGGGTAGATATGCTGATTATTCGTGAGCTCACCGGGGATGTCTACTTTGCAGAACCAAAGGGACGGGATCAGGACAGGGCCTATGATACGATGGCCTATACAAGGGCTGAAATTGAGCGGATTGCCAGATTTGCGTTTGAAGCGGCTCGAAAACGGAAAAAAAGACTTCATTCGATAGACAAAGCAAATGTGCTCACAACGATGGTTTTCTGGAGAGAAATCGTCAATTCAATAGCAAATGAATACCCGGATGTTTCCGTCATTCATATGTACGTCGACAATGCTGCCATGCAGTTCGTTATCAATCCTGGCCAGTTCGATGTTGTATTGGCCGGGAATCTGTTCGGGGATATTTTGAGTGATGAAGGTGCGGCATTGACAGGTTCTCTTGGAATGATGCCGTCTGCTTCACTGAATGAAAAAGGGTTTGGGTTGTATGAACCAGCTGGTGGCTCGGCACCTGATATTGCAGGAAAAGACATTGCCAATCCCATTGCGCAAATTCTTTCCATGGGGATGATGCTGCGGTTTTCCTTTGGAATGCACAGTGAAGCCGGGAAAATCGAGCAGGCTGTCATGAATGTCATCAACAAGGGAACCAGAACCAAAGACATCGCAAATTCAGATTGCCAGACAACGGGAACAAAAGAAATGGGGGAAAAAATAGCTGAAGAATATCTTCAGCTATGAGAAAAAAGGGCCTGTCTGCTGACAGGCCCCTTTGATGATTACAGTGCCGCAGCCATAATTTGTGAAGGTTCGTGTATCTGACTGCTGAGAAATTTTTTTCCTCTGATCAGGCCCCGGCACTCGGGTGCGCCACAGGCACAGTGGAACGGTCTGAACAGGACATCTTCGGTTGTTTCATAATCCATTGTGATAAAATCGCCTGGTGCAATATCCTTGACGGCGGTAAACGTCCGTGTTGCCATGTCACAGGAAGTATTTGGCGAGCAACTATGCAGAACTTTCCCCATTACAATCGGGTCGTGAATGTAAAACCCGGGCTGGAGCTGCAAGGTGAACAGTGTTTGCTCGGAGAGCAATGCGCCAGTGAATACGAACACACATTCACCAGCTTTGAACGGGACCAGGGCTATGACACCTTCACCTTTTTCGGGTGTCGAGACAATCTGAAGTTTGTCTGAAGTGGGTTCATTGGCGTAAGGGGGGATAAAATCGGGGTATAGACGTTTACTCATGGATCATCTCCTTGAAGATGGCGGAATGTATTTTCGCAGGCATTCAGTAGTTTTTCTCAAGAAAGGACAATTACGGGACCTGGAACATATTCCGGCTGGACCGTCTATTCCGATGACAACAAACGCCATTTTACGCTTCATGTCAGGACTGGCAATAACGCGCATTTTGTTTCCTTACAAAAAAGTTCTAGCTGGGCAGAAAATACGGTTAGCATCAAGTCTTGTCAATACATATGAAATAATTTTTTTGTTATCTCGGGTTCAAAAACATATATTAATGGAAGAATCAAACTTCAGTCAAAATGAAAGTTGTCTACCAAACTGCGTGACGGAGAATCGATGAAATACGTCAGTACAAGAGATAATCATGAAGCTGTCGAGTCAGCTTGGGCCATTCAGAGGGGAATGGTTCCCATGGGCGGACTTTTTGTACCAGAAGCTATTCCGGCTTTTTCTGTAACAGAAAGTATTGTCACGTACGGTGAACTGGCTTCAAAAATTCTTGGTCTCTTCCTGACAGATTTTTCAAAGAATGAGCTTGATGAATTTGTATCCAAAGCATACACGAAAGAAAAGTTCAATGATGAGAGGGTTGCTCCGGTTGTGAAAATTGGAGAAGGGACTCACGTCCTTGAGCTGTGGCACGGTCCGACAGCCGCTTTCAAAGATGTTGCCTTGCAAATACTGCCTTTTCTTCTGACAGGCTCGGTCGTCAAGAATGGTTCAAAAGACGAGATCATCATTCTGGTTGCAACATCCGGAGATACGGGGAAGGCTGCTCTGGAGGGATTCAAGGATGTTCCTGGCACAAAAGTGATTGTCTTCTATCCGAAAAATGGAGTCAGTCACATTCAGGAAAAGCAAATGCTGACGACAACCGGAAAAAACACCTTTGTTGTCGGTGTCAACGGAAATTTCGATGACTGTCAGGCCATGGTCAAAGAGATTTTTGCAGACAAAGACTTTGGGATCGAGCTGAGCAAACACAACAAGGAATTGTCATCAGCAAATTCGATCAATTGGGGGCGTCTTGTTCCCCAAATCGTGTATTACTATTGGGCGTATTATCGGCTTTTAGCTGAAGGCTCGATACAGAGTGGCGAGCCGGTAAATTTTGCGGTCCCCACAGGAAACTTCGGGGATATTCTGGCTGGCTATTATGCAATGAAAATGGGTTTGCCTGTCAAGAAGCTGATTTGTGCTTCAAATAAAAACAAGATACTGACAGACTTTTTCAAGACGGGCGTGTATGATTTGCACAGGGATTTTCATAAGACATCCAGCCCGTCCATGGATATTCTAGTTTCATCCAATTTGGAAAGATTCTTGTTTGAAATGACGAACCGTGACGGGAGAGAAATCGCTTCTCTCTATGCCGAACTGGAAAAGAGTGGCAAATTTGAGGTGTCCGCGGAAGTTCTCGAGAGGATGTCGTCGATTCTTGTAGCCGGGTATGCAGAAGAGATGGACGTCCGGGAAGAGATCAGAGATGTCTTCAATAAAGACCAATATCTTATGGATACGCATACCGCTGTTGCTTCGCATGTAACGAGATCTCTCTCTGAAAGTGGTGCAATATCGGGAGAGACCGTCATTTTGTCTACGGCATCAGCCTATAAATTTTCTCAATCGGTATTCAATGCACTTGCTGGCGAGGGCAGGGCAGATGATGAATATGCATTACTCGAGGCATTGCAGCAAATGACCGGGATAACTGTGCACAGAAGCCTCAAGGGACTTGAAAACCTTCAGGTGAGGGATGAAATTTTCATCGAGAGAAACGAATCCAGAGATATTATCCGAAAAATCCTGGATATATAACATGGAGACAATACATGGCTAAGATACAGATACTGGAGCATGAAATTCATGAGGAGACTTCGAGCACGGTCATGTCTCCCGACATCGTTTTCAAAGGAAAAATCGAGTTCAATAAATCCTTGATGATCAAGGGGAAAGTGGAAGGATCCATAAAGGCACAGGGGCATTTGATCATTGCACCGGGTGCAGTTGTGGACGCGACCATTGTTGCCGACAAGGTTACAAGCTATGGCGTTGTTACGGGCGATTTGACTCTATCGGATTGTCTGGAAATGAAAAAAGGTGCTATCCAGAAGGGAAATGTCTCAACGCCCAACATCATGGTTGACTATGGATGCAGGATTGACGGACTGGTCAGGATGGCAGGCGAATGAAGTACTTGTTGGCAGGCATTCTTCTGGTTGCTTTTATAGCATCCAATATTCAAGCAAATGTTGAGGCAGGTTGGGACGCATATAGAAAAGGGAAGTGGGTCGAAGCCATACTCGCTTTTAGGAGAGTCCTGAAAGATGATCCGAAAAGCTTGCCGGCACATGCAGGCTTGGCTTCAGCCATGTATGCTCTTTCCCGGTTTGATGAAGTCATGACAGTCTTTCCGGATGAGATCAAAAAAGGCAACATCGATCTCAATAGCAGAAGTGAGGATGCGTTCACAATCCTGAAAATGATTGGCTTTGCCTGTTTCAGGAACAAGCAAAGTAAAAAAGCAATTGTGGCATTGTCTGTCGCAATCAAAATCAAGGATGACGATCCGGCAATCTATAATACGTTGGGGTTGGCGTACCTGAACACGGGATCTTCACGCTTGTCGGAAATAGCTTTCAGGACCGCTGTCAATCTTGATGATAAAAATCCGATCTATATGAACAACTTGGGGGCGTCATACATCGATCAAAAGATGTACAAGGATGCGTTGAGTTGTTTTGAAAAGGCCGTGAGACTGGATCCCCGATACCAGAACGGGTGGGATAATGTATGGATGGGGCGAGAGAAACTCGGTTTGCCGGCCATGCGGGGACAATATAATTATTCATATTTTTCGGATGCCACCGAGGATGAAAAGAAGCAGAAGTCGCAAGGTATTACCCAAAAAAGCAATGCGGATAAAAAAAGAATCGAGCCGGTGCAGCATAAAAAGCATCCGGAAGAAGCAGGAACAAAAAAAGAAGATGACCTGAAAAAGAAACAAGATGGCGAAAAAAGAAAACAGGATGCCCAGTCCGGCACTGAGCAAAGTATATCCACTGCAACAGTTCGCACAAACAGTCCAGAAAAAAAACAGAATGCTGTGGGCACTGGTATCAAAAATTCAGGAAGCACAAACACATGACATTGAAAAGTACCAATCTGACAATTGTACAAGGTTCCGGTTTCGTCTTGTCCAACGGGTTGTCACCTGTTTTCAGAATAATTGTTCTGGGTTTGATAACGGTCATTTTTATCATGACACTTTCAAGTGAATATGCCTACCGGGATGAATTCAGGATCGCGGTCATTGTCGTATCTCTTTTATTGATATTTGTTATCGGACCGAGATCGAATGTCTTCTTTATTAAGGATGAAAAAGTCATAAAAGTACTCAGCATGTATTTTATATTTAAGAGAGAGCATGAATATAAAATCGAAGATGTTGATTTGGCGGTAGAAAGAAAGAAACTGGTCATGTCTGCCAAAAACAAAACGATCACACTTGCGTATTCCGGGAAAAATATTGATTTGAATCGTATCAGGGAAATGATATTGCATTGACTGTAGATCTCGGATGCCTGTTGGTCGAGTCGAAAGTACCGGGTATATACCGGTGAGCCGTAAAAATTATTGCGATTATTCGAAAATAATCTTGGAACGTTGTTCATTAATTATTAACCGAGGTCAAGAGAACATAGTATTTTGATGATTCAGGAATCTCCCGGGCCGCTGTATAAAATGATTCCACGATGGAATCCTGATTCTTGAAGTGCATATAAAAAATCCTGGCAAATTCCGCAGACATGAAATCATCAATATCCCGAATAGTGGCTATGACATACTGAGTGCCTGCATCCAGAAATGCCGAGGCTACATCGGTTCCGATATTGCCGGCATACTTTATGGAATCGGCGGAGTTGCAGGAATTCAAGAATGCCAGTCTCATGCCGGAAAGGTTCAACTTCCGGATATCCGCAAAAGTCAAAATTTCACAGTCAGGCTGGCCGGGCACTCCGGCCAGCAATAATCCGCCATTCGCTGAATGCCCACCGAAACCATGCCCTATATAATGGAAAAATCTCGAACTTTCCAATGATAGGATGATGTTGTTCTTTGCAATTGAAGAACAGCCCACATCCACATTGTTGAAATACTTGTTGATTGACGAAAACTCATCCTTCGCGTAATCAAGATTGACATCTTGGGGTGCGATGATCGTTATTTTACGGTCAAGTGTTGTCGGGGTCTCATGCGACGGAAGAACAACAGGGCGGAGAACGATCTTTTTGGAAGAATGAATCGCAAGAGACGTCCAAGGAATTGTTGAGAGATCCTTGTTAATGGAGACATAAAAGGAATCTGAACTGATTTCATTGAAAAAGAAATCAGAAAAAGATTTGACCAGGAATTCCTGGATACTACCGGTATTCTCGCGAAAGACTTCCTTCAAAGCTTGAATCGAATTCCCGGGATCGTGATGAATTGCATACCTGGGAGTGTCAGGCGAAAATAAATACAGAAAAAGAAATTTATCCGAGAAAGAGTAGATGACGAGATGACGGGACTTGTCCGGGACGGGCCAAATGCTGGTCTGATATGAATACATGTTGAATCTCGGGATACACTTTTCGTTGTAGATGGTTTCTTTTTGAGTAATTCCGTAAACAAAAAAGGCATTGCTCAATGTCTGGAGCAACAGATCGAGATACCCATTTTTGATTGAAAACATGACAATCTTGTCAAAGAGATGATACTGTTTGTTCCAGAGACGGGAGAGCAAGTCGGGGATCGAGAATTTTTGCTGGTTGAGCCTGAACACCTCGAAGTATCGCTGTGCGAATCCGGTTATACGTTCATGATCTTGTTCGGAATTGAGCATCTCTGAAAGTTGCAGTGACAGGAGTTTCAATTCATTGGGTGTGCTTGAATTTGAGGCATTTAAAAGAGTGGATACACATGCATGGTAGGTCTTGCTCAATTCATTGTATATACCATGACAGGATACATACCAGACAATATCTGTTATCGACTGAAGATCCTTATTTTCAATAAGCTTATTGAGAACTGTATCAGCTTCACAATATTTTCCTGATTGGTAGAGATTGAAAAACAGAATCTTGAGAGAATTGTTTTTTTGCTTTTTGTCAGGAGAATGGGTAAAAGCCAGTCTTGAAAAAAATTCACCCTCTTTTGGATTGCCATGTTCTGAATGCCAGATGGAAAGTCCCAGAAACAACGTATGTATGTTTTCACATGACTCAGGATATGAAGAGTAGATCGAGTAGTTTGTGTCCAGAAGCTGTTTCCATCTGGCAACGGATGACATCTTTCGGGCAGCGATAGCTTCATATGTGTTGATACGGAACGAAACAGAAGCCAAATAAGACATGGAGACCGATGGATCAGACAAAAGCAAATCATTCAAGAATATTCTGGACCATTCAGTAAAAACCGGGACAAGTTCAATGGTTCCGCTGGAGTGTGGAATTATTCTGGCTGCTTTCAGGCTGAAATCGAGAGCTTTGTATATATCGTCCGTTGTCAGTGACGGACGATTTTTATCATAAATGGCCACGTAGTACGAGGCGATTTCATCACAACCCGGTTTTGTTTTAGCACTCGACTGATTCTCCAATAGCCGGTTCAGTTGGCCGATGTCCATTGAAAGCCCTGGTGCATCAATGATTGATATATTGGACAACTTTGTCGATTTTGCGGTTGACGAGAAGTTCAATGGCTTTCGGCAATCCATTGCTGGTGACACGTCTGGACAGCAATTCTTTCAATGCCGAGACGAGGGATTCAACGGAATCTACGGCCTCCAGATTGAAACCATGGACATCCTGTGTAAAACCATCGATACCGAACAATTCTCTCTGGCCCAACGCAAGATTTTCCTGAAAGACATAGTTTGAAATGACCTCATGATCGTGCTTGTCGGTATACTCGTCTATGATCTGCTTGATATCCTGTTCAAGATCAAGAAGTTCGATCTTGAGAATCTCGATAAACTTTGATTTATGGTCAAGCATCTGGCACCTCCCACGAAGTACAATCATAGTATCACAAAACAAAAGAAAATCAATAATAAGGAAGAAATACAATTATTGACCATGGTATGGCAAAAGGATATAGTGAATCTGGAAATGAATCGATGAATTTCGACCTTGTCCAACTCGGATGTGCCTATTTCATCGCCAGGGGTGAATCATGATAATCGAATGGTTTGGGAGATTATTGCGGGTACATAAAAGGGAATGGTCAAAAGTATTGCTGTTTACCCTGCTTGGTGCAATTCTCCAGGCCGGGATAGCCATCGGTGCTTCGATATCTGATTCGGTTTTTTTATCGAGAGTCGGTTCTGACAAACTACCATACGTCTTTATATTTATGCCCGTCATTATGATGATTTTTATCCCTCTCTATAATTCCTCGATTTCAAAATATGGAACTGATAAAATTTTTTCTGTTTCGATGTTGGCAATATCCGTCGGGAGCGGGTTGATTTTCGCTCTTTTTTTACTCGGTATAGAATCATTGGACGATACCGTCCAGCTCGTGCTGTATTTTTTTGTAAAAATATGGCCTTTTGCTATTCTTCTGGCGTTGTCTACCCTGTTTTGGATCATGATTGAAGGGTATTTTGATATTATTGATGCCAAACGATTATTTTCCTTTTTCAATGGTGGTTTGGCTGCCGGAGCAGCACTCGGTGGGACATTTGTTACGGGGTTTTCGGACGTCATCGGTATCGGACCAATGTTTCTGGCATGGTCGATACTCGGGCTCATGTGCATACCGATTGCAAACATCATTCGAAGGAAATGGCGTCGGATCGAGGATACGGATGTCTCCGAAGAGAGAAGTCAGATCAAAGTCGTATATGGAGCGATAAAAAAATCCAAATACGTCAAGATGGTGAATTTTTCCATACTTGCTTTGTTCTTCATTACCACATTGACAGAGTACCAATATATGGACATTCTGTCACAAAACCGATCGGAGCAGGAGTTGGCTTCGCTGTTTGGGGTTTTGTTTGCATTCGCGAACGTGTTTAATTTGATCGTCAACTTCTTCCTCTTCAACAGAATGGTTTCGTTCATAGGGGTACGGAATGTTGCGTTGATTCAACCATTCATATACTGCATCACTTTTGTTTGGTTGATTTTTGATAGAAGCTATAGTGCTGCCATTTTTGCCTTTTTTGCCTATCAAGGTTTCATGACAGCCATCGAGTTGAACAATGTCAATTTTATTTTCAACGCGGTCTCTTCAGATGTGAGACGGCAGGTGCGTTCTTTTGCTGAAGGTCTGGGTGACCCGATAGCGACGGCATTTGCCGGTGTGCTGCTGTTATTCACACTAGGAACTAAGGGGAGCGAAACGCTTTCGATCATAGGATTGCTGTTTTCGATTCTGTATCTGGTCTTTGTACTGTCGATGCGTGCCAAATACCGGATTTCTCTCCTGGAGAGTTTGCGAAAGGATTGGCTGGATTTTTCAAAAATGCCTGAAGAGTATTTCAAAATGATCTCCGAAAACGAGATTGTCAAGGAAATCGATAGTGTGGATTTGCCGAACCAGATCCTGATTTTGGAAACACTGGCGCTGAAAAATCCGATTTTTACCATCAAAGAGCTTTTGAAACTGCTCGAAAAGTATTCTTCATACGAGCAAAAATATTTGAGCACCGTATTGGGACTGATTTTGAAATCCGGCGATACCAATGTGTTGAGAGAAGTGATTATCTGGTTTCACAACAAAGAACACATTCTTGATGATTCGGTTTATGAAACATTGGCGGCAAGCGGTTTGTTGCTGCCAAGCAGTTGTAACGGCCGGATAATACCTGAACTCGTTTCCGGTTTGGTCAGCAGGAGACCGAGTGGAAATGCCTATGCCCTCAAAAAAATTGAGCAAATGAGCTTGGGGGATGAGAATGAGCTTGAAGCGGCATTGCGTGCAATCGGATTGGGCGGGAACAACCGGCATGCCTGGTGGGCTGCCACTTTTTGTTCACATGCTTCAGAAAGTGTTCGAATACGGGCAGCAGAGGCAGTAGCACTCTTGGCAAACAAGGGTGACGGCTCCCTGGCCGGGTTCCTCTTCCCGATGCTTAAAGGAAGCGAGATGGAGAGAATGAAAGCTCTGTCGGCATTGGCTGTGATCGGTGATGTTGGCATGATCTCGGGGCTCCTGGATGCGAGCAAAAACCTTTCTCCAAGAGAGAGGCGTACAGTGGCCAGCATTGTATCAACCATAGGTATCCATTCGGTTCCAGCACTTGTTAAAATACTGAAGAGTGAGGACTATTCTCTTTCAAGTCGTGGAATAGCCGCACGGGCTTTGTCACAGGTCTCATGGCCCCAATTTGAACAGATTGCACCGTCACTCATCGAAGCTGAAGTCTATAGTGCTTACCGGGCCGTGGCGTGGCAGATGGTGATTGAGAAACAGAGGACAGACTGTTCTGCCACAAGGGTACTCTCCCTGTGTAAAAGAACGGAGGCGAAGCGGAAGATACTGTTTGTTCTGGAGTTGCTTGCGTTGATCGGGAGTGTTGGCGATATCGATTTGGTATCGGCATCCCTTCAAAGCAATAATGCCAGACAAAGAGCCAATGCCATTGAATCACTGGAACAGGATATTCCGAGAAAAATATTCAAACGGATATTGCCGCTTATTGACAACAGGGATGATCATGAGAGACTTTTGGCTGGAAAAAGGTTGTACCGGATCACGATTCCGAATGATGAAGAAGTCATTTCAACGGCACTCGATTCCAATGAATCACTTCTCAAGGCAGCAGCGCTTCACTTGGTTTCACAGTCTGATAATGAACACATGGTTCAATACGGGATCAAGTTGCTCCAGGAGCATAATGACAAGGTTGTCCGCGACACATTGAGGATATTGGTCAACAGGAAAAACGACAACCAGAAACAGAATGCCTTGACGCCTGTCGAAAGAGTAGATCTTTTGTCACGAAGCGAAATATTCAGAAATCTTGGAGTTGAAGATATTTTGGAGATTGCATTGACGGCTTTGGACGGATCCGGAATTGAAGCAATCGGCAGCGAATACTGCTTTATCAATAATTATGACGATCCTGTTGTCAAGGGAATCGAGATTTTGTGGGATCAGGAAGTTTCCGGTGACAGACCGGACAGCATTCCGCCGGATGTGTTATTGGCAATGGAAAAAGACTCGATAATGCAAATCGCAAGTGTCCGGACCGGAATCGCGACACGATTGCTTGCGCTGGCAGGAGGAGCTGCATGAGTAAGAGATCGTATCGTCTCTCAACCAGGATATTGTTGACCATCATTCCAGTCATGGTCGTGATGCTGCTCGCACTGGCAGAGTTTGTCTACTCCGGTCTCTATGATACGATCATCATGGGTTTCGAGAACAAGCTCAGAGTTCTTGGATCTCTGAATTCCGGATTGATTGATGGTGATGAACACGCACAGTTGAACGATTTTGCACAGGAAACATCAGTATGCTACGATCCGGGCCGGGACCACTTGTATCTGGGGTATGCAACAGGGCCCAAAGTGGTGCGGTTTGATTACAAGAACAGGGTATTTGATGCCTGGGAAACAAGTTCTTTGCCGAATTCAGCGCATCTGGCTTTTGACATCGTGGAAAACCAGATTTTGTCAGCAGAATATGCAAGCAGCAATCTGAGGGTTTTTTCAATCCGGGAGAATTCCGTGATACAGACTGTGTCGGGTCCTGGTGAGATCCAGGGCTTGGCATGTGATGTCTCCAATATCTACGTGGTTGTCACAAACACTCTCTTTGTTACGAAAAGGACTTCCATCAATTGGCACAGGGTCGGTTCCATCGCATCTGGTTTTGTCTGGGGGATCTCCGTTGATGGGCAGAACACATTGGCTGTTCTGGATTTGCACAGTGCCGAGTTGGTAGTTGTGTCCTCGACCAATGCGAAAGTATTGGAAAAGAAACCAGTCGTGGATGAGAATAGCCAAGAATATCAAAAATACCTGCCCCTCAGGGGTGTAGCCAAAGTACCCGATGGGTATGTCGTTGGTTCGTTAATAGAGCCTTTGTTGATCAATACTTCCGAAAAAAAAATACAGACACTGGCAAGTTCACAGGACCAGCAGAGGGAAAAACGCAACATTTTCAAAAAAATTGCGATGGTTCTGGCAAAGGTCAGGGAGAATGCCGGCTTGACGTATATGCCGAGTGTTATCATAACTGACGATCTTAAGAGTCTCGTCTATGTTGTTGATACAGCGGCGGATGAATTCCACTCGCTGGACGGGTATGTTGACCCTACTATTCTGGAAGAAGGAATCATTGACAGCTGGACAAAAAACAGACCCTATATTTCAGGAGTCAAGTTTTGGGAAGACTATGGATTGATGAAGTCATCCTATTTTCCTGTACTGGACAAGAATCACAAGGTACGTGGGTTATTGGCCACCGATATCAATATTTCCATCATTCAGGATAAAACATTCTCGGCAGTGCAGAGGGTGGCATATTCCGGATCGATTACACTGCTTGCAGGCATCATTTTGGCGTTCATGATTGCACGCCGGATTGTCAAACCGATACAGATCATGAAAAATTTTGCTTTGCGTGTCGCAGCCGGAGGATATGGCGAAACCATCCATACACAGGGCGCGCATGAAATACAGAACATGATGGAGGCCTATAATAATGTCAGTGCGGTGGTTTGCCAAAATTTGATTTCTTTGAAGGAAAGCAGCAAGAGTCTTGATATATCACGGAAAACACAAGAATTGAAGAAGTCACTGGAGTCAATTTCGGGTGATGTCATCTGGAAGTCTGACGAATACCTGTTTGAAAGAAAAACATCGAGCGAGAGTTGCCTGTTTCAGAAAAATGAAAAAGTCGTCATGCTTGACGGTCTTGAATCACCTGAATCCGGTGCGGCCATGAATGTTTTCTTTGATTGTGTGCGGGATGACAGCGCTCAAAACATTCTTGGTTTGGTACACGACATGGGTCTCAAAAAGCGCTGGGCCATGGTTTATGACATACATTCCCGGGTGTTGTATTGGGATTGCGCGGAAAAAATGGTACTGAAGAAAATTTCCGAAGAGACAATGGCTGAGACTCCCATTGTTATGGAAAACATGTCTCACATACAGATTGAAAAGGGTTCTTTCTATTTGATAGGGGATGAAGAGACCGGAGAGATGAGGGTATACCGGGAAAGATTGAAGAATGTCGATTCATGCTCAGTACAAACCTGGCAAAATAATTGCCGAACCATTTTGAGGGGAACATGAATACTTTGGAGAAATTGAGTTATTTGCGAAACTGTTCACCTTTTGACAAGCTTTCACCAGCCGAGTTGATGCAGGTGGCTGATTCCAGTGATATAAAAAGGTTCTTACCGGGACAGATTGTTCTGTACAAGGAAATATCAATCACACACGTCCATATTGTCGTTGAAGGCGAGGTTCAATACAGGGAAAAGGCCATACAGGGATTAGTTGGAGCCGAGGGAGTTTTTTTGCATACTACCCTGATTGACAATATTGTTGCCGGTGATTCCGGAGCTCTGACCCTTGTCATAGGAAGAGGCAGGTTTTATACCATCATCAATGAGTGTCCGGCATTTACAATTTCATTGGCCAGGCAGTTTACCAAGACAAGGGGCATGTATGCAAGTCTGGAGGCAGATAAATGAAAATACGAACTCAGACAAGCATGCTGTTTGTCCCGCTCTTTTTGGCATTCGTCCTGGCGAATGGTTTGTATTTCCTCTCCGGCAAGAACCAGGAAATACAATGGGGTGTGCGTGAGTCAATCCAGTCTGTCGCTGTCACACTAAATGCTATTGTTGAAGAAAATGGTTTGAGTGCCGGTCTCACCAAAGTCACAAATATGCTCTGGAAAATGCAAGAAAGAAACAGCTATCTTGTTGGTCTCCAGGTGTACCAGGAGCGGGATCATGCACTTTTGCTGAACTGGAATGTTTCGCTTGAGCGTGTGATCCCGCTCATGAGCAAAACGGATAATTATAAAGAATTGAACATTGTCCATAACGACATCCTGGGGTCGAATTACAGCAAAATTGCCACGATGGGAACATCAACGAACGGCATGATTTTCAAGGGATTTTTTGATTACTCTGAAATCGGAAAAAGCTATGACAAGGCTGTTTTCGGTGTGATTGTGTTTTCAGCAATTGCCATGCTGGTATCGATCATAGTATCCCTGTATATATCCAGAATTATTATCCAGCCGATCAAAGAAATGCTGCAGATCGCCAATGTCATGAATAAAATGGAAATGGTTACGGCAAAAATCAACAAGACAAACATCAAGGAGTTTGACGATTTGTCCGGTACGCTGGAAACGGTACAAAGCGTTGTTTTGGATACAATTCGGTCGACCCAAAAGCAACTGATCGAGAGTGAACAGACACGGGACAATCTTGAGATAACCCGTTTTTTGAGTCATACTGTCTCGGGAAAAATCTTCGAGAACATCACACGAGACGGTTTGCAGATCAGTGTCGGCGCTTGTTTGACGGGGCTGGGACGTCCGGGACATTTTTTGGGTACCAATGGTGATTGGGTCTATGCTGGATTGGTGGCATCCAGGCCCGGGAAGCAAGTGGAGTATGATGCATTTTCGATCTCTCGGATATCCCGTGATTGCTTGAAAAGCCAGACTGTCTTCGAGAATCTGAAGCGGATCGTGCTGGACGTCTACAGAATCGAGTGGGCTTGCTTTGTTCAGATTCTAGAAAAAGAGATCCGGGTCTATCGGATTCGTCATGCCGACACAGATCATGAGTCCATCGGCCTGGTCGAGAATGAGGCAAAATATATTGTTACACCAAAGATCATGTCAGAGAGAATACAGGACGTGGTTGAGAGTTCCGAAGATACAGGCATTGAAAATGTACTTGAAGGCTGTTCTCTTGTTTTTTCGGATTGCAATGAACTGTGCATCATCGGTTTGAAAATATCAACAGAGAGATAGATTGAGATTTACGAATTTCTTTCGGAGGGGCCGTTGTATGCGGGTGTCATTTGCAGCGAAAATTGGGAGTATTCTCGGGCTGAGTGCAGTCGGGTTGACATCTGCGGCAGTTCTCTATTTTTATTCACAGACAAAAAATCTTGTCATAGATCTGATGTCGAACAGATTGCTGGATATCGGAAAAGCTAGCAGTTCAATGTTTACAAAAGATGTCAAAAAATCCATGAAACGATTGAAAGAGAACATCGAAACCAATACCCATGATTACAGTTCGAGAATCGAAGCACTTGAACCGGGAATACCGACAGAGTCCATGGCGGAGACAGTCGCCAAGAGAATCATGAACGGAAGTGAATTCCAGAGTCTGTCACAGATTCTGAGGCGGATTCGCTATTCGAGCAGAAGCCGTTTGCCGGAAGAGGGGTTTCTCAAACCGATACCACGGGATGCACCCGACCAACCGGTGATAAAATTTGCGTACATGCATTTCGCCATAAAAGAATCGACGAACTATGAAGTCGTCCGCTGGTTGGCCGATGCCGATTATGATGCGCCCGGAGAGGAGGTGGCCGTAGGAAGTTTGTACAGGGTTCCTCAGCTTTCCGTGAGAGAAGCATTTCAAGGGAAACTGGCAACAGAAAAAATGTTTGTTCAGGATAAATGGGGTCCTTCATTGACGGCTGCTTTTCCGATATCGGATGAGAGAGGGCAAGTCATTGCGGTCGTCGGTCTGGACATGAATGTGACCAATGAAGCCAACAGAGTGGACAAGTTGTGGATTATCTGTATGACGATTATTGTTTTTTCCGTGGTACTTTCCGCTGTCTTGACGTTTGTTTTTACCAGATTGCTCGTCAGGCCGATTGCCGCTCTCCGGGAAGGTGCCGAAAGAGTACGGGCCAGGGATTTTTCGACGAGTATCTCGATCAAAAACAGGGATGAGCTTGGCATTCTGGCCGAGACATTCAACTCGATGGTTATCGAAATCCGGGATTATGCAGAGGATCTTGAAAGGCTGAACAAGGCGTATTACCGTTTTGTCCCCAGAGAATTTCTTGAATTCCTCGGAAGGGCTGCGATAACGGACATCAAGCTGGGAGACCAGACACTTAAAGAGATGTCCATCCTCTTTTCCGATATTCGCTCATTCACGACTCTGTCCGAGAGCATGACACCGGAAGAGAATTTCAACTTTTTGAACCAATATCTGAAAAATGTCGGCCCGGCCATCCGCGAAAGCAGCGGTTTCATTGACAAGTATATCGGCGATGCTGTCATGGCGTTATTTCCGAACAAGGCAGCAGATGCGGTTCGGGCGGCTCTGATGATGCGTCGTGAACTGGCAAAATTCAATGCTCAGCGATCTGAAGACGGGCTCCCGGAGATCAACATCGGAATCGGCATCCATACCGGGATGATGATGCTGGGGACCATCGGTGAGGAAGAAAGGATGGAGAGTACCGTCATTTCTGATTCGGTCAATCTTGCATCCCGGCTGGAAGGTCTGACCAAACAGTTTGGCGCGCCAGTCATTATCAGTGAGCACACATACAATAAATTGGGGGAATTCGAAAAAAATATTTGCATTCGCCCTTTGGGAAGGGTATATGTAAAGGGCAAGAAAGCCTCTGTCAGTATTTTCGAGATTGTTGACAAAGAAAGCGACAAGAATGCTCTCGTAAAACTCGAGACTTTGGATGATTTTTCATTGGCGGTCAGGCTGTTTGCAAAAGGTCAGCATGGAGAGGCGGAAGAGATTTTCAAGAGAATCAAGAAGAAGTCTCCTGATGATCTTGCCGTATTGATGTACCTGAAGATTATTTCGGGCAAGGAGAAATCAGAGTTTGAGTGATGCCCTCAGAAGTTATCTCGATTTCCATCTCGATGTTTCTCGAAGAATGGAGCATTTCAGAAATGGCATGCTGTTTTCGGCCGAGCTTGAGATAACCAATGCATGCAATTTGTCCTGTAAATACTGCTACGCTTCGGCAAACATCAAAAAAACCGGCCTTGGCGCTGAAACGGTCATTGATATTCTGCATGCCATGAAAAGAACTGGTCTGGCCGAAGTCGGCTGGATCGGTGGTGAACCGTTACTTGTCAAAGAACTGCATGATTGGATGGGTTTAGCGAAAGATCTCGGTCTCACGAATGTCTTGTATACAAACGGATTGCTCATCGACCGGGCACAGGCGAAGATTTTGGCCGGGCAGTGTTCATCCGGAAGAATTGTGATGCATCTTGATTCGATCAACTATGACCATTGGGCTGCTGGTCAAATGCGGCCGACAACGGCCAATTTTGAAAAAAACAAAAATGCGCTGCTTGAATTGGTTGACGCCGGGTATCCTGCCGACCGGATTGTCATGTCCATTCCTTTGTCACGCGCCTGTTATGAAGTCATTGATGAGACGATGGAGTATTTCATTTCCAATGGTGTGCGGTTTATCAACTTGATTCCGTTGACACCACTTGGATTGAGTTCGGATAAAAAGGCATTTATCACGCCGGAAGAGTTGTGGGATGCCATGGTTCGTCGTGCACAAGCACTGGACATGCCCGAGCTGATTCATCTGGGAATCTGTGAGTATTGCAAACAGTTCCAGATGACAGACATCAGCGTCAACTGCGAGGGATCTGTACTTCCGTACGTAGATTATTTTTCACCTGTCGGCTCAGTGTACAACGATGGGTTTGAAGATATTGTACTCAGGAATTTCAGGGAATTGTCACTCTCGGAATGGGTTACACCGGATACCATGGGCAACAGGATCAAGGGGTATTGTGGCATCTGTGAGCACAGTACATGGTGTTTTGGAAATCCTGTATCCCGGGAGCCGGTGATCCTGGGAGAGCCGGACAGGGATTGCATTCTGGTGAGAAGGCACGAAGCAAAGCAGAAGTGATGTGATCGCGGTTTGAAGACTGGACTGTGTGGGCCTGGTGAATCCCTGACCTCTACAGTGTTTCCATCAATATTTCATACCGGATCACGCTCGAATTTCTGATCAGTGACGATACCATCATTCCCGTGAACATCG
>DAIREN010000013.1:0-32968 GCA_036795535.1 Spirochaetota bacterium
TGTCCGGTTTTTGGTGCTTGTTCTGTCGATCTGGAATACGGCGACCGGATTCGGAAAGCTTGCGCTGGATCTTTTTATCTCGCTGCACCCAACCGTTTTTGAACGGACGCAGGCCTTCGGATTCATCATGGTGAATACCCTCTATGCCCTCGTCGACGGGTTCCTCCTCGGATTGGCTCTGTCCTTTCTGTACAACCTCTTCATCAGGAAGGAACGGGCAGCGGGGGAGTAGTTTCTTCAGGGCCGGGCCGGCTTGTTTTGCCGATACTTGAAGAGAGGCTTCGCCCGCCCGCTGCGTTCAGGTGATTCCCTGCCTGAGGGGGTGTCTTTCCTGAAAGCAAGGAGAACCAGATGAAGCGTCCATATATCAGCCTGCTGTTTGTGCTGTTCCTGCTCTTGTCCGCAACGAGTCTTGAGGCCGTCGTCTTCCGCTGGGCCGTCGAGAAGGATGCAGCCTATCGCGTTTTGTCCTATGTCAATGAGCAACGATTTCTCAACGGTCGATACCACAGCACGATCGAGATCCGGAACAAGGCGGTTCTGAAAACGATCGCCGTCAGCAGCAACGGCCAGTCCGGGCTCTACAAGGGCGAGTTCCAGTATTTCGAGCGGGAGGTCGGGCACACCAACGAGCCGTTCGCCCTCAAGGAAGTCTATCCCAGCGAGTTCTGGCGGGACAGGTTGGGGAAATACACCATCGACCGGGATTACTTCATGCCGGTGGTACGCGATGTCCCGATTTTCCCCGAAAAGGATATCGCCCCCGGCGAGATGTGGCAGGCCGATGCCCACGAGGTGCACGATCTCAAGGAATACGGCTTGACCAGTGCGTATCGGATTCCCATCAAGGCCCGCTATATCTACGTCGGGGACCGTGTCATCGAGGGTCGGCGTCTGGCACTCTTTTCCATAACGTACGTCTTCAGCCATTACGGGGATATCGATCTGGACCAGTATGTGACTCGTGCCAACCAGGATCTTGCCAAGTACAGGAATGATCCAGCCCGGCATGCGGCTCTCCGTCAACGGTATGAGTACCAGCTCGAGAGGATGCGGCGGGCCCCCCAGCGCATCAATGGATCCTGCATCCAGCTCTATTATTGGGATATCGAAAAGGGTCTTCCCGTCAGCATGAACGAGGATTTCCATTTTATCTTCCATTTGCTGAACGGCGAAGTGCACGAGTTCAAGGGCATCTCCAGCGCCGCATTTGAACGGATCAAGCCCGTCGGTGAAAAGGAAGCAGACCGGATCACCGATACCCTCAAGGGCCGCGAGGGCGACGGGATCACCGTCAAGCGGGACAAGAGGGGGATCGTTGTCGAATTGGGTGATATCCTCTTTGATACCGACAAATTCACCCTCAAGCCGGATGCCAGAGCGACGCTCATGGGCCTTGCAGAGAGAATCATACAGTCCGGGAAATTCGAGATCCGCGTCGAGGGACATACCGACAATACAGGAGATCCGGGCTACAACCTGGATCTGTCACGGAAGCGGGCCAATGTGGTGGCGAATTTCTTGACAAAGGCCATGGGAACCGATCCGCGTTCCATATCCTGGATCGGGTATGGAATGAGCCGGCCCGCCGCCGACAACAGGACGATCAGTGGGCGGGCCAAGAATCGCCGGGTCGAGATTATCCTTCTGACCCAGGAGTGAGCAGCGTCTGAAGAGTCGCTCGCGGTATGCAAAGAACCCGGCATTTTCCTGCCGGGTTCTTTGCATTGTGTCTGTTTCAGGGGTCTGAACCGGGAGAGTGCCGTGCCCTGTGTTGAGCCAAAGATGAGTCAGTCGTACGGGAAATTCTCGGAGTACTTGCGGATCCATTCATCTGCGGCCGCATCGAAATCCTCGATCCCGCGGGAACGGCGGTAGTCGTCAATCCGTACGATCTGCTCCACAAGCCTGGCCCTGAGAGCGGTTTCCTCGTTGTTGAAGGAGACGGCGATTTCAAAGCCGTGATCGACGGGGGTCGCGCGGACAACGGTGGCAGGGAGAACCGCCGGTTCCTTGAGGACCGCAAAGGGGATGGTGATGGTGACCCGTGCCCCCGGAGCGAGTTTTCTGGAATGCAAAAAGAGGAGCCCGCCAACACTGATGTTGACTGTACTCGAGTCACTGTCGGATGCCCCCTCCTCGATGACATTCAGCGGGACAAAGACAGGGTGGCGGATATAGGCACGACGGTTATTCTCGTTGTTCGCAGTCATCATTTCCCCCTTGTTCCCGCATTCGTTGCGAGGGTACTCCGGTTTGTTCCAGCTGATTCCGTTGCCAGACGGAGAGACTGCCGGACGACATCAAGGACATCCGGCCAGAGCTGTTCGGCCATGGGAACGCTGTTGCCGGAAGGTAAAACGGCAAGACGGATTTTGTCCGAAAGACCGGTGATGGCCAGATACTCCAGAACTTTGGGGTACTCGTGGACGAGCTTGGCGATGTCCCGCAGGCTGTCCCGTTCGCGGGCGCTGGTCCGGGTATCACGGCTGATCTTGGCACCGACGCGGTGCCAGTCCCGGATCTGTTCGGTCAGCTCGGGAATGGCCTGGGCGATGGCCATTCGCATGCGCATATAGGCTGTCGGATCCGGCAGTGTTTTCCACGAAATACTGATCTCGGCCGGAGGAAGTCCAAAGCCGGCCAGCCAGGCATTGGCCTGGGGGGCCGCCTCGTTGGAGAGCGCGGTTTGGGAAGCAGAGACAAGACGGGGCGGTTGTTCGGCCAGGAGCGCCGTCTCGGTCTCGCGGATCAGGGCATGGCGGATGACCGGTTCAATCCGGTCGGCCAGTCTGGTCAGAATGACGTCCGCATTGGTGACACCGGCCTTGAGAAGGGCCGGAAGGGCAGTGCGGACGACGGTGTACCCGATGGAGCAGTCCAGCACGCAGGTAAAGTCGTGGGTATTTGTCTGACCGGGGAGATTGCCCGGCGGAAGGACGATACGGATGCTGCGCCGGGTCAGGCGGCGTCCCTCGGGAAAGATGTGGATCCGGGTATCTCCAGGGATCAGGCGGGACCAGACTAGATGGGCTCCGCTGGCATCGACGATCGCCTCGACAGGACCGAACGCGTCTGACTGGATGATCCCGATATGGCCGGGCGGTACGGTCAGAGGAACAACGATGGCTGTATAGATGGCAGAGGACACCAGCTCAAGCGCCAGAATCCAGAGTGATTTTCTCATGCCCCTTGGCCCCTCCGTCGTGAACTGTACTCAAGTCTACCCCGCAGGGGCCTCCGTGTCAACGCACCCCGAGACCCATCGGACTGCAGTCCTTTCCGGATGGTTTTCCCGGGGGACAGGCCTTTCGAATACGCCCATGGCCGTTTCCATCCGGGAAGATGTAGATTTCAAGCATGTTTCGACGAGTCAACGAACAGCTCCCGCTGACACCGGGCCTGCGGGCGATGCTCTACAGGCCTCTTATCTATCGCCTGACCACCCCGGATCTTCTTTTGCCGGGTGCCTTTATCGCGTCGATCGGGATGCTGTTGACCAGGAACTGGTTGGCGGGTGGCGATCAAAAGGCGGCCATGGCGCTCCTGCTTGTCTCCTTTTTCGTTCTCGTCCTCAGTCTCAACCGTGCGGCCTGGCTGCTCTCGGGTCGCGGGGGGATCAACCAGCGGCGGATGCGGTTTGCCATCGACCGGCTTCTCGCGGGCGGCGAACTCGAGATTCTGCCCTGGGCCGCTGCAGCCGCCCTTCCCTTGGATGAGGTTCTGGCCGAACTCGACCGCTACATGGCCGAGGAGTACCATCTCGGCTATCTCGATACCGAGAGGATGCGGATGGTTCTCTCGGATCAGCCGGTTGTCAACCGGCGCTGCCCCGTCTGTGGAGCGATTCTTTCCGACACCATGGTCGTTGAAAAGGTCTGCGGTCTCTGCGGGACCATGCTCTACACCTGAACGATGACAGGAGTTCCTCCTCAATGCAGTTGGTCACGCGAATCCGCATCTTCCGGGCAGTTTTCGGGCTTCTTCCTTTCTACCTGTCCGTCGTTCTGGTGGCTGCTGCCGGGGTTGTCCTCGGCTGGCGCGGCCTGTTGCTTGTGGCTCTACCCGTTTTTTTGTGTGCAGGGGGGATTCTCTGGTTCGGGTTGCGGGAACGTGGCGAGGGTATCCAGCCCGGTCTTGTGGCGAGGATGGCCGTCTGGCTGATGGAAGCCCGGCGCGAGGGCGTCATGACCGATCTCGAGAAGCTTGCACACGTGTTTTCTGCCACGCCGGAGCAGGTTGGTGAAGCCTTGGCTCTTGTGCATGAACTTGCGCTGGCGCCGTTTTTCTGGGACAAGGCTTCGGGGAAGGTCCATGTTGCCAGAACCTCCGGCAGTCTTCCGCATTGTCCCTGGTGTGCCGTCGATCTTCCGGATCAACCGGTCTCCGGACGATGCAAGAATTGTCATGCCCACTACGTCCTGACCTGTCACAAAAAACCATTCTACTATATTTGAGAGTTCTTCCGGGGAACAGTCTCCAGTCCGGCGGATGAGCCTTCAGTTCCGGCAGAGAGCTGTGTACTCCAGTGAATGCGGGCAACCCGGGATCAGGCTTCTGTAACCGGTCAAAACGGGGACTGCCCTGGCGGGGGTCTTGTGGCTATCTTTGGAAAAGCCCGTGATGAGGAAAGAACCATGCCCAGACAACGCCATCTCGTAACCAGTGCCCTGCCGTACGCCAACGGCCCGCTTCACTTTGGCCACATTGCCGGGGCCTATCTCCCGGCCGATATCTACGTGCGCTACCTTCGCCTGGTCGGTGAGGATGTGGTCTACATCTGCGGAACTGACGAACACGGGGTGGCTGCGACAATCACCGCACTGAGGGAGAACACGACACCACGGGCCGTGGTGGACAAGTATCACGAGGTGATCCGGCGGCTCTTCGAGCGCTTTGATATATCGTTTGACAATTTTTCGAGAACCACCAAGCCCCATCACTACACCCTCTCGCAGGAGTTTTTCACAAAACTCAATGACAAGGGGCTGATTACCAAGGCCAGCGAAAAGCAGTACTACTGTCCCAAGGACAAGATGTTTCTTCCAGATCGCTACATCTCCGGGACCTGTCCCAAGTGCGGACAGGAAAATGCCCGCGGGGACGAGTGTCCGCGCTGCGGGAGCTGGATTGACCAGATGACCCTGACGGATCCGCGCTGCACACTCTGCGGAGGGGTGCCCGAAGTCCGTGAGACCGAGCACTGGTTTTTACGGCTCGACATCCTCCAGCCCGATCTCGAACGCTGGTTCGGGAGCAAGACGGACTGGAAGGCCAACGTCAAGAGTGGTCCCGGCGGGATGCTCAAGGAAGGGCTCAGGCCGAGGGCGGTGACCCGTGATCTGGACTGGGGCGTCCCTGTTCCGCTGCCCGATGCACAGGGCAAGGTGATCTACGTCTGGTTTGATGCCCCGATCGGCTATATCTCCTCGACCATCGAGTGGGCCGAAAAACGCGGGACCCCTGACGAATGGAAAAAGTACTGGTGCGATCCCGGGACCCGTCTGGTGCATTTTATCGGAAAGGACAATATCGTTTTTCATACCCTTGTCTTTCCGGCGATGCTGATGGGTGTTGGCGACTACATCCTGCCCGACAATGTCCCGGCCAACGAGTTCTATAATTACGAAGGCAAAAAGTTTTCAACCAGCGGGAAGTGGTATGTCGAGCCGGAGCGCTTCTTCTCCCGCTATCCCGCCGATGTGATCCGCTATGTGATCGCGGCCACCATGCCCGAAAACCAGGACTCCGAATTTCGCTGGAAGGATTTCCAGACCCGCAACAACAGCGA
The DNA here is from genome assembly GCA_036795535.1 of Spirochaetota bacterium. GTDB lineage: Bacteria > Spirochaetota > JAGLSM01 > JAGLSM01 > JAKPMW01 > JAKPMW01. Next base: position 5,792 of record DAIREN010000013.1, read on the forward strand.
GTTGGCCGATACCCTGGGGAACTTCATCAACCGTGCCCTGACCTTTGTGGTGAAAAATTTTGACGGGCGAGTGCCTTCACCGGCAGCCCTGAGCGAACGTGACCGGGCCATGCTCGAGTCCAGGGCCCAGGCCACAAGCCGGGTGGGCGAGGCCATAGCCGCCTGTACCTTCCGCCGCGCGATCGAGGAGCTGATGAGCTTTGCCCGTGAGTGCAACCGCTATTTTGACGAGCGCGCCCCTTGGAAGAGCCGCAAGGACAATCCCGCGGACTGCGCAGCAGCCATGTATGTGACGGTCCAGCTTTCGCTGACCCTGGCCGCCCTGATGCGGCCCTTTATGCCCGACTCGGCCCGGAGAACCTGCACCATGCTGGGTGATGAGGGGCTTGCGACTTTGCTGGACTGGGCGGCTGGCGGGACACATCTTTTGCCGGAAGGCGCAGCCCTGGGGACCCCCGAAGTCCTCTTCCGCAAGATCGAGGACGAGACCATCGCCGAAGAACTGGCCCTCCTGCGCGAGGACGAGCCTGTACCCACAGCCCCGGCGGCATCGCCCACCCCCGAAAAGGCGCCGGCCCAAAGCGGGACAAGTGAGATCGTCTACGATGATTTTGCCAAGGTCCAGCTTGTTGTCGGGGCCGTGCGCACGGCTGCCCGCAAGGAGGGCTCGGACAAGCTCCTCCGGCTTGAGGTCGATCTCGGCGCCCTCGGTGTCCGGACGATCCTTTCGGGGATCGCCGCCCACTACGCCCCCGAAGAGCTGACCGGGCGCCGGGTGGTTGTGGTCGCCAACCTCAAGCCACGCAAGATGATGGGCGAACTCTCCTCGGGGATGATCCTCTGTGCCGAGACTCCAGAGGGACGGCTTGAGCTTGTCAGCCCGGACAACAATGCGCCGGCCGGCAGCCCGGTCTCCTGAGGTGAGCATGTACGAGTACATCCGGGGGATCTATCAAGGGCTGTCTGACGGGCGGGCTGTCGTCGAGGCCGGCGGGCTTGGCTGGTCGCTGGCGGTCACGCCCGCGTCCATGGCCGCCCTGCCGCCCATCGGCGGAGAGTGCCAGCTTTTTCTTGTCCACATCCAGCGCGAGGACGCCCAGGAACTCTACGGGTTCCATACCCGCCCCGAGCGGGCCGTCTTCCGTCGCCTGATGACCGTTTCCGGGATCGGTCCCAAACAGTCCCTGCGGATTTTGAGCGGACTCGAAACGTCTGTCCTCGTGCGGGCGATCGCTCAGGGAGATGTGCGCCTGCTCTCCTCCGTTCCCGGGTTGGGGAAAAAGACCGCCGAAAAACTCGTCTTTGAATTGCAAGGGAAGCTGGACGATCTCGCTGTCGAAGGGACGGGAGCCGAACCCGGCACGGTCGCCGGACAGACTGCCGCTCCTGAAAGTTCGGCCGCGGCGGACGCCAATGCAGCCCTGCTTTCGCTCGGCTTTTCCCCGGTGGCCGCGCGGGCCGCGGTTCAGGCCGCCCTGAGGGAGAGCGGCGAGGGCGCATCAGTCCAGGAACTGATTACCAAGGCCCTGCGCCATGTCTGAGTCCGTCAATTTCGAGAGCGGGCAAAAGCCCGAGCCCGATCTCGCCCTCCGGCCGCATTCGTTGGGCGAATTTGTCGGACAGGAACAGCTCGTCAGTCACCTCGCCGTGTATGTCGGCGCGGCCCGGGCCAGGGGCGAGGCGCTGGACCATGTCCTGTTTTACGGTCCACCCGGGCTGGGCAAGACCACCCTCTCACGCATCATGGCCGAGGAGATGGGCGTCAATATAGTGATGACCACGGCGCCGGCCCTCGAGCGGGCCGGGGATCTGGCCTCGATCCTGACCGGACTTGAACAGCGGGACGTCCTCTTTATCGACGAGATCCACCGACTCAGGGCCGCCATCGAAGAGACCCTCTACAGCGCGATGGAAGATTTTGCCATCGATATCGTGATCGGGCAGGGCGCCGGTGCCAGGACGGTCAGGCTTCCCCTGCCACGCTTTACCCTGATCGGGGCGACCACCCGGACCGGGTTGCTCTCGGCACCCTTCATGGCCCGCTTCGGGATCGTCAACCGCCTCGAGTATTACAGCCCGGCCGAGATCGGGCGGATCATCCGGCGCAACGCGGCCCTCCTGGATCTGGCCGTCAATGATGAGGGGATCGAGGTTCTCTCCTCCCGGGTGCGGGGCACGCCGCGGATCTGCAATACCCTGTTGCGCCGCCTGCGGGATTTTCTGCAGGTCAGCGGAATGTGTGTGATGGATGGCAGCTTTGTGGATGCAACCTTGACAACCCTCGGAATCGATGCTCTCGGGCTGGACGCGATGAATCGGCGCTATCTAGAAGTTTTGATCAAGGATTTTGAGGGCGGCCCTGTCGGGGTTGAGACCCTGGCTGTCTCGGTCGGTGAAGATCGCGAGACCCTGACCGACGTCTACGAACCGTTTTTGATCCAGCTCGGGATGATCAAGCGCACCCTGCGCGGCCGTGTGGCCCAGCGCCGCGCCTACGAGCATCTTGGCCTGGCCTGGCGCGAACCGCTCCAGGGCGACTTGCTGTGAGAGGCAACCCCCCACTACCTCTGACAAATGGGCTGTCGATCCGTCCGCTCTAGCGCTATCTTTCAATGGATACACAACGATCAGGAGTGGCTTAGGCCGGCTGATTGGAACACGGCATTCAGAGGGTGGATCGTTGGATATTCTGCGTAACCTTCAATACTGTGTCGAACGTTCCGATGGATATGGATGCGGTCGATATGCTCCAGGAGTTTTTTGGTGAACAGTCTCGGGCCCGTTCATGTACGGCTCATCCTGCTGGTTGTCCTCATCTCGACGGTCACCATTGGATGGTCGGCCTCATCCGCTGCCAAACCCCTCGGGCCGGCGCCCGCCGAGCTGGTCTTGCACGAGAGTGAGATCGGGCGGAGCAACGATTCGGCCCTTGTCAAGGTCAGCATCGCCCGCAGCGCCGGGACAAACGGGATCGCGCTTACCTTTGAGGGTGGCGTTTCCCTGATCCTGCCGGCCCGTGGACTTGTCCTGACCAATCTTGCTGCCAGCAATATCATGCTGGGTGTTGTCAGCAACAGGTTGAGTGTTTCGGGGACAAGCATGACCTCGGCCACCCTGATTTTGAAACCCCGGGACGGGCTCTTTCGCTGTCAGGGGATTCGCTATCGGGGGGATGTGATTGCATACCTTGTCGGGAAGCAGGTCTCGATCATCAACCGGATCGAGATCGAGGAGTACCTGCGGGGTGTTTTGCCCCACGAGGTCAATCATGCCTGGCATCCGGAGGCATTGAAGGCCCAGGCGATTGCAGCCCGCTCCTATGTCCTCTCCAGAGCCTCGGAGAACCGAAACTTTCCGCATGACGTGGACAATACCGTCAGCTCACAGGTCTACAAGGGGACGTTAGGCGAAAAGCCTTCTACCGACAAGGCCGTCGAGGAGACACGCGGACTGGTGCTGATGCATAACGGGAAAATCGCAGTCGGATTTTTTCATGCCTCCTGCGGGGGGGCGACCGAGGACAGCGGTCATGTCTGGTCAACGACACTGCCCTACCTCAAGGGGAAAAACTCTCCCTGGTGTGCGGGAACGCCACACCATTCATGGGTGGCCTTGATTCCGGCCAGCGAAACAGCCCAACTTTTGGGATTGACAGGGAGTGTCGCCTCGATTGAAGTGCGGGGCTGGACCCCGACCCGGCGTGTGCGGAGCCTCGCCGTCCGCTCGGGCACGGGGCAGGTGCGGGTGCTCAGTGGCGCAGATTTCAGGCGCGCTTTGGGGATCAACCGGGTCAAGAGCATGCTCTTTACTCCCCGGGTTCGCGGACCATGGGTGCAGCTTGTCGGAAGGGGCTGGGGCCATGGTGTGGGGATGTGCCAGTGGTGCGCCAGCCGGATGGCGCAACAGGGGATGGAAGCGGTCCAGATCCTCGCGCATTTTTACAGCGGCGCCGCAATTCTTCCCTGGAGGGTCGTGTGGCCGATCAAGTGAGCATTCCGGCTGGAATGTCGCTGGACGAATATGATTTCGAACTTCCCGAGTCGCAGATCGCCGCCTGGCCCGCTTCCGAGCGTGGCCGTGACCGGCTCCTGGTCATGAACAGAACAAACGGCACTCTGCAGCATCTCGAGTTTGCCTGTATCGAATCGCTCCTCCGCGAGGGTGATGTGCTCGTGATGAATGATGTCCGGGTGCGCAAGGCCCGTCTCGCTGCCACAAAGGACCCCGGGGGGGGCAAGGTCGAGATCCTGCTCTTGGGCGAACGCGAAGACTCCGGCCGGGTCTGGGAGTGTCTCCTGCATTCCACCCGGGCCATGCGGGTGGGCCAGGTTCTCCAGGTCCAAGGCGGTCCGCAGGCCGTTGTGACCGCCCGTGAAGAAGAGCGGGCGATACTCGAGTTTGCGACTCCGCTGAACAATGCTGTCCTGGAAGAGATTGGCGACATCCCGCTCCCACCGTACATCATGCGCCAGCGAGCAAGTACGGTTCCACTGGACAGCGAACGCTACCAAACGGTCTACGCCGATCGGGCCCTGGCGGTGGCCGCACCTACAGCCGGGTTGCATTTCACAGACGAGATCCTGCAGGCCGTCTGTGCCCGTGGTATCATGACCGAGTTTGTAACGCTCGAAGTGGGCTGGGGTACCTTTGCCCCCGTTCGGGTGGACGACATCCGTCAGCACAGGATGCACAGCGAACGCTTCGAGATAGCGGAAGATGTGGCGCAGCGACTGATGCAGGCCCGGGCCAAAGGCCGGCGGATCATTGCCGTGGGAACAACGGTTGTCCGCGCTCTTGAGTCCGCGGCACGGCTTGACGGTTCATCCCTTGTCATCGAACCGGGGATCCGCTCAACGGACATATTCATCACACCAGGCTACGGATTCAAAGCCATCGACGGGATGATCACCAACTTCCACACGCCAAGATCGACCCTCCTGGTACTGGTCTCGGCCTTTGCCGGACGCGAGGCGATCAGGAATGCATACGAGACGGCTGTCCGCGAAGGGTACCGCTTTTTCTCCTACGGCGACGCCATGTTGATTGTGTAAGAGCGCAGCATTCCATCCACGGGAAACATGTTCCTCTGCCGGATTCTGCCTGGATAAGGGCCGGATCCGGCAGTTTCTGGCTGGGCTTCCGGATTCCTGAAAACCTTACGGACTGAAAAAAGATTCGTTTTATGCAAAATTGCATCGGGGGGCGGACGTGTATTTCCAGTAGGGGGGGCAAGTCAACCTCCGAAGGAGATATCGTGATGCAAAATGCCTGGTTGACAGAGAATCCATGGTGGGGCGGAAGATATGGAGGGCTCCTTGTCGCACAGACGCTGTTGGAGTATACTGGAAATGATGAAGTCGAGGTGCGGGTAACCAATGACATGGTGTTCAGGTACCTCTTTGGGCGACCGGGAAGTGAGCGTATCCTCAAGTCGCTCATCAACGCAGTCCGGGTGGATGCCGGTCTTGAACCGGTGGCGGAAGTCGAAGTTGTCGATTCCGCGACCCCCGAAGAGTTTCTCGATGGAAAATTTTCCTCGGTTGATGTCAGGGCCAGGGATACCGTGGGGAGGTTGATCAATATCGAGATGCAAACCTGGAGGCAGCCCGGTTTTGTCGAACGCAGTCTCTATGCGTGGGCACGGGCCTACTCGGCACAGGTTGTCAGTGGGCAAAACTGGAAGAGTCTGTCACCGGTCACGTGCATCAATATTCTGGATTGGGTGCTGATCAAAGGCGATCGGGACAGGGTCCATCATTATTATACCCCGATGCTTGCCTTGCAGAATGGCGCAACGAGAGGGGATGGAAGTTCAAATATTTTTGGTGAACAGATGGGTATCCACATGATTGAATTGCCAAAACTTGATCGGGCAAGTCCACAGAGTCGGGCGTTGGCTGTCTGGTGCCAGTTTTTGGCAAACGAAGGCCGGAAGGGCAAGGAGGACATGATGAAGGAAATCATTCATGATAACCCGGATCTGGCGGAGGCAGATGCCCGCTATCAGGAATTCGTTTCGGATGAGGTGTTACGGTATCGGGCATATCGAAGGGAGATGGCTGAACGTGACAGGATCAGCTGGATCATGTATACCATTGAGGAAGGATTTGAAAAAGGCCGACAGAAAGGCTTTGAGGTCGGGATAGAGCAGGGAATGCAGCAGGGTTTGGAAAAAGGACGTGAGGCTGGGGAGTGTGAAATGATCCGCAGGATGGCACATTCCGGAATGGATATCAACGAGATCAGCAGAATTACCGGGAAGGATGCGGCCTTTGTCGAGAGAAGCATTCAGGAAGGCGCATAAAGCAGATCAGCTGATCCAGTCAATCGGATACGGTGCGCGCGGTGGCACGCGAAGCGGTGTTCCGTCCGGATACCCGAACATCAGTCCTCCCAGGATGCTTGACCCTTCGTCGAGACCGCAGGCCTGCAAGACCGCTTTCCCCGAGGGTGCAGCGGCAGCGATCATCAGAAAGCCCGCCCAGCAGGATCCGATACCCAGCCCGGCAAAGGCCAGTTCGAGGGTTGTGCAGGCAATCACCCCGGCGTGCATGGTGTGGGCCACCGATCCGGGAAAATGAGCGAAGACAAGGTGGGGCGCTCCCCGCATGACCGGATCATTCCCCTTGTCCCAGGAGGCCACCAGGCCAGGGTAGTTCAGCAAAGAAGCGAGAGGATTGCCTGCATCCAGTTCGCTGCGCATCCATTCAATAACCGCGGCAGCAATGGCATGCACTCTCTCACGGGATTGAACGACTGTCCAGCGCATCGGTCTCAGGTTGCCACCGCTGGGTGCATGACCGGACAGATCAAGGGCTTTTTGGACAAGGTTCTTTGGCACGGGGTCGTTTCGGTAGAGCCGGATCGATCGCCGCCCCTGGATCAAGGTGCGCAGAGTGGTTTCGTCCGGCAGGGTCCCGGCAGCGCAGGGAAGAGCCTCTCGTGGATCACAGCCATTCAGCGAGATGCTGCCCGTCGGACAAAAGGCAAAGCACTGGCCACAGGCGATGCAGCGCTCCGGATATTTCGCAAGAATTTTTCCGTCGATGCTTCGCAGAACGGAGGTCGGACAGATCCGGATGCAGCGTTGACAGATGGTGCATGTCTTTTGGTCGATGAGCACAGATTTCATTCCAACCTCCCCGGATATCCATCAAGCATACTCAGGATGTAGCCCGGTGAGGATATTCGTATATTTGACGTTGAGAAGTATGGCGGTTGTTCCCGGCATTGCACGAGGAGGGGAGTATTATGAGACTGGTACGTATCCTGGTTGGTGTTTTTCTCTGCATACCGCTGGCGGGGTTTACCGATGTCCATCAGACTCCGGCCAGCCAGTATCTCTGGAACGGGTATGGTCCCCGCGTCTCGGCCCTCGGGTTCACCGGCATCAGCATGCTTGGGGACCCCGATGCGGGAGGCGCCAATCCGGCGGTCTTGGGTGATCTGAGGCGGTTGGCCAACGGGCTCTCGGTGACCGGACTGGGCGCGGATTCCCCGCTCTGGTCGGGTTCGCTCGCTGTTCCCACGGACATCGGTGTTCTCTCGGCGCACCTTTTGTACGGGACATCCTCGCAGACCAATGCGGCCCTCGATACGGCCGGGCTCGCCCTGCGGATCGCCAAGCCGATCACTGAGGATCTTTTCTGGGGGTTCGGGCTCTCCTTCCTCTATGCCGATTACACCACCGGCCTTGATCGCGGACTCTGGGCCGATATGGGCATCCTCTGGCGGATTCCGCACAAGGGCCGCGGAATCGGTCTTTTTGATCCGTCTGTCGGACTTGTCCTCCGGGGGATGGGAATACGCCTCTCGAACGAGGGAGATGACCGCTATCCGCCATTGGCCCTTGGCCTGGGCTTTTCGGTGACGGCGGTCGACATCGGACTCTGGAGTCTGCGACTCCAGGCTGACAGCATGCTGGCGATCGATCCGCTCAACCCGGTACTCAACTTCGGATTCGAAAATACGGTCTTCAACTTCCTGAAGATCCGTCTGGGATACATGACCGGCGATACCCGCCACGGGATGAGTGGCCTGGGCTCGATGACCTTCGGGATCGGTCTGGCCGGGAAACTCCGTTTGAGCGAGAAGGCCGATCCTACAGATTTTGATCTCTCCTGGGCCCTCGTCAACCAGCATTTCCACGGCAAGGCCGAACGGATGCACAGCTTTGGCCTGACAGTGGCCTGGGGGACCTATGATTCGCAGGCTCCGGATGCCAGGGTCAAACCGGACTGGGCCCGTTTTTCACCGAATTACGACGGACGGCAGGACGAGGTCCGTTTCGGGCTCTCGATCAGCGACAATACCCTTGTGACAGGATGGGTTCTGGATATTCTTGACCAGACAGGGAAGACCAATCGCAGTTTTCGCAGTATCGACCGCTTCGAGCTGCGCAGTCTGAATTTCGAAAAATTCGTCAAAGCGATATTTTCATCAAAGCAACAGGTGGATATACCCCGGCATATCGACTGGAACGGACAGGATGAAGCCGGGAAGATGGTGGCAGACGGTGTGTATGCCTGGAAGTTGACATCCTGGGACGAGAACAGGAATGTCAGCGAGAAACGGGGTACTGTCCGGGTGGATACCAGGATCCCCCAGGTCCGTGCGGTCTCGACAAATTCAATTTTTTCTCCCAATGGCGATGGTGCCAGGGAGACCTACAGTTTTGGGAACATCCTGATCGCGGCCGAGAGCGATGACGTCCTGGAAGTGAAGATTCTCGCTCCGGACGGGACACCCGTCCGTGCCTGGACGTACAGCGGAGCGTTTCCGGATGTGCACACATGGGACGGGAAGACATCCGCCGGCTCGGAAGCACCGGAAGGCGTATACTCCATCAGCTTTGAGGCCTATGATCCCGCCGGCAACCGGACTGAGGACAGGATTGCCGGTGTCCGGCTGGTGCGCCGTTATGAGACCGTCCGGATCGAGGCCGCAAAGGAAGCCTTTTCACCGACCGGGGATGGCTCCAATGATCTTTTGCGGATCCGGTCTTCGGTTTCGGATTCAAATGGCCTGCAACACTGGACTCTGGTGGTTCGTGACAGTGAACAACGCGCCGTGCGGAGCATCCGGGGAACGGGTGCCGTGCCAGCAGAACTCGTCTGGGACGGGAAGTCTGATTCCGGGCTCAGACAGCCCGACGGGTTTTATACGGCGGAACTCGGGCTTGAGTATGACAGCGGCAATCACCCGGTTTCGAGAAGGATCCCGCTTGAGGTGGATACGACTCCCGCCAAGGTCGAGATCCGGCCGGAGTATCTGGAATTCTCGCCCAATGGTGACGGGAATCGTGACGGTCTTCCGGTCGCCCTCAAGGGGAGCGGCCAGACACAGGATGCCATCAGGCTGCAGGTGCTCGACGAGAGCGGAATTGCCGTCTTGTCCCGGGACTGGACGCTCGCAAGTCTGCCACCGGTATGGAACTGGGACGGGAATGATGCGGGCGGGAAGCCGGTTCACGAGGGCTGGTATACGATCCGGATCGAGACCCGGGATCGGGTCGGGAATTCCGGAACAAGTCTGGTCGAGAATGTCCGCTTGAAGACCGGACTGGAAAAAGTCTCCCTGGCAGGGAGCCGGAGTGCCATATCCCCGGGAGCGGCAGGAAAAAACGGACAAGTCATATTTACTCCGGCGGTTTCATCGAAGGACAGCATCGAACGTTTTGATGTTGTCATCAAGGACAGCGATGGCCGGACAGTCCGTACCCTGACCAATGCCCGGCATGTTCCCGAGATTCCCTGGGACGGCCGTGATGAACAAGGAAATACCCTCAAGGACGGACGCTATACCTATCTCCTCAAGGTCAAGTACAGTTACGGGGATGCCCCGGTATCGGTCGAGCGGACCGTCCTGATCGATACACGGCCTCCTGTGATTCGGGTCAAGGCGGGCGACAGCATCTTCTCGCCGAATGCGGATTCCCGGAAGGATACGATCACCATCGAGCAAGAGGTACAGGGTGGGGATGATGACGTGTATCATGGCGAGATTGTCGATGATACCGGAAGGGTGCTCCGCAGCCACAAGTATGTCGGCAGTGTACCGGCCCAGTTTGTCTGGGACGGGAAAGACGGGAACGGCCGGGATCTTCCCGAGGGGCGGTATACATGGCGTCTGCGGGGTATGGATGCCGCAGACAACACCGCCAGTTCGACGACGACACCGGTCACCCTTGTGCGGAGAATGGGCAGTATCGGCTTGACAGCCAGACCGATGGCCTTTTCTCCCAACGGGGACGGGCAGGAAGACCAGCTCGGATTGGCGATTGCCCCTTCAACCAAGGAAGGAATCGAGAAGGCCGAACTGGTCATCTGGGATCTTGCAAGGCGCGCCGTCTACCGCCAACGCTGGACGGGCAGTCTGCCCGAGATCCATACCTGGAACGGGTTGGGGAGTGATGGCAAGCCGCAACTTGACGGATGGTACGAGGCCGAGGTGACGGTCGACTGGGAAAGCGGGAATCAGGCCCGGGCGGTTGTCGAAAAGATCCTCCTCGATGCCAGACCGCCGGAAATCGGTTTGACCGTTCAACCGAGGATCTTTACACCGGATGGTGACGGCGAGGATGATGTTCTGCACATCAATCCCAGGATGCAGGATGTCTCCGGTGTTGCCGAATGGGAGATCGTGATTTCGAAGCACGAATCGGACGGCAAGACTGCGAAACCGTTCAAGACATTCAAGGGCAAGGATGCTCCGACCGGGGTTCTCACATGGGATGGAAAGAGCGATGACGGAGAGGATCTCGTCGAAGCCGTCCAGGAATATGACCTTCTCCTGACTGCCAAGGACAGAATGGGGAACACCGTCCAGCGTCGGGAGATGGTGACCGTCGGCGTCCTGGTCGAGCGGACTCCGGATGGTCTGCGGATCCGTGTCTCGAGTGTCCAGTTTGCGACGGATCGTGCGGAATTGACCGGGGAGGGCGAAAAGGCCCTCGACAAAGTCATCTTCATCCTGCGCCGGATTCTCGGGCAACCCGCCCGCTACGGACTAACGGCCAATGCCCGGATCGAGGTCAGCGGGCATACCGATGATGTCGGTGATCCGGGATACAATATGCAACTCTCGCAGCGTCGGGCGCGCACGGTCTACGGATACCTTGTGGGCAAGGATGTCGATCCCCGCATCTTGACCTGGGCAGGCTATGGCCTGACACGTCCCTACAAGCTCCTCACACCGGGGCTGCACCCCGTGCGGATCAACGAGATCCGTGAGCGCAATCGCCGGGTCGAATTCTTTATACGGAAGTAGGGGGTACCATGAAAAAGTCGCTTGTGATCCAGTTTATTTTCGGGTTGGCCCTTCTGGGGCTGGGTGTCTATCTCTCTGTGTCCCTCCCTGAAAGCTTCAGGGAGCAGGCAGAGTGGTGGGCCAACAATTCGCTCCGGGCCAGCGGGACGGTCGTCGGTACGGAAAACGAATATCGGAACCGGGCATACTGCGAGTATCCGCAGATCGCGTTTACGGCAGAAGACGGGAAGGAATACCGGTTTACGACCCGGGGGGTCATGTCCTATTCCGTCGGGACCTTTCCGGTTGGCAGGAAGGTAGCGATAACCTACCTGAAGAGTAATCCCGCGCAAGCGTATCTCGATTCTCCGTCGCATGATGCTGCAACCGAGGTTGTCAGCTATGCGCTTTGCGGAGTGCTTGTCCTCACCGGGTTGGCCTTGTTGTATCGTGTATACCGAAAGCGGGGGTAGCGGCCGTATAGAGACTCATGGCATTGAGTTTTCTCTGGATAGTGTGGCTTTCCCTTGACGACTCATGTGTTCTCGGATTGGCACTGGAAGTCCAGGACGAATCGAATACAAAAAATACCGATTTTATGATTATTTCAAGAAAAAAATATTAAGTCTTTACCATTGTGATGGGAAATCGATATCAACGGTTGTCTGGTTCCTTGATAAGGAGTGTTTAGTGAAGAAGAAAATCACAGCAAACGAGGTTGAAATTGTTGGCGGTGTGGTCATCAAGGGAAAAAGAATAAAGGACGACCCTGTTTCAAAGAGAATTGAGTATTTATTGGATCACTATTTAAAAAAAAATTGTGCTGAACCTGTCAGTGGTTGGAGTTTACTGTACATTGATCCAAACGATGAAAGGTTCTGGGAGTTGTGGTACCCTCATGGAGAAATTCACGGTGGCGGTCCTCCAGCTTTGAAGTGTATACGTCGGGAGGATGCAGTTTTAAAATATGGGCAAATAGCTATTGCTTCGCTTGTAAACATGGAAAAAGCATGAATGGTTTGTCTGGAACTTTCATGTTGGTGTTTATGCCATTCCATGCACCTTGTTATTGGTCGCCTATATCGGGACGCCCTGTTACTGCAATCCACCCTCGCGCAGGGCGACCCATTCCTCGGGGTCGACGCGCACCCCGCCGACCAGCATCTCCCAGTGGATGTGCGGACCTGTCGAGAGCCCGGAGGTCCCTGTCATGCCCACGGGTTGTCCGCGCTCGACCCGTTGCCCGCTTGTCACAAACAGTGAGTCGAGGTGCATGATCTTGGTAAAGACGCGCCGCCCGTGATCGATGATGATGTTGTTGCCACAGAGGGTGGTCTTGCCCGCGAAGCGCACGATACCCGAATTGGGTGCGGCGACCGCGGTTCCATAAAAAGAAGCAATATCGATGCCAAGATGCACCCCGGTACCCAGACCGACAAAGGTCCGCGACTCCGAAAACGGCGAGGAGTAGCGGTGCCAGGCCGGGATGATGAAGGGCCCCGTCCAGAGAATTTCGGGAGTGTCCCAGGATGTGGCCTGCCAGTGAATCGCGTTTTCCCGTTGGATCCCCGCCTGGTCTGCCAGGAGGGCCTGCTTGTCGGGAGGCAGCCAGATACCCTGTGATGTCCCACCCTGCGTCCATGCGGGGAATTGTTTGCCGGTCTCTTGTGTCTCTTTCCAGGCTACGCACTGTTCCGGCCGCAGAACCTGCCCCTGGTACGGAAAAAACGATGGAGCGGCACGCCAGTGCCAGAGCAAAGCGATGCCTGCCCTGCGCCCGAAGATCCCCCGGGTATCGAGCGGGGTCTCGGTAGCGGCCGAGACCGGGAATGCGAGGATCTCCGTCAATGTCCCTTGGGGCGTAGCGATCCGCACCTCGAGGCGGAGTTCCCGCCTCCAGTCCGTCCGCGCCAGGGCGATCATTGCGGAATGCAACCGCTGTCCGCCCCGGATTCCGTCAAAATGAAGAACGGATGTACTCCGCTCCGGGAGTGTCTGGAGGGAGACCTGCCCCTCTGCTCCGCGGAGCGCGGCCTGTAGCCGGGTGATCCGTCCCCGGGCGGGCGGTGATGGAAGCCAGCGCAGTTCGAGTCCGGGTTCAGGTCTGCTCCCGCGCCAGTACCGCCCGCTCTCCAGCGCAAGGCTTTCGCCGGTGATGAGAGCACTGGCCGGTCCACGGAGGATGTGCCGTTCTCCGTTTCCGCTGCGCCATTCGAGTCTGGCGCCCGGACCGAGGTGGATCTGGTCGCCATTTTTGAGGAGCCGGTTTTTGGTCCAACGCACCGGCCAGGCACCGGAGTCCGGCGCGGCTGCGAAGGGATCCGCGACAGGCAAAGATGGCGGGCTGAGCCGGATATCACCTTCGGCAACCACTGGCTGCAGATCGGCATTTGCCGGGGGCGCCAGCACGAGCAGGAGCGCAGAGACCAGCCAGCCTCGCCATGCACGCCGGAAACACGATCTTTCGGAGAGATGGTCGGCGGAACCCTGTTTGCAGTACCGGAAAGAATGGAGCCGTCCCGTTGAAGGATGGAAGCAGGAATCCGCGAAACCGTGATCTGTTTCCCGGAGTCGTGTGACGGAATCATGAATATATGTACAATACGCATCCGCACTTGAGATCGGGCGGGCGCCTGTGCTATCATCTCGCATGGTTAGAGTATAGCCAGAAGGACGGGGTGGGGGAAATGGCTTCGCGGATTGAACGCTTTGGGGATCTCTGGTATCTCCTCCTCGAGGGCGATGCCCGGACCAGGGGCCGGGACCACGCCGGGCTGGTGCGCGGGATCACGGGGACGGAGACGGCCGACTACTATGCCCGCCTCTTGCCGACCATCATCCGCCAGCAGCGTCCGCGCTGGTTGCCGCGCTTTGCCGTCCGGTCGGCTGCTGCCCTGATCAGCGGTTTTTTTGGAACGATGCAGGCCGGAATCGATGCGGGGAGTCTCGCGGTCGAGATGCAGGCCTTCCTGATCGGGTACCGGAGGGGTGGAGCAAAACGTCTGATCCGTTTTCCCGATGTGCTGCACTGGCTGGCCGGAATGGCGGGAGGGCAGTGTTCGGCCGTGTTTTTCGAGGGGGGTGTGCACTCCCGGTTGGCACGCAATTTCGACTTTTACGGGCCTCGTGTCTGGGGACAGCATCGCGCCATCAAGGTGTCCATTCCGCCATCCGGCCAGCCCTGGCTCTGGGCCGGCCCTCTCGGGATTCCCGTCGGCGGGTTCGGGGTGAATGCCTCGGGGATCGCCGTGATGCCGTTTACCAATTTTACCCGGGACCTTTCCCTGCGTGGGCTTCCCCTCTTTACCCTGATGCAGACGATTCTTGAGGAATCGCACTCGCTGGATGATGCGCTGGCATATCTTGAACGTGCCCGGCGGCACGGGGGAATCTCCCTTCTGGTGGCCGACATGCAGCGTGGGGAGACGGCAGCCATTGCGGTCGGAGCACGCCGCCTTCTCGTCGACCGTCCCCGGGATGGCGTGCTGGTGCGGACCAACCACCATCATGAACTTGACAGACCACCTCAGCCCGGGATGTCGATGTGGCAGCGCCATAGCCGCTCGCGCTGGCAGCGGTTGGACAGACTGGCCCGGGACCTCCCGCCGGGAGGCGGGCCCGATCCCCTGGCCCTGCGGCAACTCCTGGCGGACCGGACCCAGCCCGATGGACGGCGCTCCCTTCTGTCCGATGTTCCTGGCGCCCTCAACGTGGCGACCTCGATCATTCTGGACGGGATGAAGCTCTTCTGTGCCGATGCCGGGTTCCCGGCCTGCGATGCGACCCGCTGGCACGGATTTTCACTGGACGAATGTTTTTCCGGGCATCTCCCCGATGTGGAAACGCACGAACTCCCCGACCTGCTCTCACAGGAAGAGCGGGCGGCGATTGCGCTGACGGTGGAGGGCTGGTCCCGATACTTTGACGAGAGCCAACCAAGCGCCGCCCGCGATGTCTGGAGCCAGGCCCGGGCGCACGCGCCCCGGGAACCCGCCCTTCTGCGCATGCTGGCCATGGCGGCCCATGACGAGGGGGACCGGACGGCCTGCCGGGAATACCTTGAAAGCCTGCTTGAACTTGATCCCGGTGACGAGGTGGCCCGCCTGGCTTTAAAGCGGCCGGGGCAAGTCTACCTCGAATGCATGACGGGCCAACTCGCCCCACGCAGGTGAGTCCGGATTGGAGATCCGGGAACGCGTGTGCATCCGTCGTGACAGTCCGGGAGAGGGGAAAGGCAGGGGACGCCGTACCCCATAAAAACCGGAAATGCTCGACGGCCCATCCTGCGGACCTTGAGATCTGTCTGGGCCGAAGACTCGCCGTCCATGCGTGGTGGTTGCGGGCTGGACTGCCGGGACGTGCTATATTTGGAACGGGGAAGGCAGGTACAAGCGATGGAGCACCGCAAGAGTCCGTGGATCAATTTCCTGTTCTTTATGGCCGATGCCTGCATGACGATGCTGGCCGCCCTGCTCTCGATTTTTTTGCGGCAGATCATTCCCTGGGGCGGGGAAGCCATCCTGCCTGCGGAACATTACGTCCCTTTTTTGCTCCTCTTTATCCCGGTCCTCCTCCTGACGATGCTCTTTGCCGGACAGTATCGCTACAACCGGGGGGTTTCCATCCTCCTCGAGTTCATGTCCATCGTGCGCCTTGTGTTTCTGGCCGTTGTTGCCATGCTAGCCCTCTCGTTTTTTTATCGCGAGTACCAGTTTTCCCGTCTGCACATCGTCTACTTTTTCACCCTGGCGGTCGTGCTGATTTTTACCGGGCGGGTCGTGATCCGGCTCTGGCTGCGCCGGGTCCGTTCGAGCGGGCGCAATCTGATGCATATTGTCGTGTTGGGGGAGGGACGCCGGCTGGAGAGTTTTGTCCGCGAGATGCGGTCCGTTGCCGGCTACGGCTACAGTGTAGACGGCGTTTTTTCCCTGACAACAGGCCGGACCGGTTCGGGACTGCCCTACTCAAAAAAGGCGCTTCAGGTCTGGCTCGAGCAGCACCGGATGGACGAGGCCTACATCCTCTTGGGGAGCGGGGACCGGCATGAAAAGCGCATGCGCGAGGCGCTCGAACTCTTCGAGCGTGAAGGGGTCAGGACCCGGCTCGTCCCCGATCTGGATTCCTCACTGGCCACGGGGGCGAGGATGGCCCTGATCGGGAACATCCCCGTCCTGACGATTGCCGAGTATCCGCTCGATTTCTGGTACAACCGGGCCATCAAACGCGCCTTCGACATCCTGGTCTCCCTGACGGGACTTGTCTTCTCCTCTCCGCTCTTTCTCTTGATTGCCCTCGCCGTGCGCCTCTCTTCTCCCGGACCGGTCTTTTTCCGTCAGGAACGGCTGGGTCTGGATCGCAGGAAATTCACAATCATAAAATTTCGCACCATGTACCGACAGGAAAAACAGACCTCGGATACGGTCTGGACGGTCAAGAACGATCCCCGGGTCACGCACCTTGGCCGCCTGTTACGGGTCTCCTCGCTGGATGAGCTGCCCCAGTTGGTCAATGTCCTCAAGGGCGAGATGACCCTGGTCGGGCCCCGTCCCGAGCGGCAGCATTTTGTCAACGAATTTAAAAAGCGCATGCCGCTCTACATGGAACGACACCGGGTCAAGGCCGGGCTGACCGGTTGGGCCCAGGTCAGCGGCTATCGGGGAGACAGTTCCATCGAGCGCCGGCTCCAGGCGGATCTGTATTATATTCGAAACTGGTCGTTTACTTTTGACATCCGCATCATGCTCTTGACGCTGGTCCGGGTGCTCTCGGGCAGGAACGCACATTGACGGAATCGGCACAACGTACCCTGATCGTCGGAGCCGGTGAGGCCGGACGGATGATTGCGCAGGGAATCCGCGCGGACGGGCGGGTCGCCGGCCGCTATCACCT
Organism: Spirochaetota bacterium; assembly: GCA_036795535.1. Classification (GTDB taxonomy): domain Bacteria; phylum Spirochaetota; class JAGLSM01; order JAGLSM01; family JAKPMW01; genus JAKPMW01. Next base: position 22,928 of record DAIREN010000013.1, read on the forward strand.
TGTCGCTTTTGTGGATGACGACCCGGCCAAGAAGACTGTTGCCGGGATTCCGGTGCGTCATTCGATCGATGCCCTGCGCGAGATCGTGCTGGAAGATGCCATCGACGTGATCTTTATCGCCGTCCCCTCGGCCGGCGGCGCGCTTTTGGGCCGGATCATCGACCGTGTCGGGGATCTTCCCATCCGCCTGCGCATCCTTCCCGGCTTGCGCGAGATCATTGACGGGGACGCATCCTGGCGGGCCCTGCGTGATGTGCGGCCCGAGGACCTCCTGGGGCGCGAGGAGATCCAGTTCGAACGTGAGCGGTTGGCGGCCTTCTATGAGGATGCCCGGGTCATGGTGACGGGCGGGGGCGGCTCGATCGGATCCGAAATCTGCCGCCAGCTTCTGGCCCTCCCCGTGGCGCGGGTCGTGGCCTTTGGGCACGGGGAGAACAGCCTGTATCATTTGCAGCAGGAATTGGGCGGGGACCCGCGCTTTGTCTGCCAGATCGGGGATGTCCGTGACGCCGAAAAGATCGAGCGCACGATCGCGGCCTGGTCGATCAGCGACATCTTCCACGCAGCGGCCCACAAGCATGTTCCCCTGATGGAAGCCTTTCCCGACGAGGCGGTCAAGAACAATGTCTACGGGAGTTTTGTGGTGGCCCGGGCTGCAGGCCGCGCCCGGATCCGGCGCTTCTTGATGGTCTCGACCGACAAGGCTGTCCGGCCGAGTTCGGTGATGGGAGCCACAAAACGCGTGGCGGAACGGATCGTACTGGGGATGAACGGGGACGGCTCCGGGACGCGCTATGCCGTGACCCGCTTCGGGAATGTCCTCGGGAGCCGGGGCTCGGTCCTTCCGCTCTTTGTCGAGCAGATCCGCCGCGGCGGTCCGGTGACCGTGACCCATCCCGAGGTGACGCGCTACTTCATGTCGATCCGCGAGGCGGCCCGGCTGGTCGTCAAGGCCGCGACGCTCGATTGCGGCGAGATCTTTGTCCTCGACATGGGACAGCCGGTCAATATCCATGAGCTGGCCCGACGACTGGTCATGCTCTCCGGCCGCCATCCCGACGAGATCCCGATCGTGATTACCGGACTCCGGCCGGGCGAAAAACTGCACGAGGAGCTCTGGACCGAGCACGAGGATTGTGCGGCCTCTCCGTTTGAAAAGCTTCTCGTCGCCCGGGACAGTGGCGGGCGGATGGAGACGGCCGAGGTGCAGCGCTTCATCGAGTCGATGGACCCGCCCCTGTCGAGCGGTGACCGGGAGGCCGTGCGCAGCATCCTCTTTACGGCGGCTCGTTGATCCGGTTTTTTTTGGTGAACACTCTCAGGCGACTGACGAGCAGTCTGGAGCGGGAGTGGGTGCCGGCCTATGTGGTCCTTGTTGCTTAAAATTTGGTGGAAAAATGTAATCCGGGATTCCCCACTGACGACTTTTGTATAGCCTCAAAAACCGGAAATTGCGAAAATTCAGTGGTTTTTTGCAGAAACGCGGAGGAAGTACAGTGTAGTGTTTGCTTAAAATGTAAGTAATTTGGTATATCCCTTCGGGATCTTCGCCGGGATTGTGTGCTGTGCACTTGCACCTTTCAGTTCCTTGTGACTATGTTATCCGGTATGGAATACCGTCTCCCTCTTCGTGATGCCTATATCCGGCTCTCTGATGCACTCAAATTGGGTGGCCTGGTCGAAACGGGCGGCCTCGCCAAGATCCTCGTCCAGGAAGGGGCGGTCCGTGTGGACGGCGTTGTTGTGACCGAGCGCGGCCGCAAACTCCGGCCCGGGATGATCGTCGAGTGCCGGGGACATCGGCTCGTGATCGGTACCCGGGAGGAGGGTCTATGAAAAAGGTGATTGCTCCAGAGGCAACGTACCGGATCCTCTCCAATGGGCCTCTCCTCATGGTTGTGACTCTGGGCCAGTCGGGGGATGGACTCCGCCCCGAGGTTTCGACGGTGGCCTGGTCCACACCGATTGACACCAATCCACCCCGCCTGGCCGTGATCATCGACAGTACGCACCGCACATGGTATTCGGCGCGTGAACGGGGCGAGTGCACCCTCAATATCGTCGGCCGGAACCTGCTCCCCCAGGCGGTCTATGCCGGGACGGTCTCCAGCCGCGAGCATGACAAGATCAGCGAGACCGGGCTCTTGACCGTGGAGGGGAGTGTCCTTCAGACTCCGATTCTTCCCCAGTGTCTTGCCAATATCGAGTGCCGGATACTCGCCATGACGGAGGAGACCGGCTTTGTCCTCCTCGAACCCCTGGCGGCTCTCGCTGATGAAGAAGCCTACTATGACGGCTGGAAAATGGAACATGGCTTCTTCCCGCTGCAGCACCTCGGGGGTGACCGTTTTCAGTGTGGCTCTGAAGTCCTGGTCCAACCGGCCATCAAGATACTCCCTCCGCCGGTGAACGGGGCATGAGGGCGGTCGTTTCGGTGGTGGCGAATCTCCCGGGAACGAACTTCTTGATTGGCTTCTCGATGAAGGGTCCGTTCTCCTTGTGGCGGCCGATGGAGGCGCGGATAGCTTGCGTGCCCTGGGTCGAGCCCCACAGCGGGTGATCGGAGATTTCGATTCCATCACAGAAGAAACCTTGGCCTGGTGCCGGAAGCAGTCCGGGTGCCAGGTCCGGCACATGCCGCGGCAGTCCGATACGGATACCGAAAAGTGTCTTGATCTTCTGGTCCGTGAAGGAGTTCGGGAAATCGCGTTCTGCGGCGTGTTCGGGGATCGTCTCGACCACTCCCTCTCCAATCTGGCGCTGGTTCTGCGCTGGTCGGACAGGGTCCGGCTGGCCGTTTTTTCCGGAGAATCCGTTCTCGAAGTTTTTCGCGGGGAGTGTGCCTTCCCGTCGACCAAAAATGCCCTGGTTTCGATCTATGCCTTTGATCCGCTGGTCCGCATCACGACACGGGGACTCAAGTATCCCCTGCATGGGGAACCGCTTGTCTTTGGTGTGCGTGAGAGCACCAGCAACGCCGCATCCGCCCGGTCTGTCCGGATCCAGGCTGACGGGGGGCCGGCATTTGTCGTCCGGCAAAAGTCGGAGGTGTTCCTGCATGGTCTCCTCGGGTCGGACACATGACGGGATTTGAGTATATTTCCGGGGCGAGTCGCTTTTCCTTCAGGGGTATTACCCGTGGGACTGCACAGAACGTGACTCGAGAGGACAGGTCTTCAGCATGATGAACATCAATGACATACTCTTGTTCAGTCTTTCCCGTGTCTTTCAGGATCGGGCTCTCCAGTTGGGGGTCTCCTTTCGGGCTGGGGGGACGGGACTCTCTGAAGGCCGGGTCAAGATCATCACGGAACCGGTCAATGACGGTACATCGGTCGGCTATAGCCTCCAACGCAAGCTGAACAGCGAGGGCGAACTGGTCGAGCGGATCCGCTACCAGCGGAGTTTTCTCCGGGTCGAGTTGACCGGAGAGGATCTTGCCCGGAAGAGCGACTTCGTTGCCGTCGCCGTCAGCCTCTACCGGCCAGGAAAGCACTACGCCCATGTTTCCTTCAAACTCGATACAGCCGATTTTTTTGTGAGTGAACTGGACAGGGGGAATGCAGCCGCTCTTGAAGCCCTCTTCAACATCCGTCATGACTGCGCGGTGACCGGGCTGATGGTCCAGACGCAGGGAATCCCGCCCATCGTGGTGGTTCCCAAGACAGCCCGTCATATTGCCTGGTTTGAGCGTTTTGAACTGGGGCGCTATGTTGTCGGTCTGGATATCACCCAGTACCTCGCGGCCTGGGGCGCATTTTTTCCGCAGCCCAAGCGGCCGGGTGACGAGATGGATATCGACTTTATCGTCTCGGTCGAGCCTCCCGCGGGGTTCTTCCGGGAGATGGAACTGGATCAAGCGGAGGACACAATGGATGAAGCCATGGCCCGCCGGATCATCGACCGCTACAATCTGACGGAGGAGCCCTCCCTCGAATCCGAGGACCGGCTTGAGTTCCGCTTCAGAAAACGGATCAATCTTACGCCGGCCATGCTCGGTCTGTAATCAGCGGGCAGCGTAGCGGCGTGCGACCGCGTGTCCGGGCGGGAGGTGTTTGCGGATCCATTCGGCGACAGCCGCCTTCCCGATGTAGCGGATGTGCCAAGATTCGTACCCATAGCCCGTCGGGATGCGGTTGTCCGGGCCATAGCTCAGAACAAAGCCGTATTCGTAGCAATTGGTCCGCAGCCAGTTCGCTTCGGGAGTGTTGTCGAACGAATGCATGGCGGCATTTCCGGTGTTCAGCCCGACGACATCTACGACCGTTCCCAATTGGTGTTCGGTATGACCGGGACGGGCCACATAGTGTTGCCGGTGAAGCTCCCCGATGGTGATCCGGTTGAGATAGAGTTGCCGCTGCATGTCGTACGAGCGATAACCCGAAAATCCGAAAATCGAGTGGCCGGCTTGTCTGGCCGCTTTGTGCAGGCGGACGAAGGCCTCGGCTGCTTCCCGGCGCATCTGGATCTGCCGGATCCTGCAGTACTGCATGTCGAGGTTGACGAGATCCGAAGGTTTGTAGTTGTGGGGCAGGGCTGCCCAGCGGTCGACCCTCTCCTGCCCGATGGGGAAGACGCCGTTTGCCGGGACCTGCATGGCCGGGACAGCACTCGTCAAGTGTTCGAAAATCCAGCCGTCGATGTTCTTTGCCCGATTGACAACGTGCACCCAATCATAGCCACCCAGGTTGGAGACGCTCGCGACGACCTCGAAGGTTTGCTCATCGAGCTTGATCCCGGTGGCTTGCATCTGGTTCCCGACTTTTCGGTGGAGAACCGTCTGCGTGAAGAGGTGCCGCTTCTGGTGAGGCGCGGCCTGGACAGGCTCTCCATCCTCGATGTCGGCAGGCAGGTTTGAAGCATGCCCGCTCCCGGTCTGCGATGCGGACGCAGCGATCACCAGGGCGGTGACGGCCAGAGTAAAGGCTCCAAGATAGAGAATTCGTGAACGCATGCCGGTCTTCCTCCCCGGGAGATCTCTCCGCGATATATTCCGGAGAGCCAATTCAAGTCTACTGATTTGATGTAAGAAAAGCGAGAATAACGCAACGCAGAGGATGTGGAGTCGTGGTTGCGTTTTTTCCCCTGATAGGATAGGATGGTTTGGGGAAGTTCGTTCAGCCAGAATATGAAAAAAATGATATATTTAAAATACAACTCATTCCGGGGGCCTGTCCATCATGAAACGATTGTTTCCGGCATTACTCCTTTTCCTTCAGGTCGTTGTCAGCCTGCATGCGCTGGAGCCGGCCGTCTCAGCTTCGATCCAAGGACATCAGGTGACAATCCGGATGGTGATTCCCTCTGGCATGTACAGCTATGTCGGTTCAGCCTACTCGATCCCGGTCTCCGTTACGGTCCCGCCCAAATTCTCGCGCTTTGTCGGCCTGGCCGTCCTGCCCCCGGGAAAGGCCAAGGACGGGGATCTGATCATCAAGGGGACTGTGGACATTGTGCTGCCGGTCATGCCGGGAACGAGGCCCGCTGACCTGGCCGGGTTGAACCTTGATCTTGCGTATCAACTCTGTGACGAACTCCAGAATGTCTGCCTGCCCCCCAAGACCGTGACGCTTGCCGTTCCTCTCGGGGACTGGCAGGGTGTCCCGGTGGGGCAAACCACGACCGGCAGGGATCCGGGTGCTGTCAGCAACCAGGATGGGTCACTGACTCGGGACCAAGGAGCGGGGACAAGTGGGACGAGCCAAAAGCCGACAACGGCCCCCCGGGACGAGAGTCTGACGGAAACGCTTGCCCGCTTGGTTGAGGAAAACATTGCCTCCCCGTTGGTTGCGTTTTTGCTGGCTTTCCTCGGAGGGTTTTTGGCCAGCCTCACACCCTGCGTCTATCCGGTGATCCCGGTTACGCTCGCGTTTTTCGCCGGGAGGGAAAGCGCCCAAGCCGGGGCTGGTTCAGGAGGAACAGACGGCCAGTCCGGGGGACAGCGGTCGGCACGCCGGCGACGCTTCGCAGGTGCCGTCCTTTATGTTGCGGGCATGGGCCTGGTGTATACGGTCCTCGGTCTTGTGGCCGGTCTGGCTGGTGGCGCCTTCGGATCGATTGTCAGTACCCCGCCGTTTTTCGTGGCGGTGGCCGTGCTTTTTATCGCACTCGCACTCTCGCTCTTTGACGTCTGGGAACTCCGCATGCCGGCCTTTGTCGAACGGCTCAAACACGGACCAGCCAAAAAGGGCGGCGGGGCCGGGAGTGCCCTGGCCATGGGCGCCGTGACCGGTCTGGTCGCCTCGCCCTGTGTCGGCCCGATTGTCTTTTTCATCCTGACGGGAGTCATGCAGCGCGGTGAGCCGGTGTATGGCGCGTTTTTGATGGTCGGATTCTCGCTCGGGATCGGGTTGCTGTTTCTCGTCCTGGCCCTGGCCAGCGGGCGGATCTCGCGCTTGCCCAAATCGGGAAACTGGATGATCCGGATCAAGATGGTGTTCGGCGCTCTGGTCCTCATGTCGGGACTGTATTTTCTCGGGCAGGCGCTCACAGGACACGTTCCCCTTGTCCTGCAGGTGATGGCCTATCTCCTCATCGCCAACACGGCCCTGATTGCCGGCTGGACCCGTCTCGCAAAGCTCTATGGTGAGCAGGGAAGGCACGGACCTGTCCTTGGTCTGATCGTCACTCTGGCGCTGGCGGTCTTTCTCCTGACTCAGGCGTCCACCCTGTTTCCGGACGGTTCGTCCGGAAAGACCGATCCCCTCTCCGGCTGGAATATCGGGCTGGACGAAGGATTGCGCAAGGCCAGGGAGACAGGCAAGCCCGTGCTTGTGGATGTGGGTGCCGTCTGGTGTACCGTCTGCAGGGAGCTCAAAACGGAACTGGCCCGGAATCCGGCCGTACGCGGGCATATCGAGCAGCACGCCATTCCGGTCTACGTTGATTATGATGCCCATAAGGCACGTATGGAGGGAATGGGCGTCACCTCGCTGCCCTGGGTGATGCTCCTTGACGGAAACGGCAGCATCCTGTGGAAAAAGAGCGGATTTGACCGGCTGGCAGGTCTGTTTGCCGAGATCAGCAACACTCTGCCGTACAGGGCCGTGACACCGCACATGGATTGAAGGAGGAGGCGTGACCGAGGTTTGGGAAATCCTGTCGGGAAAAATTCCCGGCGAGACAAGTGCTTTCACCAAAATACTGTCCGAGAACAGTCTGACCGATTTGGGGATTGCTGCCGGCATCGCGGCGGGCTCGTTCATCCTGCTCTTCTCGATGAAGCGGGTCGTGGGCCGGTTTTTGGGCCGCATGGCCAATCGACGCGGGACCTTTGTGCCGCGATTCTTTTCGGAGACCTTTGCCCGCTCGGGATCCTTCTTCTTTGCCGTGATTGCGCTTGATATCGGTTCGCGCTGGCTGGAACTGGCGGACCGGGCCAGGGGTGTCCTCGACAGGATCCTCGTGGTCGCCCTGATCCTCCAGTGTGCCCGCTGGCTGAATCACGTGGTCAAGCTGGCGGTCGGGCATTACCGTGAACTGCATGCCCAGGATGATCCGAATTCGGCCAGGGTTCCGGTCCGCTTTGTGGGAATTGTCGTGCGCAGCCTGATCTGGATCATCTCGTCATCCCTGGTTCTCCAGACAATCGGGTTCGATGTGACCAGTCTGGTGGCCGGACTCGGGATCAGCGGTATCGTGGTGGCCCTGGCCGCCCAAAACATCGTCAGCGATCTCTTTGCCTCCCTGATGATCGTTGTGGATAAACCCTTTGTGGTCGGGGATGTGATCTCCCTGGACGGGATGACCGGCCGGGTCGAGACAGTCGGGATCAAGACCACCCGCCTGCGCAGTGTCGACGGAGAACTGCTTTTGATCGGCAACCAGGACCTTTTGAAAAGCCGGCTACGGAATTTTATGAACATCTCCGAGCGCCGGTCTGTGTTCAGGATCGGGGTCGAGTACGGGACTTCACCCGAACTGCTCGAGAGGATTCCGGAGATGGTGCGTACCATAGTCGAGTCTGTCCCCGGGGCCCGCTTTGACCGGGGGCATTTTGCCCGCTTCGCCGAGTCAGCCCTCGAGTTCGAATTTTCGGTCTACGTCGAGGGACCGGACTACGTCGACTTCATGAACGGGATCCAGGCCATCAATCTGGGGATCTGCCGTGCCTTTGCCCGCGAGGGGATCGCTTTTGCTTTCCCCACACGGACGATCGAGTTCGGCAAGTCAGCCCGTGGCGTTTGGGGCAGTACCGACTCGCAGGGCTGACGTATCCCCAGGGGATGGCAAAGATTCTGTGAGGAACGTCGGCAGGCCCATTTTTGGCCGGGCTCCGCCGGATCGGGTCGGGCGGACAGCGTTCACCAAAAAAAGGACCTGGCAGAGTGCGCTGCCAGGCCGATACACTGCAGAGTTTGCGGGGCCGGTTTATTTTCCCTTGCCGCCTGCAAGCAGGATGATTCCGGCGACGATCGCACCGACGATGGCGACGGCGATCAGGACCCGGATCCAACTGACCGGTTTTTTCCCGGCGACCTTGCCGGTCTGGCCGTTGATGATCACCCGGTAGGCCTTGTTGCGGTAGACGTAGACGAGCAACCAGACGGGAAGCATCATCAGGCGTGACGTGGCATTGCTGATTTTTGTGTCGACGTGCAAAAGATCACCCACCATGCTGTCGCAGGCCCGGCGCTCCTTGTCCTTGATGCGTTGCGAAGCTTCTTCGCGGGCTGTCTCGGCACTCTTGCAGGGCGTTTCGACCCTGAAACCGTCCATCAAGACCGTCTCCCAGGGCTTGGCCTCGTCATCATCGAAGGGCAGGACCGAATCAACCTCGGCCTGCTCAAGTCCTTTTGATGCGGTGATGAAGTCCTTGTAGTGTTCGTGGTGGTTGCCATGGCGTTCGCGGTATTCGTATTCGGCCGGCCGGTCATTGCTCGCTTCGCGGATGGTGATCCTGTCCCGACCGTTCCATTCGCTCTCGGCATCGGCGTGGATCCGCCAAAAGGGGATGTAGACGCCTTCAAAGCCGCGCTCGAGAAAACTGGTCACAAGATCGCCAGGCTTGAAGAGCCCCTTGCTGATCCATTTGCCGAAGGCCGTCTTGGCGGCCTCACGGTCGGTCTTGAAGAGGACGATCCCGCCCTCATCACGCTGTTTCTGCTCTTCCGCGGTGAGCGGAATCTCGACGATGAATTTTGATCCGCAGAAGGAGCAGGAGAGAAGCTCATCCTTGGGAGAAAACTCGATTCCTGCCCCGCAGTTTTTGCATTGCATGCTCTTGGTATCGCTCATCATGAACCTCCAGTAGCGTCTTGTGGCAGTGTATCCCCATCGGATCGATGCGTCCATAAAAAAACCGCCCGGATGCGGGCGGTTTGTGAAATCCAGGTTTGTACTGTTTAAAATTTTCATTGGATGATACTGAAAAGAAAAAGGTAGATGCCACTCAAGACAGCTACGATCCCAACCGGAACCTTGATGGGGAGGAGCTTTTTGTCCAGCTCGGCGGCCTTGGCATCATCCATGACACCGAACTGTTTGAGGAGACCGGTGATCTGGAGCAGGCCAAGAATTGCACCGCTGACGAGAGCGGAGAGTAAAACGATTGTGGTGACAGGAATTCCCTTGAGCCATGGGCCAAGATACCTGAGCACTTCAATTAAAGTAACGATGATGGAAACCAAGAGTCCGAGCCCGATCCAGCCCGAGGCCGGAGCGAGCATCTCGATCCCCTTGGCTGCGTCCGGATTTTTCTGCCGGATCAGATCGACGAGTGCGAGAATTCCGGAAGCGATGAGTGTAGCTAAAAAGGCGTAAAACAAACCTCTTGAAGGCATGGCTGTGTCCCCCTTGGGATAGGTGTCTGTGTCACGTCGGGATGACGGACACGCGTTGATCCTATCACGTTAACAGAAAAAAACAATAAATATTGCACGTGTCCGGTTTAATTCCTGTCGGTCTGGTAGTACTTGCGGGAGCGCGCAGGCGGATGTATACTCGGCGAGAGCGATACGGAAGAACTTTTCCGTCCGGGGGAACGAATGCACACAAGTCGCCTGCAGCGCAAGATGCTGGTTTCATTCGGGGTACTGATCG
>DAIREN010000013.1:33068-36708 GCA_036795535.1 Spirochaetota bacterium
ATGCACACAAGTCGCCTGCAGCGCAAGATGCTGGTTTCATTCGGGGTACTGATCGTTGCCGGTGGCATTGCCGTCGGGGGCATCACCTGGGTACTGGCCGACAGTACGCTTTCGGCCAGTATTGAGACCGAACTCCGGGCCCATGTCCAGAGTGCTGTCACGATCTGCCGTTCGGCCATCACTGCCTCAAGCAAGGGCTACCTCCGGGGCATCACCGAGCGCAACCGTGACATAGTGGCATACTATCACACACAGGTCCAGGCTGGAAGGATTTCCCGTGAGGAGGCTGTCCGGCGCATTCGTGAGGCCATGCTCGCCCAGCAGATCGGCAAGACCGGGTACATGTTCGTTTTTGATATAGCACAAGGCCCTGACGTGATGCGCTTGGCCATTCATCCCAAGATTGAGGGACAGGATCTTGCAAAGCACAATTTTGTGCGCGAGATGTACCGCATCAAAAACGGCTTCATGTCATACAAATGGAAGAATCCAGGGGAGGAACGTGAGCGGGACAAGTATGTCTATCTCGCCACGTACGAACCCTGGAACTGGCTGATCTCGGCCTCGAGTTACAGCGAAGAATTCCTTGATCTGGTCGAGCTGGATGCACTCAAAAGCGGGATTGGCGCCCTGTCCAAGGGGAAGACCGCCTACGCCTTTGTCCTGCAGCAGGATGGCCGGCTTTTGATCCATCCCGAACTCGAGGGGCAAAACCTGATCGATGCCAGGGACGAAAACGGGTTTGCCTTCATCCGCCAGATGATCGGGCAGAAACAGGGCATGATTCGGTATCAATGGAAGATGCAGGGCGAGATTTCGGCCCGGACCAAGCTTGTCTGTTTTGAAACGATCCCCGAGTCGGGCTGGGTCGTTGCCTACGGGGGGTATGAGGACGAGTTCTTTGCCCCCCTGCATGAGCTGACCCTGGCCTTCTTTCTCTCCTTGGGCGGAGTTCTGATCCTCGCGGCGCTTGTCATCACCCGGGTCGCGGCGGGCATCGCCCGCCCGGTGGACGCCATCGGTGAAGAACTCCTGCGGACCGCAACCCGCCTGCGCGAAACGGCCGGGGGAATCAGCCAGTCAGGTCGCACCATCGCCAGGGCGGTCAATGAATTGATGGACAGTTCGTCCGCCATGACGGGTGCGGCGGACCAGCTTGAGCAGCACAGCACGGCCAACCGCGAGACGACCCGGCTGGCTGCCAACGAAGTCAGGAGCGCAGCCGGTACAGCGCATGAGGGGAGTCGCCGGGCCCAGGCACTCGAGGAGGCTTTCCTCTCGATCGAGAGCAAGAGCGGCGAGGCCTCCAAGGTGATTGGCGTCATCGAGGCGATTACCTTCCAGACGAATCTCCTGGCCTTGAATGCCTCCATCGAAGCGGCCAGGGCCGGTGAGGCGGGCAAGGGGTTTGCCGTGGTGGCCGGAGAGGTCAAACACCTGGCCGACAAGAGTGGGGAGTCTGCGCGGGGGAGCGTGGAGATGATCGCCGGAGTGCAGGAGAGTGTGGCCCAGGGACGGAACTCGGTCCATGATGTCGCGGAGGGGATCGGGAATGTCAAAAATGCCCTGGACCGGATCAATCAGCTCCTCTCCGAACTGGATGTTTCCTCTGCCGAGCAGTCCGGGAGTACGGCGCACATCGTCGGAGGGATCCGCACCATCAACCAGGCCATCCAGCGGATTGCGGCCTTTTCGGGGAAGAACGAGGAGGCGGGACGCGAGCTCGGGGAACAGTCGGTCGCCCTCGACGGAATCATCACCTCCCTGGAGTCGGTGATTGGCCGTGGGGCCACAGCCGGAGCCAGGTCCGAGGCCACCCGGAGCGTGGATGTCCTGATGCGCTGGTCGGATGATTTTTCGGTTCGTGTCGGGGAGATCGACGGGCAGCACCGCCATCTGGTGGATCTGATCAACGAACTTTATCAGGCCATGCAGGCCGGACGCGGGGACGATGTGATCGGCCCGATCCTTGACGAACTGGTGGCCTACGCCGGAGCGCACTTCAGCCTTGAGGAGCAGTACATGGAGCGCTTCAAGTACGAAGGCTATGCCGCGCACAAACGGGCCCACGAAGCCTTTGTCCAAAAGGTCCTGACGGTGGTCGAGGCCTTCAAGGCCGGCCGGGCCGGGGTGACGCTCGATGTCCTGAACTTCTTGCGGGACTGGATCGTCGAGCACATCCTCAAGGTGGACAAGAAATATAGCGACTGTCTCAACACCAACGGGGTGGTCTGAGGCGGGGGACGGGTCACATCGGTTTGTGACAGACCCCACCCGGCCCGAGGTCGTTCCCCATACATCAGGCCAGGCAGGCCATCACTCAACCCCGAAGGGATCGGCCGCATTTGCAAAGTCCGGCAAATGTTCCACATGACTGTCCAGTTCCTGGAGCCAGCCATTGACGAACCCGCGGGCGTGCATGCACTCGATGACTTCATGATATTCCGCCAGCGTCAGGGTCCGGTCGAGCGGGGCCGGCATCCCGGGGAGGGGATGGTACTGGGCCATCAAGGAGACGGTCACCCGGGGTGAGAGATCCTGTGCCAAAAGGTCGAGACAGGCCAGCGAATTGGCGACCTGGCCCGGGAGGACGAGATGGCGCACGATCAGGCCCGAGATCGCCAGCCCGTCATCGTCCGTATCGAGAAAGGAGCCTTTCTGGCGGTACATCTCGCGCAGGGCCCGCAGGGCGGTCTCGGGATAGTCCGCTGCCTGCGAGAGGCAGGCGGCCAGGGCAGGGTCGGCGTATTTAAAATCGGGCAGCCAGATATCGATCCGTTCTTCCATGGCGCGCAGGACGGAGGGCTCGTCATAGGCCGAGCTGTTCCAGATCATGGGAGCCCTGACCCCTCGGGCGCGGAGTGCGTCAATGATGGCCGCCGTGGCGCGCGGCTGGTGCGAGGGCGAGACAAAGCCGACGGCCCGGGCCCCGCGTGCGAGCAGGTCCTCGATCCGCCGTACGGCTTCGCTGACCGGGACGGGATCGGGCAGGGGCAGGCTGCGCTGGCTGATGTCGGCATTTTGGCAGTAGACACAGGCCAGGTTGCAGTGCGTGTAAAACACGTTGGCCACGCCACCCGTGCCACCGAGGGCCGGCTCCTCGCCCGTGTGCCGGCAGATCGAGGCGATCCATGGCTCGTAGCCGGGGAGGCGGCACCAGCCCTCGATTCCGTGGGCCCGGTCAACCCCGCACCGGCGTGGACAGTCATGGCACATGTCGCTTTGCATCCACAAAATGTACGGCCAAAAGGAGGGGATGGCAGCAATCCGGGATAGCCAGTGCAGTATTACAAAAATGGTATGTGACTCCCGGATTCGCACCACTTGTTCATGATACCATGATTTGGCTCCCGGTTTCACAGCCGGCCTCGCGCTGCTTTCTTTTCCCCAGGCAGATCGGGGAGTGCGATATTTGACAAATGCGTGTCTAATGACAGCGTACCGGCGGTACACAGTACTTCAACCATCAAGGAGCTTCCTTCGTGAGACTCGTTTCTTCCATTCGTGCAGGCCTGGCCGCGGCCCTGCTTGCCCTCTGCTTTCCCCTTGTCCTTCCCGCACAAAATGCAGGCGTCGACAGCCCGACCCTGACCGCGCTTTCGCGCTATTTTGCCGGACTTGAGCAACCCGCCGGCAGCCC
>DAIREN010000014.1:0-33980 GCA_036795535.1 Spirochaetota bacterium
CCGAGAATCCCCTGTCCTCCTTTGGAGGTCAGCATGATATTGAGGCTCTCGGGGGTCGTGATCAGGATCTCCGGCGGTTTGCGCAACATGCGGGCCCGTTCGACGGGCAGGGTATCCCCGCTCCTGACGGCAACGCGCACGGGGTGGACCGGAATGCCGGCTTGACAAAAGAGGGCATCGAGGCGCGCGAGTGGCGCGAGGAGGTTTTTCTGGACATCATTATTGAGGGCTTTGAGCGGCGAGAGGTACAGCACACGCAGGGCTCCACCCGCCCATGCCCCGGTCAACAGCCGGTCCAGGGCCCAGAGAAACGCGGCCATGGTCTTGCCACTTCCCGTCGGTGCCGTCGCCAGGACGTGCTCTCCCCGGGCAATCACCGGCCAGGCCCTGGTCTGCACATCGGTCGGTGTGCCGACTTCCGCGGCAAACCACTGCCCGATCAGGGGATGAAAAATATTTTTGGGGAACATGCTCCAAGCCTCGTATTCTCCATCATAGCATGGGAAGTGGCTGCCGGCAAGGTATGGGCGCGGCCTGCGCTCCGTGTGACGGCTCCAAAAAACGACAGGAGGTACTGGCAGAATCGCAAGTTGACGATATATTAAAAGGATGGATACTCCGGAGGGAAACCCAGCGTGAAACGCCTGTCAGTCAGTTTTTCCAGCGGTTTTCTCGCGCTCCTTTTTCTCGTTTGCCTGGGTGGTGTCGCGCATGCAGCCAGGATTGGCTGGAGCTATGTCGAAGGTGCCGCCCTCTACCGGGTCGAGATCCAGAATCAGTGGGGGGTTCCGGTCGCCACCTTTGACACCCCGTACATCGTGGCGGATGTTCAGCTCATTCCCGGGACCTACCGGCTGCGCATCTCGGTTCTCAACAAATTCCGCAAGGTGGATGCCGTCGGCGAGTGGACCCCCCTGGTTGTCAAGGCGGGGAAAAAACTGGAGATGCAGGATTACTCCCCGGATTCGTTCAGGATCGGGAAGGGTGACAGGACGCTCTCCGTCAGGGGCAGCAATTTCCCCAAGGATGTCACTCTGCGTCTTGAAGCCAACGGACAGGTCCTTCGCCTTGCCTTGCGGGAAATCACGACATCACGGATCACGGCCGTTCTCCCTTCCTGGGGGCTCAAACCCGGGACCTATACCGTCGTTGTCGAAACCCCGGATGGCCGGAATGCAACGAAGCCCGGTTTCCGTGTCGAACAAGCGCCCGCCCCCGAGATTGACAGTTTCTCCCCGGAGAGTTTTGAAGCCAGGGGGGAAGTCACCCTGACAATCGAGGGGAGCTATCTTGGCTCCCGTGTAACCGTGGCACTCAACAGCCGTGCCCCGGGGAAGCCGATTCCGGCGACCGTCAGCGGTGATACCATCCGTGTCCTGATTCCGGCGGAGACCCTCGCGCCGGGTGACTACGATCTTGAGATCACCAGGGAGGATGGCCGGCGGGTGCGCCAATCCGGTCTTCGTGTCCGTACAGCGAAAAAGCCGGTGACGGATTCAGGCAGGAGCGACGGGACCCAGGGGACGGGCCGGGACTCCGGCAGGAGCGACGGGACCCAGGGGACGGGGCGCGATGGAAAACAGAAGTCGGACTCCGGTGATGAATCATGCGGACTCAAGACTCTCTGGTACCTCGGTCTCTCGGTTGGACAGGCAATCGTTGAAAACAAGGCCGTCTCGATCAAGTACTACGATACGTTTTTCCCGACGGCCTTGGTCGGGTATCGCATGGGTGCAGGATTTGCGCTTGAAGGCTGGATGACCGGGACAAAATTGGGGCTGGACTATTCAAGCACGGCCGGACTCAAGGATGTCACGACCACGCTTCTGGCTTTTGGACTGGATCTCTGGTGGTCACCCGAATTCGACTTTTTCCTCAATCCCTGGGTTTCTGCGGGATTTGGTCTGGCGAACACCTCGATGTCGATCGTGTCCGGAAGCGGTCTCATAAAAAATTTGGCATCCCGGGATGGCATGCTGCGTACCGCAGTCGGAGTACGGGCGGTTCTCTCGGATACATTCTTTCTCGATCTTGGATTCCGCAACGATCAGGTCCTCTACAAGGAGGGTGGACTCTGGTTCCGCGGTCCCTTCGTCAGGTTGGGGATCGGCTTTGGGGGGGCTGACGAATCACCACTCGTGCGTCCGGCCACCAATGCAGGTGCGACGCAAACCGCCTCATCCAATACCCCTCCAACGTCGGGGAGCGAACCTGCTTCCGGAGAGACCGGTTTCATCTTCGGGTTTGCTTTGGCCGAGGCCGATATCGGCGAGCTGACGTCCGGTCTCGACTTTTCGAAGGCGATGCAGTTCGAGGGAGTGCTCGGTCTTCAGGTCGGGAGTGGTCTCGAGCTTGAACTCTCGCTCCGTTTCCTCTCCGCCAGGATCGACCAGAATGACCCGGCGATGACGATGTATAGGGCGGATCTCACCATGCTCGGTCTGTCCCTTGATGCCTGGTGGGGGCCTGATTTGGGATTCTTTGCCCGCCCGCTTCTTGGTGTGGGCGCCGGAACTGTCAATACCGGTCTCTTGATGACAGGACTCGGCAGTACCCTGGTGGATACCTCGACCATGGATCTCGCCTTCCGGGCTGGGGCGCTCCTGCGTTTCGAGTTTGTTGACTGGCTGCGACTGGATGCCGGAGTCCGGATCGAATTCATCAACACAATGGGCGGTGCGACCGTTATCGGCGGTCCGGTTCTGCGCGTCTCGCTGGTGCTCTGAGATCCTGTCGGGGCTAGCATCCGTTCCGGGTCTGTTTTCAGGTACAAGCACGGGACGCACCACACTCCGGGGGCCCCTGATTCTTGCGGAATGTGATTGTCTGATTGCGGGCAGGGCGTGCCGGAAGCCGGCCGGAAACACACAAAACCATCATGCAACTTTTATCGGGATGCATCGCTGGAATCCTGACACACACACATGATGCGATGGTGCGACTTTCCCGGCGGGCGGAACCCTCTCCAGTGGATGCCTCCTCAGGCGCACCAACCCGTCCCCGAATCCAAAATCAGCCGAGGCTATGGCAATGCCAGTGCAAAGACCGTGATGTCATCCAGTTGACCCCCGCCACCGGCATGCGTGTCGAGTTCCATCAGAATCCGGTTGCGTTGCCCCTCGAGGTCCAGACCGGCGGTTTCGAGGATCAGTTCGCTGAAGCGGGTTGTCCCGAAGGGCTTGGCGCGGTCGCCCCCGGTCTGGTCGAAGAGTCCGTCGGTCGAGATGAAGAGCCGGTCTCCGGGAACATAGTTGATCTCGTGTGCAGTAAACGAAAGAACCTGCTCGCTGTTGGTATAGCCGATACTCTGTCTGTCCCCCCGAACCATCTCGACTTTGCCTTTATGCATGAAAAAGAGGGGAATCCGTGCCCCGGAGTAGACAAAAGAGTGTTTTTCGGGCTGGATCATCACCAGCGCGATGTCCAGACCGTCATTGGACTGGGCATCGGATGCATCATCCTGGTTCAGGGTCGTCCGCATCAGGCGGTCCAGTTCCATCAGCATTGCGGCGGGATCATCATTGAGGTACCAGATGACATGATCAAGGACGGCATTGGCCGTCATCGTCATGAAGGCTCCGGGAACACCATGCCCGGTGCAGTCGACAACCGCCAGATACAGTATGTCCTCGACTTCCTTGAACCAGTAGAAATCGCCGCTGACAATGTCCCTCGGCCTCCAGATGATGCTGTGATCCGAGATCCGGTGCGAGATCCGGCTGCGCTTGGGGAGCATCCCGGACTGGATCAAACGGGCGTAGGAGATGCTGTCAACCATCTCGTGATTCTTGCGCACGAGTTCTTCGGTCCGTTTCCGGACCATCTCCTCAAGACGTGAGGTGTAGCCCTTGATTTCGTCCGCCATGGCATTGCAGGCCAGGGCCAGTTCTCCGATTTCGTCATGGCCGGTGGCCTCGGCCCGTACCTCGAGATCCCCGCCCTGCATCCGTGTCATGATGGCCGAGAGACGGACAATCGGCTTGATTAGCCTGTTGTTGGTGAAGAACAGCATGGCCAAAAAGAGGGTGACCAGGGCAGCCGAGATGATGGCGATCAGGGGAGCAAACCGGTCAAAACTGATCAGCTCGCTCGTATCGATAAAGACCAGGGCGTACCAGTCGATCATCGGAATCCAGACAAGAGAGGCATGGAATTGTGTACCATGATGCTCGAGCGGGAGGGACGGGGGCGTATTGGAAACGGATTCGCTGTTCCGGACCGTCGTCATCAGGTTGGAGAGCGCGGTCCGTTCGTTGGGAATGTCCAGAAGGGAGAAAATCGACGTGCGGTTGATGCAGTTGACGTTCTGGTAGGCCATGATGATGCCTCTGGAGTTGAAAAAAGCGATAAAGGCATTTTTGAGCTTTTTCTCCTCATCTCTGTTTGTGTCTTCGATGCGGAGCATTGTTTTGAGGAAGACCGAGATATCCAGTCCGGTTCCGACGACACCCAGCGTATCGTTGTAACGGGCAGCGCTGCCCGCATCTCCGGCCGTTTCATGGACGGGGACATTGATCCAGAAGCGGGTCAGATCGAGGCCCGGATCATAGTCGATATCGAGCATGAAGCGTTCCGGACGGGAGATGGTCCTAAAATACCAGTCGTCCACAGGATTTTTTTTGGAGATCAGGCTCTGGTATTCGTTCTTGAGGTAGTAGCGCAATGACGACGAGACGACGGCATAGACGGCCGGATTGTTTTCCATGTTTTTGCTGAAGGCGTCAAAGGTCCCGAAGGCCAGATCCCTGGCCCGGGGATCGAATTCGTTTTTCAGCCAGGAACGGACAGCCGGGGATTCGGCAAGCTGGAAGCAGGATGAGAGGTCGCTCTTCATGCGTTGGATCGTGCGGTTCTTGATGTCGGAGGCTTTCTGTCCGCTCAGGCTGTCGGCGAAGGAACGCCGCAGATCGAGCATCTCGCTGCTGATCCAGAAGATGGCCGGGAGACAGATGATCAAAAACGTTCCCAGTGTCCAGATGCTGAACATGACCCTCAGGCTTTTTCTCCAGTTCATCGTGTGGTCCTCCGGCTGTCGCTCATGGAATCTCCAGTCCAAAAACCGTGATATCATCATCCTGTGGAAGCGACTGACGGAAGCGGTCAAACGAGAGCAGGATGTGATTGCGTTGTTCCTCGAGTGTCATCGAGAGGGATGTTGTCAATATCTCCTGGAAGCGCGGCCTGCCGAAGAGGGAACCGTCTACCCCGGTCTGGGAGAAGAGTCCGTCCGTCGAGATGAAGATCCTCTCGCCGGAGACCATCTTCCGGGTGTGCGTGACAGGGGTCGCGGAACGGTTGCGGGACACAAGGCCGACTGCGCCCCCGGAGGGCGAGACGATCTCGACGCTCACGCTGTCACAGAGATAGACGGGGATTCCGGTACAGGCGACAGTGACCGTCTGCTCGGAAGGAGTGAGCATGACCAAGGCGATCTCGATTCCCTTGTGTTCTTCGGGGAAGGGTTCCCCGGAATCATTGTCAAGGGAGCTCGCGAGTATCCTGTCAAGCTCGAGAATGATGGCAGCGGGGTTGTCGTGGATGTACCAGACGATATGGTCAAGGATCGAATTGGCTGTCATCGACATGAAGGCTCCCGGGATCCCGTGTCCGGCGCAGTCTACAACCGCGATCAGGAGACTCTCTCCGATTTCCTTGTACCAGTAAAAATCACCGCTCACGATATTCTGTGGCCGCCAGATCAGGCAATGCTGCGGGATCCGCTTCGCGATGTGCGTCCGTTTGGGGAGGATCCCGGACTGGATCAAGCGGGCGTAGGTCAGGCTGTCGACAAGCTCATGGTTTTTCCGGACGAGTTCGTCCGTCTTGTGCCGGACCATCTCCTCGAGGCGGGATGTGTAGGCGCTGATCTCGTTGGCCATCGCGTTGCAGGCCCGTTCGAGATCACCTGTTTCGTCGTCATGGGTCACGGGAACCCGAGCATCCTCTTCGCCGTTTTCAATCCGTTTCATGACGTCCGTGACGCGCCGGATGGGCCGGATCAGACGGAGCGTCGTATAGAGGAGCATGCTGCCGAAGAGGAGGAAGATCGAAACCAGCACAGTTGCCAAAATCGGGATGAAGCGTTCGAGACGGATCACCCTGGTTGTGTCAATAAAGACCAGGGCGTACCACTTGATGACCGGGATGTAGACCAGGCTGGCGTGGTAGCGTGTGCCTCTGTGGTCGAGGGAGAGTTCCTTGAATGTGTCTCCGCGTTTCCGGAGGGTCTCCATGGCCTGTGCAAGGGTCTCTCGCTCCTCGGGGACATCCAGAATCGTGTTGATGCTGCTCCTGGTAATGAAGCGGATGTCCCGGTATCCGGTGATGATTCCCTGTGCGTCGAAAAAAGCGATGAAGGCCCCGTCGATTCCCGTCGTCAGCATTGTTTTGAGAAAAACCGTGATGTCGATGCCTGCACTGATGATGCCGAGCGTCTTGTTCCCGCTCTGGTCGCGGACGGTGGCGTTGATCCAGAACCGGGTCAGCTTGAGGGTCGGGTCAAAATCGATGTCCAGGGCAAAGCGCTCCTGGCGGTCGAGGGACTTGAAGAACCAGTCGTCGACGGGATTGTCAGGCGAGAGGATGGTTTGGAACCTGTTCCGGAAATAATAGCGCAACGATTTTTTGACGGCCGCACTGACACCGGGATTGTTTTCCATGGTGTTGCTGAAGAGATCGAAACTGGCAAAGGCCATGCTCCGGGCCTGTTCATCCTGTTCGTTGGCCATCCACTGGCTGACAAGCGGGGAGTCGGCCAGTTGGAGGATGGAAGAGATATTCCCCTTCATGTACTGCTCGGTCCGCTCCCGGATGTCGATGGCCCGTTGTCTGCTGTAGCGCTCGGCAAAGTGCTGTCGCAGATCGAGGAGCTCGTTCCCCGTCCAGAAGATGGCGGGAAGAAAGAACACGAGAAAGAAAGCAAGGGTCCAGAGACTGAAGGAGACTCGAAGTCCCGGTTTCCATTCCATACATCCCGCCTTTTCGACAGTATAGCAGAAAACCCGGCCGGTGCAAGAAGGAGTTTTTGGAAATGGAAAAAGCCGGATGTTCCCGGGATCTTCGGTATGCATCCGGCGTTATTTTTTTGGTGAACAACCTCGGGCCGGTTTGGCCTGAAACTGTTCACATTGAGAAGAGCCGGTCAGGGATTCCAGCGCAGCCCGCAAAAATTCGTGACGGCCTTGGGCGAGAGCGTTACTCCCCAGTGCATCCTGTCATAAAACCTCTGTGCCGTTTTCCGGATGTCTTCGGGGGAGACGGCCCGGATCGCGTCAGGAAGCCGGTCAAAGGCTTTGGGATCGCCACTGGCCAGGAGCCAACTGGCAAAACTGGATGTCCGTTCGGCCGGGGTGATGTTTTGCAGGGCAATGCTGGCGAGAATCTGGTTTCTGGTCGCCGGCAGGACATCGGCGATCGAGCGGGCCGGGCTCTCCGGGCCGGGAAGGACGGCGATCCCCTCACGCAGTTTGCGCAGACTCTCCGCGGCGAGATCCAGGGCCCGCTGGATGTCCTGACAGCGGTAGAGGACGAACTCGGCACTGGCATGCTGCTCGCGACTGGGTGACGAGGCCCAGACACTGTAGACCAGGCCATTCCGCGAGCGGACGCTGTCCATCAGCATCTCAGACCAGATCCGGCTGGTCAGGACAAAGGCGGCATACCCTTCTGAGCCCGGTCTGGGAGCGGCAAAGATCCCCTTTGCCCAGGCCGAGCTGGCCGCCTCGTGCGGGAAGACATGGACCGCATTGGTCGCCGCCGGAAAGGGGGCACGCGCGAGGGGGCGGGGTGAGGGTCGCAGGGTTGGACGGGTAAAGCTGCGCGCCAGGACGGCCGCCATCCCGGCGGCGGACTGGGGTCCGCAACTGACCAGAAATGTCCCCTCAAACGCCAGGATTTTCCGGTGGTGGTCGAGGACGTCTTCGAGTTGTGTCGTAGCGAGTGCCGAGTCACTCAGGCCGTAAAACGCGCCATCCACGGTCTTGCCGTGGACAGCCAGTTGAAGGTGTGGATCGAGGGCGGACCAGGCATTCCCGTCCCGCCAGTGAAGTTCATTGACAGCCCGGGTCCGGAGTTCGGAAAAAATCTGCCTGTCCCTGGACGGTTTGTAGAGGAGGGAAGACAGAATCATGGCGGCCTCTTCTCCCCTGTCGGCGATGGCACTGACCGAGAGGCTCGAAAAGATCAGCCCACTCGTGCCTGAGATGTCCAGAGCCCCCTCGTCCCGGATCCGGTCCAATCTCGCGCGCGGATACTCCTCGCCCGCGGTCTCCATCAGGGAGAAGAGCAGGCGGTCGTTGGCGGGTGCGGCTGGATTGAGTCCCGATGCGGAGGGGACACAGACCCGGATGGAGATGGTCCGGGCCGCCGGAAGCTGGCGGTGCCAGGCCACGATCCCGTTGGGAAGGGTCAGACAGACCCATGAGGGCTCTCTTGCCTCTTGGGCGGCCGCACTCAGGTTCCCCAAAAAAAGGACCCCGACCAGTGCGAAAATTTGAACGGTTCGAATTGCGGTTTTCACGGGTTTGGTCCTCCCTGTTGTTCCAGCGCAGCCCGCAAGGAATCATGGGCCCAGAGGACGGGCAGTGGCGGTTTCGCGAGCCAGTCCCGGGCCAGGCGTTGCAATGCCCGGGGCGTGACGGTTGCGATCCCCCGGTCGTAGTGTTGCCAGTAGGCCAGGTCGGCCGTACACCACCACCAGCTCACATCCTGGAGGAGGGCCGGTGGTTTTTCGTGCCTGAAGATGCGGTCGTTGATGATCCGCGAGGCGATCCGGCGGATACTCTCCGGGGAAATCCTCGCCTTCCCCTCCGCGATCCGGGCCAGAGCCTGGCGGACGGTATTCTGGAGGAGGGAGGCCCGTGCCAGGAGTCCTGGTATATTGGTTGCCGGGATTTCCCCCTGGAACATGAATTCCGAGGTGTAGCGTCCGGTCGAGAAGGTAAACCCGGCAGTATCGGTCGAAAAGAGGGCGGTATTTGTTGTAAGCGAGGCCAAAAATCCCCCGGATTTTTCAGAGAGATAATAGGACAGTACATCGGCCGTCAGGGTTTCGTTCCTGTTCGAGAGAACCGAAGGACCTGGCCAGAGGAGGAGGACGCGGAGCATGCCGGGATTGGTGAATCCGCCCAGAACCAGGTTTCTGCTCCGGTCCGTGCGCGGTTTGAACTGCAGTGGTCGGGTGACCGGTCGGGGCGTCCCGCGCTTCCAGCGGGAAAAATGTTTTGACACCAGTTGCAGGGCTTCCCGTTCATCGATGGCACCCGAGAGGGAGAGCATGCAGTTGTCGGGTGTGTACCAGCGGGCCTGTTCGCGCTGGAGGAGGGCGCGGTCAAAGCGTCCCATGTGTGCGGTTTCATAATGCCCTGTCCGGTACATCTGATCCTGGCCGTAGAGGGCCGCATTGACGAGCCGCCAGAAGGCCCGGCCAGGATCACGCCGGTTTCCCTCGATTTCGTTGCTGACGACCGATATTTCGCGCCGGATCTCGGGCGGATCAAAGACGGTATCGATCAGGACAGCGGACCAGAGTTCGAGGGCCCGTTCGGCCTCGGTCGCGGGCACCGTCAGGTAATAGGTGACGGCCTCGCTGCCGGTCGTTCCATTCCACCCCGCCGCACCGATTTCGTTGAGGCGGCGCATGAACTCCTGCTGGGTCTTGGTCAGGCTGTTGGCCTTGAAGAGCATGTGCTCGTAAAAATGGGCGATCCCTTCGTCCAAGGGATCGTTGGCGTAGATGTATCCATGACGGATCGAAAACTGGATCGAAACCAGGGGCACATCCGGACGGGGAAAGACGATCGTCTCCAGCCCGTTGGGAAGGGTAAAGACGGTGGATGCGGCCGGGAGATGGACAGCCAGCAAGAGGAGAAGGACGAGCGCGAGGATGAGACGGGCCGGCATGGGGACCTCCAGAGTTGACACAGCGGATTCGGTTAAAATGTAGCATTTTTTGGCCCCGGCCACCTTCCCTCTTGATTGCCGGAGTGCGGCGTTGTATCCTCTACAAACAGAATGTTGACCACCTGGAGGAACCATGGCCATTGTATTGAAAGACTGTTTTTACGTCGGAACGCTTGACAAGGGACTCGAACTGGCAGGCGCCGATATCGTGATAGAAGGAAACCGGATCATAGCCGTCGGGAAGGATGCCGGCAAGAGCGTCGCTTCTCCCGAGCGGGTGATCGACTGCTCACGGCATGTCGTCGTTCCGGGTTTTGTCAATACCCATCACCATTTTTATCAGACACTGACGCGCAACCTCAAGGCCGTGCAGGACGCCAAGCTCTTTGACTGGCTGATCTATCTGTACGAGATCTGGAAGCATCTTGACCGGGATGCCATCTACTGGTCAACCATGCTGGCGGCAGGCGAGCTCCTCAAGACGGGTTGTACGACGGCCACCGACCACCACTACGTCTATCCGCACGGGTTCGCCGGGGACATCATGGAGACCCAGTTCGAGGCGGCCGGACGCCTGGGGATGCGCTTCTCGCCGACCCGTGGCTCGATGTCCCGCAGCAAAAAAGACGGGGGATTGCCGCCGGATTCGGTGGTCCAGACCGAGGACCAGATCATGGCGGACAGCGAGCGGGTTCTGGCCAAGTATCATGATGCGGGCGAATTCTCCATGCGCAAGATCGTTTTGGCACCTTGCAGTCCGTTTTCGGTGACCAAGGATTTGATGCGCGAATCTGCCCGTCTGGCCCGCCGGTACGGGGCCAATCTCCATACCCATCTGGCCGAGACCCAGGACGAAAACGATTTCTGCGTCGAGTTCTACGGGAAGCGTCCGCTGGCGTTGATGGAAGAATGCGAGTTCATCGGGAAGGATGTGTTTTATGCACACGGCATCCACTTCAACGACGAGGAGCTCGCGCTCCTGACGAAGACGGATACCAAGGTGGCCCATTGTCCATCGTCGAACATGCGGCTCGGATCGGGGATCGCCCGGGTCAAGGAAATGCTCGAGCGGGGCATGACGGTCGGAATCGCGGTGGACGGCTCGGCCTCCAATGACGCGTCGGATTTTTTGGGCGAGATGCGCAACGCCATGCTCCTCCAGCGCGTGCGCTACGGCTCCGATGCCCTGACAGCCCGCCAGGTCTTCGAGATGGCCGCTCAGCACGGGGCCCGGGTCCTCAATTATTCCAAAATCGGGACGATTGCGCCCGGGTATGCGGCGGACTTGGCCTGCTTTGACGTGCACCGGATGGATTTTGCCGGGTCGCTCAGTGATCCCCTGGCTGCGCTCCTCTTCTGCGGATACAGCCACACGACAGACTATACCATCGTCAACGGCAAGGTTGTCGTGGACAAGGGGCATCTGGTCGGCGTGGACGAGGACGAGCTCTTCAAAAAAGGCCACGAAATATCGACTGCGATGGTCGCGAAGGCCGGAGCGTGAGCGAAGGACCAAAGCCTGATCGTCCGTGGTCGTGAAACGCCTGATACACCATTCCGGGGCGTCTGCGGTTTGCAGTCGGCCCGGTTTTTTGTATGCTGAACAACCTCAGTCCGGCAACCGGCGAGCACAAGCGCGGCAGGTCCGCCGAAGCGTTGGTCTCGGGCCCGTGGTGGTGTGAGTTCTCAGAGGAAAGGAACGGGCAGGACGAAGAGCCTGCCTTCATGGTATGGCAGACATCACCTGAAAAACGGCTGGCTCTTGCAGAATAAGGCTGAGGGGATTGCAGCACTGGGTGTCCCGGGCCATGGACAAGAGCCTCAGGGCTCTTCATGGTCTATGCACCCGAGATTGCACGCCAATGTCGAAGAAGCCACGCCTCTTGTACGAAACTCCCTGCCCTGATTGCTTCATGTCGGAGATTGAATTCTGAAAACCTTCGGCAGATCAGCGTTTGTCGATCCTGCAGGCAGGGTTGCAATCAAGTGTCGTGTCCACAAGACCGGAGAATTCCTTGTGGCGTTTGAGCCACATGTCGACGAAGCTGCAAGAGGGGAGGATTTTTTTACCGGTGGAGCGGGCATATTTACAGGCGGCCAGCACCAGATCGCCCGCGAGCCCCCCACCGCGCAACGCTTCCGGGACGAAGGTGTGATTATAGTCCAGTGTTCCGTTCTCGAGGACGCGATAGGTCAGTTCGGCGGTCTGCCCGTCGTGTTCAAAGTAAAAACGCTGTCCATGTTCGTCATGCAGGATGTCATCGGTCGTGTTCATCATTCCTCCAGGATCGTCTTTTTTTAAATATATATAAATATCTATAAAACGACAATCATGGTCCCGTCACCGCCCTCGTGGGGATTGCCGCGGCGCCAGCCCCGGATGACACCGGCCTTTCCGGAATCCAGAAACGTCGCGATGTGGTGTTTGAGGATTCCGCCGGGTTTTCCGGAATTCAGTCCCCGTCCCGTGATGATCTCGACCTGGCGGATGCCCGCGAAGCGGGCCTGGCGCAAAAAGAGCCGGACCAGGTCTTCGGAAGCGGCCGCTGTGTGCCCGTGAAGATCCAGCCGGGTCCGTGAGGGGCGGGACCGTGGGCCGTGCTGCGGTTCTCCGGAGGATTTGGCGGACGGTTCGGGAGGATTGTTTTCGAGCCAGTTGCGGAAAAGTTCAGCATCATCCATGGGCGCCTCCCGTCCAGGTTCTTGTGTCAATAATAGCATACATCTGCCCGGTGCAATCCCGGATAGTCAGATTGTCTGAATGGAAGCCCGCCTGAGCAGTCAGCGCTTGATCGGGAATGCGTACGGGCCGGTTTTTGACCCTGAATGAGCCACTGATTGCTGCTCCATTCACGATCTCCGGACAGGTATTGGCAAGCTCCGGGCCTGTTCGACGGGATCCATGCAGCAATCCGGGCCATCAGGGATATCGGGTGTGAAGCGCGGAGTATCTGGCCTCAGACCCCGAAAATGTCCCTTGTTCCAAAACGGACCGTTGATTTTGTGGACGGTGACGGTGAAAAAAGGGGCTGGCCAAATCGGCAGCCCCTTGTCCATGACGGATTCGTCAAACAGATTACTGGAGGTTCATCACGATCCGCGAGACCTTCCCGGTTTCCACGACCTGACGGATCGTTTGCGGGGCGCGGCCTCCTTCGAGGATGACCGTATGCACCCCGGCCGGAAGTTCGAGGGTTTTGGATTCACCACGATTGACGGTGAAGCGATAGACACCGTCGATGACAACCCTGGCGAATGCCGCTCGAGAACCGGGTAGAAGGGTGACCAAGAGACTGCCCATCTGCTGTTTGAGGGAGAGGCTGATCGAAGCGGTCTGTCCCCGTGTGATCTGGGCCTGGCCCTGTTCCGTGATTCCGTTTCCGCTCAGGACAACAGCGACCGTTCCGGGGGCAAGGTTCTCTATGGTCAGTGTCTGTCCGCGGTTGACCGTCCCCCGGCTTTGTCCGTTGACCGTCACCTGGGCGTTTGGAACATTTGAATCCCCACCGAGGGTCACCGCCAGGCGTCCCATGGTCGGCTCGATCTTGAGGGTAAGATTGCGCTCGCGCCTTTGCGAGAGCATGATCCGCTCTTCGGCTTTCTCGTTTCCTGCCCGGACTTCGAAAGTGTGGAAACCGGTTTCGAGTTCATAGCTTTTGGTCTGTCCACGGCGGATCCGGTCGGACTGGTTCCCGTCGATATAGATCGTCGCCCAGGCATGGGCGGATTCACCCGAATAGGTCAGATTGACCTTTCCCATGGGCTTTTTCACCGTCAGTGTGGCCGACAGGTTTTGGCCCGAGGCGAGCGTGATGGGCACAGATTCCGATTCAAGAGCGCCATTTTTCAGTTGTACCGTATAGGTGCCCGGTTCAAGGTCAAAGGCCATGGTTGCACCCTTGTTGATCGTGGTCCGGGAAGCGCCATTGATGAACAGGGTGGCCGTGTAGACCGAGGAGTCCGATCCGTGTGTGACCGAGAGGCGCCCCATGGGTGGGCGGAGTGTCATCGTCAGCGGAGTCGTCTGGCCGGCAATGATTGTGACGGTCTCTGTAGCCTCAACCGCACCACTCTGGACACGGACGGTGTGTTGCCCCGCAGGCAGATTCCAGAGGTAGGTCCGTCCGGGGACAACCGTCGCCTTGCGGGCACCATTGATATCGACACGGGCCGTGCTGACCCGGCTGGTCCGTCCACGCTCAAGAACGAAGCGGAGGGATCCTTCCGGTTCGGTCAAGATGAAATTTGCGTCCATCTTTTGGCCTGCGCTGAGGGAAACCGTCAGATCCTTGAAGAGATTGCCCTGCTCCAGACGGATCGTGTGGTTACCGGCAGCAAGGGTGAAGCTCAGGGCTCTTCCTTTGAGGATCGTCGCCCGCTTGGTCCCGTCAATCAGGACAGAGGCCGTTGCCACTGCGGACGTGGGATCGAGTCTGACACTGACTTCCCCGGTCACCGGGACAACCTGGAGCGAGAAGTTGACACTGGCGAGCTGGCCCGGGGTGACCGTCACGGCACGGGTTTGCTGGGCGCTCCCGTTTTGGACACGGACCTGACGGGTTCCGGCATCGATATTTGGCAACACCAGGGATTGTCCACGGTTGACGGTTCCCTTGAAAGCATTGTCGACAAAGACCTGTGCGTTGTCCGGGCCGGCATCAAGCTGAACCCTGATCGTCCCCTTTGTTTGGGTAACGACCGGGATCGAGATCTCCACCCAGCGGCCGGGAACAAGATTGACCTGTCGTTCAACGACGCTTGCCCCGTGCACGAGCCGGACGGTTGCCCGCTGCGAGAAGGGGAGAATGAATTCAGAAGCCCGTCCGCGATAGACTGTGCCTTTGGCTTGGCCGTTGACAAAGATTTGTGCCGATTCGACGGTCGATTCAGCGGCCAGTGTCACCCGCAGTCGGGCCATCTGTTGCCCGGGAAGGGCATCGAGCAAGGTTCCCGAGAGCAGGATCAGGAGTGCGGTACAAGCACAAAACAGGGAAAGCTTTTTCATACACTGTTTCCTCCAAAAAAGAGTGAGTGTGCTGCAATCATGCAGAAACGGACGGGAGACCCGTCCATCACACGAAAGACATGAAAAATCACATAGCTGATCTGACACCCGCAGGAGTCAATCGTCACCCGCGGGCCTGACGCTGTTCCTCAAATGAAAGAGCTGGATCGAAGGCAGGAGAACGAGGAGGATCAGGGCGAGACCCATCATGACAAAGAATATCGAAGAAGAGGCCTTTCCCATGCCACCGTACACACCCGAGAGATAGGACGCCGCACCCAGGCAGAGAAGGGTGAACCCTGTCCCGAAGGTGATGGCAACGGCACTTGTGATCCTCGCGAGGAGCCGTCCCCACTGCTTCCCGATCCAGAGACCCCAAGCCGAGGCGAGGGTCGTCAGCCCGAGCAGGACGAAAAAGATGGTGATCAGGGGGTAGCGGGCCGGAACGATAAACAGGAAGAACACCAGAAAGGTCAGACCGAGGATGAGGTCGAGAATGGCGATGACGGGGTGTGCGCAGTCTGGTCTCATGAGAACAGTATGGTTCCGATCTGGACGCTTGTCAAGTCCCATCAAGACTGATATGCTGGGGATGCGTACAAACGGTCTTTCATGGGGGAGAGATTGAACATCCGGATCCGTCGGTTTCTCGTTGGCCTCGCCATGCTGTTCACGGCTGTCTTTGTCCTTTTCTCGTGGAATGCTGGCCGTCCGCCAGAGACTCCCGCCGTGAGCCGGCAGCAGGCGCTCACGGTCATGCAAGCCATCCGCGAGACACTTGTCAGGCCGGAGACCCGATGGCCCCTTCCGGATCTTTCCGGTCTTGGGATCCGGAGTGTCTTTCTCCACCTGGACCGGGTGCGTTGGTTTCGCGGATCAGGCACGGATGGGGTGATTGCCCTGTCCAACCTTGTGCAAGTGCTCCGGCTCTATGCCAGTACCAATACCAACGGTCATTGCGAGATCTTTCTCTCGTTTGCCGGACCGGTCAAGGATCTGGTCGGGGAGGGTCCGCTCTTTTGGAGTCTGACGGTCCAGCAGGGTCTGGACGGGATCGCGCTTCGCCATGAGGACGGGCGGCAGGCCTGGCTCCTCCCGGAAGAGGGTGGAAACGAGATCTGGGCCGGGGGAGAACCGTTCGGGTTCATTCCCTTCCGCTTCGGTCTCTCCCGCACACGGATCGGGGCTGCCCTTGTACAGACCCTGAGTCCGAAAGCCGCCGATGCAGGCTGGATTCCCCGGCTTCGGCCGGCAACGGGTGTCATGCCACCCCAGGCACGGCTTGGACGCTTCAGGACATCCTCCTGGTACGCCAGGATTGACGGGAATGGGCTGGAGGACTCGCTGACGGCACTCTACCGCAATACCGTCCTGCCGGACGCCTTTCCGCAGCCAGGGGATGTGACAAATGCCATGCGTGCCGCGGGTGAATGGTTCCTCCGGCACCAGAATCCCGAAGGTTCGTTCTCGTACCGCTATGAGCCGTTCTCAGGAAGGATCGATGCGTCCACGTACAGCATGCCGAGACACGCAGGCAGCATGCTTGCCCTCTACCGGATCTTCCGTCATGTCCCGGATGTGCGATTTGCCCGGGCTGCCGATCGTGCCCTGGAATATGTCCGGCAGCGCCTGGTTGCGGCACCACGGGGGAAGGCCGTTGCCGAGGACGGGACTGTCAAGTTGGGAACCGTCGCCATCACCGCCCTGGCCTTGACGGAACGGAGGGTGGCCGGTGACAGGCGGGAGGATCCGCTCCTGCGGGACCTCCTCGATTTCATTGCGTTCATGCAAAAAAAAGATGGCAGTTTCTGTCACATGTTTTTCCCGCCGAAAAACAGGGACGAGGTGTACCATGGGCAGAATTTCAGCGGGCAGGCGCTCTGGGCCCTGTCCCGTGGAATGAAGATTTTTGGTGGATATACCAACGAATTTGTCCGCGGGATGCGTGTGCAGGCGGAGGGTTTCTGGGACTTCTTCCTTTCGAGATACTACATGTTTCCTTTTACCTGGGAGATGCAGGCCATTGCCGAGGCGGAGGGCGTGGTCGATCCGGGCTTGCTCGAACGCTGGCGAGGGTTTGCCTACGACTGCGCCGACTCGATGATCGATTTTCTGTATGATTCGGACTGGCCTTTCCCCGATTATCGTGGCGGATACGGTGCGCCCGAGTGGTTCGTTCCCCTGGCCCATGCGGCGGGGTTCCAGTGTGAGGGCATCAACGGGGCGTACGCGATTGCCCTGCGTGATGACCCCGAGCGTGCTGCTCTCTATCGCCATGCCCTGCGGGAAACGGCGCGGTTTGTCCTCTCACAGCAGGTGACTCCGGCCATGGCGATGCACTATGCCGATTCCCTCATGCCCCTGGGCGGATTCAGGGCCGGACCTGCCGACCACCGCCAGCAAATCGATTTCACCCAGCATATCATCGCTTTTTTGATCACCGCTCTCGAACAAGGGGTCTTTGATGGCCAATAATCCGGACAGGCCGGGATTGAAGACACTTTGGGTCTATATCAAGGAGATTGGCCGGGAACTGAAGCGACCAGCGGCCTGGTTCTTCATCATCATCGCCCTGGTCCTCGCGACCAAGTCTCTCGAGGTTATTCGGACCCATCGCGGCCAACCACCGCTTTTCGGCGAGATCTTTCAGCCTGTCTTGCGGGCGATTGGCGGATTTGTGGCCGACCCGGATGCGATCGACCGCTACCTCCGGAGAATCCCCGCTTTTATCTACCAAATCGTCATCCCGTTTTCGGCTCTCTGGTTCTGGTTCATCCTGACCGGGTGGAAGAAGTCGGGCGGCCATCTTGTCCGGGCTCTCCGGGAGGGGTTTTCCGTCGCATGGAACGGTTTTGGTCTCTCCCTGCGGTGCATCAGGGACTGGTGGAAGACTCTCCTTCTCATCTTTTGCGTGATGCTTCCCTTTATCTATGCTTTCGCAACGACGGAGAGTTTCCGTCGCCACTACCCGTATCTGCAGCGTTTACGGCTTGAACGGACGGAACTGGCAAAAATTGACAAGGGGATTTCGGAGCAGACCCGGTTGATAGCCTCCAGTGCATCGGGGATACAGACCCGGCAGGACGACAACGCAAGAGTCGAATTGGACAAGCTCGAAGCACGTGCCCGATCTGTTTTTTGGGGAAGCCTTGGGCTTCTCCTCCTCTTTGAACTCTTGCGGATGCTCTACATGGTTTCCTGGGAGTTCTTTTTCCGCGGGTTCATGCTCCAAGGCCTGCTTCGGTTGGGACTGGGCTGGCATGCTGTCTGGATCCAGATGCTGCCGTACGTGATGTTGCACAGTACCAAGCCGGGGATTGAACTCTATTATACGATACCGAGCGGAGTCCTGCTCGGAGTCCTGGCCTGGAAAACGGGTTCCATCTGGCCGGGTTTTTTGCTTCACTTCATCGGGGCCGTTGTCTTTGACGTGTTCGCCATGTTTGCCTGACGGGATCTCCCGTTATCAACAAGGAGCGAGACGAGAATCATTCCGTCAGCACTCTTGAGGTTGGCGTAGACGGTTCCTTGCCTGAGATGCGGGTCGCGTAGAATCCCCTGGATGCCCGAGGGGATGAGGGGAATCACCCCGTGTGTGTCAACCAGAAGGAAGTTGCATTTTTTTCCGAGGATCTCACGTGCGTCTTTTGGCTGAGACTGGAAAAGATTGGTTCGCGACCCCGCAGTGATCAGCGAAAGGAGTGCGGCCGGAGAGGGTCCGAAGAGCATGTGCTCACCTTTTTGTGCCAGGCAGACCGGATTTTGACCGGGGATGAAGAGTCTGGTCAGTGGTTCAAGAAAGGCCGGCATTTCCATTCGACGGATACTCCAGCCGGCATGGTTTGTGATGACCAGCGGGGGCTGGCCGGGTGTATGGCGGGCTTTGAGTGCACGGGCCGGGTCGACAACCCGGATATGGACATAGCGCAGTCCTCTCCGGATGAAGACGGAGAGTTCGTTGGCGGCCCAGTCATTGATCAGGCGTGATCCGGGCTGGGTTCCCGCTCGGAAACAGGGACTGAGGACCGAGAGGAGTTCTTCAAGATCGTCGAAAAGCAGGCTTGTCAGGCGATCGGTATCAATCGGAATGAGGGAAGCCGTTGTCGGTGCGTATTGGTTTGACCGCAGGAGGCGGTAGGCACCACGACCTTCGTTCGTCGCGGTGCTGAAAAGCAGACCTCCTGCAATTTCCATCGAAAACCGGTTTGTCCGGAGACTCCAGGCCATGCCTTCAATCGCCGGAAAACAGGGGAGCCGTGCGGGGAGATCCGCCCCCGATGTGAGCAGTGTCAAGGGACGGGCAGGGACGGTCTTGCGGAGTGTTGCCCAGAGTGGATTGCGTGGTTCCCGCTCCGTCCAGCGTTTCAGACCGGCAAGGATCGAGGCACTCTCGTCAGAAAACAGCAGGATGTTACGCACGAGTGCCAGGGACAGGCGATTCCGCCGACCGCGGAGTCCGATATGGTAGATGGTGACATCCAGTTTTCCGACGGTGTGTTCGCTTTGGGAAAAGGTGATGGTTTCATCGGGATTGAAGACACTGCGGGCCGCAAGAATACCGGACCCGACAAAGAGCGCCCGCCAGCCTGCATCGGCGATGCAGAGGACGCTGCCTGATGGAGAGATCAATGTCAGCATTTCGGGCGCCAGGTTTTCGAGAAAACGAGAGAGATTCTCTTCCTGAACACGGATTGCATCCAGAGTGGACAGGATCTCGCCGGTCCGGGCATGCAGGAGTCCGGCATCTTCCTTGTACTGCAGTCCGTCCTGGAGGATGAGGATGGATGCCGTCGTATCAGGAATGAAGTCCCAGGCGGACTCCTCCAGTACAAGCCAGAAGACTCCGATAGCGGACAGACAGAGCAGACCCAATGCCGTGAGCCAGAGCAGCCAGCGGAGAAGGATGCGGATAAAACGCATCAGCGATTTCCAAGTGGGCGCCGGTTATGGCGGAAGATTTTGTCAAGAGGGACCCCATCCCCACCGGCGGAGGGGAGGATTTTCCCGTCCACCATGAAGCGGACTCCGTCCACCGAGGGGAAATCGGTCATGGTGTTGACCACCTGATGGATTTGCAGAATGAGCCCCTCCTGACCCAGTCTCTGCTTGTCGATGAAATCCCGTGAAACATCGAGAATCAGGATCCCCTTTTCCACGTGCATGCGACGGATGACGACTCCTGCAGGAATGAGGGAGCGGTAGCCGGATGTCAGTTCTGCCCTCGTCGGACCCTCCATCAGGGCACGCAGGGCGGTCATGGCCGGGGTGTCATCCGTCTTGATCTCGCGTTTGACCGGGGCGAGGATCAACTGGTCGCGGGGGGCATCGTAGCGGGCGAAATAGAGACTCACTTCCCGGGTTTTTCCGGCCGGAGTCTGGCGGTCAAGTCCTTCCCGGATGCGCTTTTCCTGCTCCCTCATGTCCTGGCTGATGATGGCTTCGATCTCCCGGGTGTCCGGCAGGCGTCGCAAATCCGGTTCACCACTTTTTTCATTCGAAACAGGTACGCTGGCCTCTTTCGGGGGGTGTCCATTGGTTGCCGTGGACGGAGTCGCAGGACTCCCGGAGAGGAGCTTCCCCAGTTCCTTGAGGACGGATGGATTGGCAGCCAGTACAATCAGTCCAAGAGAGAGAGGAATCAGCCAGACCATGCAACCCGTGCGTCCTGCAGCGGTGTGTGTCCGGGTTTTTCGCGTTCGAGCCATGTTTTCGTATGCGCTTTCTTGTCAAAAGGGGTCAGTTTGCCGATACTCACCAAGTACGACTGTCTGTATCTTGTATCGGAAAACGCGAACGGAGTGGATAGGGGAAAATGCGAACCATACTTCTTGTCAACGGTCCGAATCTCAATCTCCTTGGAGAAAGAGAGCCCGGCATCTACGGCCGTGCGACCCTTCCGGAGATTGTCACCGGGTTGCGGGCTCAAGCCCTCGACAATGGGTATACGCTGCTGGACCGGCAATCCAATCACGAAGGCGTATTAGTCGACTTCATCCAGGAACATGGAGCGGGTGCCGCCGGGCTGATCATCAACGCCGGGGCATTGACCCATACATCGATAGCCATCCGGGATGCGATTCTTGCCCGCCGGCTGCGGTTTGTCGAGGTCCATCTATCCAATATCCACGCCCGTGAGGAATTTCGGCACCATTCCTGGCTCTCGGACAAAGCCGAGGGGGTCATCGTCGGCCTGGGGCCGGACGGATACAGATATGCGCTTGACTGGTTGATACAACATCCCGCGGAGGAAGCAAAACAGTGAAAAGACGGAAAGCAATTCTGGCCGGTGTCCTTCTTGCGGCGGTCTGTGTTTCCATGCTGGCCGGTATCGCCAGTGGCGATGCCCGGACGGTCAGGGATGTCTCGGCCCTGAGACAGGTTCCCGACGAAGGCGGTGCCCGTATCGAAGAGGCGATGCGGAATTCCCCTACGGTGATGCAGGGGGTGGCGGCACTCAAGGCGGGGGCCCTTCCGGCGGCAGTTGCCGCTTTGGGGGAGTCCATCGCCGAGGACGGGAATACCGGGGCCGTTGCCCGGTATTTGTACGCCGAGGCTCTTGTGCGGATGGGGCGGCCGGCCAACGCTCTCTATTACTACAATGAATTCATGAGCCGCTGGCCGGGACACCCGCTTGCGGATGATGTTCTGGTGGGAATTGCCCTCGTCTATCTGGAGTCTGGACGTGATGGGGATGCCGAAAGCTGGCTCCGTCGGGTCATCACTGATTGTCCACAGGGGGACCGCCTTCCGTTGGCACGACTCCTTTTGGTCGGGAACGGTTCGGGCAGGGGCGCGTCGTCGGATAGGGAAAGCTCTGATCCGTCCATGAATTCTTCCCGGTCTGCGGATAAACTGGATACGGGGGAATTGTCGCTCCGGGATCGGGCCAAGGCTCTTGACGAACGGGAGAGCCGGATCGAGGCCCGTGAGAGACTCCTTGCGGATGCCGAGAAAAAACTCGAAATTGACCGGAAGCGTGTTCTCGACATTGAGAATACCCTGCTCGGCCGGAAGCAACAGCTTGATACGCGCGAGAAAGCCCTGGATGCGAGGGCGACAGCGCTCGATAAACGGGAGAAGGAGCTTAAGGACTTTGAAAACCGCTAGTCTTGCTCTTGGAATGCTGCTCGTGTGTACGGTTGTTCTTTCCGCTGCCGGCCAAGTCAGCCTCAAAAACGAATATATCGAGGTTCTTGTCGAAAAGGAAACGGGTCGTTTCACCATCCGTTCGACGGGCGGGAGTCCCTTTACGTCTGCGGATGACAACCGATTCCTCCTTTACAATGCCACCCCGTCCACCAGTTACACCACGATCGCGCTGGGTGGCGGAAGCGATATCTACCAGTTCGGGAGTGATGACGGGAAATTCGTCACCCGGCCGGTCGTGACCAATGATGCCGCCGTTGCCGTCTGGACTGTGGACGACTGCGAGGTGAGCCAGATCATCACTCTGGTCAAGAGTCCGGCCAGCGAAGTGGCCGATTCAGCCAGCATTGCTTACCGCGTACGGAATCTTTCGTCCAGCCAGAAGACCGTCGGGATCCGCATCCTTCTGGATCCCTCGCTCGGGGACAGTGACGGGATGCCCTACCAGATTCCCGGCCATGGTTTGGTCGAGAGCGAGTACGAATTCCGGGATGCGGCTGTTCCTCAATACTGGTATTCCTATGATGATCTCGAAAAACCCATGGTCAGGGCCATGGGCACCCTGCGCGGGCCGGGTGTACTGCCGCCCGACAGGATCGTCTTCGCCGCCTGGCGCCGGCTCTCCAGAAATCCCTGGCGGTTTTTGACCGAACGGGGTGAGAGTTTCCGCCAATCCCTGTTTGGCGGCCGGGACAGTGCGGTGGCTCTGTTCTACGACTCGCGGCCTGTCGAGCCGTCCGGCTCATGGACGATTGCGACACTCTACGGGATGTACGGGGTCCAGCAATACAAGGGGAGCATTTGGAGCATGGTCCTTGGCGGGAGTGCTTCCGCTGATGACCGGTTGCCCTTCGGCATAACGGCCGATATCCAGAATATCGGACCGGCGGTCCTCTCCAACTGCAGGTTCTCCGTTTCCATACCGTCCAACTTCAGCCTCGTGCAAGGTGTCCCCGGTGTGGCTACTAACTTGGCGGTCGTTCTCGGCCGGCTGGACAAGAATGCGAGCCGGCAGATGCGCTGGAATCTCCAGGCGGAGCGGGGCGCGAAGGGGACATTCGACCTCTATGTGACGGTCGCCGGGATGGCGGGCGTACAACTCCATACCGCCAGCATGAAGCGGCAGGTGACGATCCAACCGGCGACGAGTGACGAACTCCGCAGTCTGAGTACCAATTTTTTTGGTCCGCTCGTGATTGAAATACCTCGGACAAATACGCCGGTTGTCGTGCAGACCAATCCGGTCTTCAGGCCAATCAACCTGGTCGATACCCGACCGGTCACGAATATCGTGGTGGGACGTCCCGTGGTTGAAGTCTTCACGATCGTCAAAAAGCCCACGATCCGCACCAACGTCATCGGTCGGATTGTCGATCTTCCGGCGATGAATGTTTCTCTCCCCTCCGTTCGCACCAACCAGACAGAGCGGACGACCGGGCAGGCCGATTGGCGAGCGGCGATGCGCAGCCGGATTGCCGTCGCCATCGGAAAGGCGGATGCCCTTGTGGCCAGGATGCTGGCCGATGAGCGGAGACGGATTGACAGGATGATCGACGAGGCGCTGGTGGCTCTCTCAGGGGCGGATTCCGTCCGTGAACAGGTCGGACAGAGAGTCAGTGCCATCGAGGCATTCCTTGATGGAATTGCGGTACGTGGAGGCGGACGCTGATGGGACAGAAGTTGCGGACTGCCCATGCTGTTCGTGCTGCGAGACTCTGTCGCCTGCAGTCCGTGCTGGAACATCCCCTGCTTGTCGTCGAACAACCCCATCTTTTCTGGCTCTCCGGATTCAGCGGAACAAGCGGCGCGGCGTTTGTGACGAAAGATCACGCCTGGTTTGTGACGGATCCCCGCTATGAGGAGCAGGCCCGTGACGAGGTCGCACCGGAATTCACGTTGGTCTGCAAGCTCGAACGGCCGGAAAAGATCCTCGCCGGATTGCGATTGCATCTGGCCCACCCGGTGATCGTCCTCGAAGAGGAGACAACCACCATTGCAGCCCTCAAGACCTGGAGCAAGGCTCTGGAACCGGCACGGCTCGTCGCCGATCCGTCTCCGATCTCCGGGCTGCGGGCCATCAAGGAACGCGA
Source organism: Spirochaetota bacterium (assembly GCA_036795535.1). Lineage (GTDB taxonomy): Bacteria > Spirochaetota > JAGLSM01 > JAGLSM01 > JAKPMW01 > JAKPMW01. The sequence goes on from DAIREN010000014.1 coordinate 24,142, forward strand.
GGAGATCATCGCCGTCCGTGAAGCGTTGGCATTGACCGAGGAGGCCATGGCCTGGGTAGCCCCCATGGTGCGACCCGGGGTGACGGAGCGTGAGCTGGCGGCAAACCTCGAGCTGTACTGCCGGACCAAGGGCGCATCCGGACCATCCTTCGACCTGATCGTTGCATCCGGGCCCAATTCCGCGCGTCCGCATGGCGTTGCCGGGTCACGGAGGGTGCAAGCCAATGAACCGGTCTTGTTCGACATCGGGTTTTTTGTCGACGGCTATGCCTCCGACTTCACTCGTGTCGTGTACTGTGGTTCCCGTCCGCCGGCCACACTTCTGGCGCTGCATGCCCGGGTCCTCGAAGCACAGAACCGGGGCAAGGCAGCGATCAGGGCGGGGAGCCCTGCCGCCCGGCCCGATCAGATCGTGCGGGAATGGTTCCGGGAGCAACGGGTCCTTGGTCTCTATGGCCATTCCCTGGGACACGGCGTCGGGCTCGAGATCCACGAGGCTCCACGCCTGTCCTGGAAGTCGACCGAGCGGCTTGAGGCCGGGATGCTGGTCACGGTTGAACCCGGGCTCTACCGGACAGGCCGGTACGGAGTCCGTCTTGAGGATATGGTGCTGGTCACGCGGCAGGGCTGCGAGGTCCTGACCGATTTTCCGCCCGACCTGGCCAGGATTCCCCTCCGCTAGCCATCTTTCGCAACCATCCTGAATCCTGTCCCCTGTTCAGTTTTTTTGATGAACACCCTCAGGCCTCTGGCGGGGTGCGTTTGCCCGGAATGCCGGCACCAAGCAGTTTCCGGAAGACGGTCTGGCCGGGACGGTTGGGGATACGCCCTCCACGGAATGACAGCACGGAAACCCTGAAGAATTTGCTTTTTGGACTGTTACGGATATAATTTTGAAACAGTCCCGGATTCCCGGACGTCCGCTCTCGCATTTTCCGCATGGAGCCTCCCGGGATACCCGACCAACAATCCTGGAGGAAGACAGCAGTGGCAAAATACGTCTACTTTTTTAGTGCCGGCAAATCCGATGGCGATGGAAGCATGAAAAACCTGCTTGGTGGCAAAGGTGCGAACCTGGCCGATATGTGCAAGCTCGGGTTGCCCGTGCCCCCCGGCTTCACCATCACAACCGAGGCTTGTGCCGAGTATTACAAACTTGGCAAGGAAAAGCTCTTCAAGACCATCGAGTCCGAGGTCAAGACCCAGCTCGACCGTCTGCAGCAGGAGACGGGCAAGTCCTTCGGCAAGGGTCCCAACCCTCTTCTTGTCTCTGTTCGCTCCGGTGCGGCAGCCAGCATGCCTGGCATGATGGATACGGTTCTCAACCTCGGTCTCAATACAGAGACGGTCAAGGCCATGATCGACCTGACCAAAAACGAGCGCTTTGTTCTGGATGCCTACCGCCGCTTCATCCAGATGTTCGGTGATGTGGTGATGGGTGTTCCCCACCACGATTACGAGCATGCACTTGACTCCGTCAAAAAGGCCCGCGGCAAGAAACTCGACAACGAGTTGACGGTCGAGGATCTCAAGGAAGTCATCGCCAAGTACAAAGAGCTCTACAAAAAAGTCACCAAAAAGAACTTCCCCGAGGATCCGATGGAGCAGCTCTGGGCCGGGATCAATGCCGTGTTCGGTTCCTGGAACAATCCCCGCGCCATCAAGTACCGCGAACTCAACGATATCCGCGGCCTCCTCGGAACGGCCGTCAACGTCCAGTCGATGGTCTTCGGAAACGCCGGAAACGACAGCGCGACCGGTGTCTGCTTTACCCGTGACCCCTCCACCGGAGAAAACCGCTATTTTTACGGTGAGTACCTGATCAATGCCCAGGGCGAGGATGTCGTCGCCGGTATCCGCACCCCGCAGCAGATCACGACCGCCGGTTCGAAGGAATGGGCCAAGAACCACGGTGTCGCCGAGGTTGACCGGAAAAAGAACTTCCCCTCGCTCGAGGAAGCCATGCCGCAGTGCTTCAAGGAGCTGGATGCCATCCGCAAGAAGCTCGAGACACACTACAAAGACATGCAGGACATGGAGTTCACCATCGAGAAGGGCAAGCTCTACATGCTCCAGACCCGCAACGGGAAGCGCACGGCTGCGGCCGCCATCAGGATTGCCGCCGACCTTCTTAAAGAGAAGCTGATCGACGAGAAGACGGCTCTCAAGCGTGTTGAACCCAAGATGTTGGACCAGCTCCTCCACCCGATCTTTGACACCAAGGCCGAAAAGGCCGCGACCCAGTTGGCCAAGGGCCTCCCGGCCTCCCCGGGTGCCGCTACTGGTCGTGTTGTTTTCTCGGCTGATGATGCCGAAGCCTGGGCTGCCAAGGGTGAGAAAGTCATCCTGGTCCGCATCGAGACGAGCCCCGAGGATATCGGCGGGATGAACGTTGCCAGAGGCATTCTGACCGCCCGTGGCGGTATGACCAGCCACGCGGCCGTCGTTGCCCGCGGCATGGGCAAGTGCTGCGTCGCCGGTTGCGGCGATCTGGCTATCGATTACAAGGCCAAAAAGTTTGTGGCCCGTGGCGTGACCGTCAAAGAGGGAGACTGGATCTCCCTTAACGGTTCGACCGGTGTTGTCTACAAGGACCAGATCAAGACCGTTGAAGCTTCGCTCGCCGGCCCGTTCAAGACGATCATGGACCTGGCCAACAAGTACCGCAAACTCCAGGTGCGCACCAATGCCGATACCCCCAAGGATACCGCTGTTGCCGTCAAGTTTGGCGCCGAGGGCATCGGACTCTGCCGCACCGAGCATATGTTCTTCGAGGGTGACCGGATTGTCTCCTTCCGTCGCCTGATCCTCGTCGCCGAGGATGTCAAGCGCCTGCGCAAGGATCTCGAGCTGGCCGAGGGTGACGAGAAGAAGAAACTCGAAGCCGAGCTGGCTCCCAAACTCAAGCAGTACAACCAGGCGCTCAAGGCACTCCTTCCCCTTCAGCGCAAGGACTTTACCGGTATCTTCAAGGAGCTCAAGGGTCGCCCCTGCACAATCCGCCTGCTCGATCCGCCCCTGCACGAGTTCCTTCCCCAGGATGACAAGGGCCAGAAGGAAATGGCCAAGACCATGGGTGTCGAGCCCGCTGTCGTCAAGCGTGTGGTCGAAGATCTCCACGAGTTCAACCCGATGCTCGGTCACCGCGGGTGCCGTCTCGGGATCACCTATCCCGAAGTGACCGAGATGCAGGTCCGGGCCATTGTCGAGGCAGCGATCGCTGTCCCCGGCTCCAAGCCCGAGATCATGATCCCGCTGATCGGAAACATCAAGGAGTTCGAGGACCAGAAGGCCATCGCTCTCCGGGTGATCGACGAAGTCAAAAAGGCCAAAAAGGTTGCCAAGCTGGACATTTCGATCGGAACCATGATCGAAGTCCCGCGGGCTGCCATGACGGCTGACGAGATCGCCAAGGAAGCCGAGTTCTTCTCCTTCGGAACCAACGACCTGACCCAGATGGGTTGCGGATTCTCCCGTGACGATGCCGGCAAATTCCTCAAGGACTATGTTTCCAAGGGTATCTATGACTATGACCCCTTTGAAGTCCTGGATCAGGCTGGTGTCGGTCGTCTGATGCAGTATGCCATCGAGTACGGCAAGAAGACCCGCCCCAACATCAAGCTCGGTATCTGCGGCGAGCATGGTGGCGAGCCGACGACCGTCAAGTTCTGCAGCAAGATCGGGCTGACCTACGTCAGTTGCTCGCCGTACCGAGTCCCGATCGCGATCCTCGCTGCAGCGCAGGCCGCCATCGAGGGGTAAGATTTAATTACCAGGATGAATGCAGACGATTCAGACACAGCGTTCATCCAATGTCGGACGCAAGGCTGACTGAAACAAACGAAGACACAAGAGTCGCCCGCAGGGGCGACTCTTGCTATTTTAAAAGTGCAGAAATTTGATGTACCTTGCAAGAGCGACACCAAGGCCGGGGTTAAACAGTGTTTATCGTATAAAACGTTATTAGAATGATGTGCTTCAGCCGGCCGCTGGTATCGCGATCCTCGCTGCAGCAGTCTCGCTGACGGCATTACCCTTCGGGTACTTCGCCTGCCTCGCTCGACACTCGCGCATCCATGCGCAGCGCAGGCGGCTCTCGAGGGATAAGAGTTACTTACAAGGATGAACGCAGACGATTCAAACACTACGTTCATCCATTGTTCGCCGCAAGGCTGACTGATGTTAACAATGACCCGGGAGCCGCTCGCAAGAGTGGCTCCCGGTTTTTTTGGGTGGAAGTCTTGAAGACAAAAGCATGCCCGAACCGGAGATGGGATGCATTGTTCTCTGTGAAGCATTCACCGCGAAGATCTGGAACCATCCGGATATGAATCCATAATTCTCAGAAAATGTGACAATTTCATTGACCGGCGTGAATGGCGGATCTATTATAGTTTAAAAATAAAATGAAGGTCCATTTTGAAATCGATTGTCTTGCTTGCGTTGACAGCTGTACTTGTTTTCTCTGGTTGTGCGTCGTTGTCGTACCGCTATACCCCGGCCCATGTCGAGACGGGAACATTCCAAAGCAGTCAAATGGATCTCGAAATAAGAGAAGTCAAATTTAGTCGGGATCTTGAAGACTGGTATATTACGGGCGAAAATATGGGGTTCCTTGTTTTTGACGTAACCTTCAAGAACAAATCGGATAAAGCCATTGCTGTTCCGGTAGAAAAAATCTTTCAAGTTATCAAAGACAAAGAAAAAAACAGTCCGAGAATGATGGTCGGGGGCATGTTTGTGCGAACACAGACCAGCGATCCTGTGATCGAGATCTCTGCCAATGATACCGCAGACAGATTGGTTGCTTTTGCCTGGAACTCGACAATCACTCCGGATGCCCTTTTGATTTTTGGCAAAGAATTGCCCTTCCCCAAGGAATACTGGGTCTGGAAGTGATTCTTGTTTACAGCCGGATCAAGGCAAAGTGAGGGCTGATCTTGATCCGGTGGTGTGATGAAGCATGTTCCCGCACATGCGGAGACCAGGTTCTGGCAGGCTCGTTGTCTCGACCTGTTTTTTTTACTGCGGCCGGATAACGGTCATTATCCCGACAATGTGCTTGCCCTCTGTGTCTGTGGCCGATTCGTTGAGAGAGAGTATGGCAGGGGAATGTGAGGCTGTTCACCAAAAAGACCCGACAAGCCAGCCTGCCTACACGCTCGCTACGTGCGGTTCCGGTGCGGCCAATACGATGCAGTTTCGGCCGTTGTCCTTGGCGCGGTAGAGGGCATTGTCCGCTCTGCCCAAAAGATCGTCCAGCGAGATTTCGTCATCGGGATGGCTGTTGGCGACACCGATGCTGATGGTGATACTGCGGCTGACATCGCCATATTGGAACACCAGATCGGAAATCGAGCGGCGCAGGCGTTCGGCCACCTGCATGGCATTGGCGGCATCCGTCTCTGGCATGCAGATGGCAAACTCCTCGCCACCGTAGCGGCCAAAAATGTCGGTCTGTCTGAGGCAATGCTGACAGGTGGTGGCGACCATCTTCAGGACTTCGTCGCCGGCCTGATGGCCGAAGTCATCATTGAAACTCTTGAAAAAGTCGAGATCGATGATGGCGAGCGAGATCGGGGTCGGTCGCCTCAGGCGGCGGCCGATCTCCCGGTCGGAGAGGGCAAGGAAAAAGCGCCTGTTTCCGATCCCGGTCAAAAGATCCGTGGAGGCCAGTCTTCTTAGGTCGTTGCGCATGGCAACATGGTCACTGATATCGGTAAAGACCAAAGCACGTCCGATCAGACGGTTGCGGTTGTCGGAGAGGCGCATGAAACGGGCGCGCAGGACGCTCTCCCCGAGCTGGACGTCGATGTATTCTCCATAAGGCGGGTCAGACTGGGCATGCGCGATCAGACCGGCCAGCGGCTCCTCGACAATCCTGATCCGCTTGAGGGGACTCTCGTCATGCCGGGCAGCAATTGCCGGGAAAAGTGTCCGGAAGACCTGGTTGCAATCGGCGACATGGTTAGCCCGGTCAAGGACCAGGACGGCATCGTCAATCTGGTCAAAGACGAGGCTCCGGGCGACCGGTGCCAGATCGACCAGACCATAGCGGAAAACGCCACGGGAAAAGACGATGCAGGAGAGGGCCATGGCGAGAGAGGAGATCTCGATATGATGCGGCCTGAAACCGCAGAGATGGGCCAGGTGGGCAGCCCAGGGGATGATCGAGGCGATGAGCATGATTCCGGCACGTTTGCGGTTTGGGGCGGAGGCATTTCGCCACGCTGCGGCAAAGAGGAAGTTGCCCGCCAACAGCATCAGGTTTTGCCAGACGATCTGGACCCAGAACCAGGGACCGGGTTCGGCAACGAACATGGGAAAGTATCCGGAGGTATCGAGGAACCAGCGGGTATAATAGAGTTGATGATGTTCGAACGTGATGTAGAGCGTCATGGTTGTCAGGGGGATGAGCGCAAGGATCAGATAGACGGGAATCGAGAGCCAGTAATCCCGATTGGCAAAACGGAGGGCGGTCAGGATCCAGAAAAACGGGATGAAGGCGATCCCGAGATACTCGAATTTGACGAGGAGGAGTTTGGTCTGGAACTCGTTGGATGTCATTTCGATGGCGTAAAATAACGCATAGACGGCAATACAGACAAGGAGCATGATGAACGGGACGTTCCGGCTGGCTCGGTCATGGCGGGCGATCAAAATGGCGATGACGGCAACGGTCAGACCAGTCAATCCCAGGATGGCTGATGAAGCGATTTGCAATCCCATGTCAGGCTGGACCTCCCCGTTTGTTGCAGGCGCGCGCGAGGGGAGAGGCGAGGTGTAGTACGTGCTGTACCTACGAGTATATCAGAATCAAGTCGGGATTTCAACCGGCAACGCGGCGCCGAATGGATGATTCAGAATTGGTCCGGTTCGTAGGCTCTCAGGGCATCCGGATCAGGAGTACATCCCGGGCTCCTTCGGTGAGTGCGATCCCGCGCAGGCGTTCCAGCAGGGTTGCATCAGGTGTCTGACAGGCTGCCCGCCCGGCTGCCTGCACTCCCTCCGGTCTGAAGGCGATGATCCGGTAGCGGACCGGGTTGGGAGCCCGGGCGATCCGGCGGGCGACTTCGCGCACGGTTTGTTCGGCATCAAAGGTTCCCGTGATCACGGTCCGGACTTCGAGGAGCTTGTCTGTCGGGATCAGGAAATCCAGATTGGCCAGCACGGTGGCATTGCCGGCTCTGGTCAGGCTGCGGTGTTCATCATCATCCCAAGCCTTGATGTCGAGCATGAATCCCTCCGCGGCTGCCACAAGACCCGGCAGGTCGGCCAGCGGGGTGGAGCCGTTCGTGTCGACGAGTCCGGGCAGGTCCGCGCGAGCGGCCGCCTCGAGGATGGCCGTTGTGCAGTCAGGCTGGAGGAGGCATTCGCCGCCCGAGATCGTGATACCCCGCAAAAACGCTCTCCAGGGAAGGATGTCCGACAGGATTTGCTCAACAGTCATCCGACGGGTTTTGGGCGAGCTGCTGTGCGGGCAGACCGCAATGCAGGCCCCGCAATCCCGGCAATTCTGCCGGTTCCAGACGACTTCTCCGCTGGCGGTCTTGAGGGCCTCATGGGGACAGGCCGGGATGCAGAGTCCGCAGGCATTGCAGGGCTTGCGGGTTTCGGGATTGTGGCAATACAGGCAGTCGAAATCGCAGCCCTGCAAAAAAACGACGGACCGGTTTCCGGGACCGTCCACGGCACTCGAACGGAGGATCCGGGCGACGTGACAGGTGGCGGTCATGACCTGAGCTTGCGGTCAAGGACGCGCAGGTTGTTGATGGCGCCGCGCCCGAGGGCAGTTGTATCCTGGAGAACAGCCTCACCCCGGTTGAGGCGCGCCAGTTCAGAGCGTTTGACGAGATACCCGGTGATGCGGACCACGTCGGCATCCGAGGCATAGAGCGAGAGATAGCGCACCCCCGAGGCAAAGGCGCCCCGGATGATGTCGAGGATATGGCCCGGATTGTTTTTGGCCGTCGGCTCGAACGCGAAAACGTCGCCGATCCCGGACGGGAAAAACGCGTGGAAGGGCGCGGAACGGACAAGATGCTCCATCAGTTCCGGTTCGTCCCCGATCGGAATCCGGCATCCCGGGGAGACACCGACATCGCTGTCAATCCCGACCTGGGCGTGCAACTGGTAGCGGCCGCCGAAGGCTGTCAGATGCGGGGCACGGTGTGACCGGACCGCGGCATCGATCCGGCGGATGATCTCGATTCCGAAGGCATCGGCCAGATCATTATGGCCGAAGACTGTTCCTCCTGAATCTTTGGCAAAGTGCCGGTTGACACATTCCGCGAGGCCGACCACGCCAAACATGCCGGTAAACCGGGAAAACTCGATCAGTCCCTCTCGAACCAAAAAGGAACTCTCGAAAAAACCGGAGCGGGTGACGAGAAAATCGACCCGCACATCCATCAGGGCCAGCATGGCGGACACGGCGTCGGGAAGGGCCCGTGTCAAGAGGTCATCCCGGTCCCGGGCGGTTTCGGCCAGCCGGGCCAGGTTGAGCCGGACCAGGGTTGTGCTCCCCCCGCGGACGGGGAGACCGTTATAGCAACTGGCGATGGCGTAGTGCTCGTAGCCGGCCGAGTTGAATTCGTCACGAAAGCGGGGGTGGTGGGCAAAACTCGGCTTGGCGGTCGCGAGGGAGGTGAGGACAGCCTCGAGGGCAAAGTCCTCGGGGGTCGTCTCCGGATCGTATTTGATGGACATATTGGGGACGGCGTTGGAGGCCATGCGCTGATGGCGGAGGATGATCCGGCCGGCTTGGGTTGCAAAAGGCCCGATGTTGGCGTGACAGAACGAATCGTTGAGCGTGCGGTCGATGTGATCGAGAAAGTGTCCGATGATTTCCCCGGCCCGGGGTTCGGCTTCGACAAAGGGTTCGAGCAGGGTGTCAATGTCACCGATCCAGACCGGGAAGTTCGTGATGGATGGTACATGGTGGTAGAGCGCCAAAAGGGCGTGGATGGCCTCCATCAGGGTGCGGGGCGGGCTGATGCGCAAGAAATCGGAACCCTGATGCATGAAGCGTCCGTAATCGGGAATGATGTAGCGCGGACGCCAGGGAGCGTGACCCTCGAAGAGATCGCAGATCACGCCCCGCTCCAGAAGATCGCGGGCCGCGTCCGGGATGGGCAGGACATCGAGGGTCGCCTCGGCATCCCGGGCCAGGGCGTGTACCTTTTGCTGGTATGACAGTTCTCGGTCGCAGATCGTATCAAGGATGGTGTGCATGGTGTCCTCCCGGCCTCTCATCCCAGTATAGCAGAATTTGAATGTTTCGGCAAGCGCGCTTGCGGTCGGTAGAAATTACGGAATTGTGATGGGATTCCGGAATAAGCATCATGGATTTGTCATGCGAATCCGGGATTGCCTTCAGACTTGTGTGATGACTACCCTTACCCCATGCGTCCATCAATCCTCTTTTCGTATGCGACTCTCTACATTGTCTGGGGTTCAACCTACTGGTTCATCAAGGTGGCCGTCGCGAGTATGCCGCCGTTTTGGCTGGTCGCTCTCCGGTTCCTGGTCGGGGGGCTCGGCTTTTTGGGGGTGGCCTGGCTGACAGGGCGCATGAAGGGCGGTCTCACTCGTCGTCAGCTCCTTGTGTCTGGTGGACTGGGAATTTTTTTGCTGGTGGGAGGGAATGGCCTGGTGACACTGGCCGAAACGACGGTGGACAGTTACCTGGCCGCTCTTGTGATTGCCTCAACTCCTTTGGCCGTAGCCCTCTTTGACCGCCTGCTTGTGAAGATCCGCATCCGGCCGGTCTGTCTCGTCGGGATCATCATCGGGATGGCCGGTGTTGGCCTGCTTTTGTATAATGGCTCTTCGATATT